>CAZJYM010000009.1:0-29625 GCA_964550245.1 uncultured Blautia sp. | reverse complement strand
GGTTTCTTCTGCAGAATCATCTCCGCTTACAAAGGCGGTGACGGAGAGAGTCAGTACCGCCGCCAGGATCATGGCCATTGCTTTCTTTGTTTTCATTTCTTTCTTCCTTTCTTTGACTGTCTTTAACAAAAACAGCGCAGGAATGTCTGTTCCTGCGCTGTTATTATAGCGGATTTACGGGGGTATATCAATTGCCTGGATTGTATGTGCTATCCATGCCTAAAAAGCATTTGGCGAACTGGATGAATCTCTCCGCCGCCCGGCCAAAGGGCTGTTCCCTCTTCCAGGCCAGCACACTGGTAGCCGTCAGTTCCGGGCAAAGGGGAATGCTGACCAGCTTCTTTGTGTCCAGCAGGGGAACAGAGCCATCGATTACCAGCGGGTATACGATTCCCTTCATGGCCATGATCGCTGCGTTGGTGGAGAGGTTGGAGGTGAAGACTACGTTCAGATGGGGAAAGGCATCTCCAAACCAGACCGCTACCTCACTCTGCACGTTCAGTCGTCTGGGAAGGCAAAGGGGAAGGTTTTCCAGTTCCTTTACGGTGATCTTATCCCTGCAGGCCAGCGGATCATCCGCTCTCATGAGGACACACCAGCGCTCCCGGGTTTTCAGCCGCAGAAAGGCAAACTTTTCCATGTCTACCGGCTCCAGTAATAGTCCCACATCCGTCACGCCCCGTTCAATCCGCTCCCGTACCACATCTGCGGTGGCGGTGTAGAGATCAAACCGGACCTTGGGATACTTCTCATGGAAGGAGGCACACAGATCCCCCAGCACATCCACGGAGGAGAGTTCCCCGCTTCCGATGCTGATCACGCCCTCCAGTTCCGCCTCCTGCCGGATCAGTTCTCTTTCCGTCTTGTCCACCAGCGCCAGGATCTCCTCCGCCCGGCGGCAGAGCAGCAGCCCCTCATTGGTGAGCCTCAGCTTCCCTTTGCTTCGGTCAAAGAGCTTTACGCCCACTTCTTCCTCCAGCTGAGATATCTGGCGGGAGAGGGTGGGCTGGGTGATGTGCAGGGCCTGGGCAGCCCTGGTGATTCCCTCTTCCCTGGCAACCGTCAAAAAGTACCGCAATACTCGAATCTCCATGTGCGGATCCCCCGTTCATTCAAAGATAGCGTTACTATAGCATCTCCATGCCCAAAAAGCAATGCGTGCATACGGAGAAGTACTGTGGAGAGCAGGACATGCTTCCAGAACATCATTGTAGAAGCACATTTTTTTCGAGAGAATCGCACGGATTTGTAAGAATAATGCTGATTATCAGTGCAAAAATCAGACGTTATATCGCTGGTAAGAGAATGCTGCAGTGAAATGGGCTGGATTTCCCCGAAAAATCCTCACTTTTCACCATGTATTGGAGATCCGGGATGCCCCGATTTTAACCGCTATTTCATAATAAATATACAACTTTCCATTGACAAAGGATAAAGGAGGGGGGTAAAATTACCTCACCGATGTCAGTTGACAATTATGATGGAGGAAAACGGACACCCAGGGACGACGAATATTAGTAAATCACACAAAAATCAGACGAAATGAGATCAGACTTGCTATTGTGAGAAAAAACACGGTATTTGATCTTTATGTTTCTCCTTCTGATTTAATGGTTTTATATGCAGTCTTTGCCGGCGCAGCTTCTGCACCGGCAGAGGGGCATATATAATTTCTGACATTTCAGTTCATAATCGCCTTGCAGTACAAATATGGTGAATAAGTCGCTGTTTTTCTGTAATTCCCGATAATTGACACAATATATTGACTTTATGTGTTGATACTGATAATGAACACCTGGATTGTCTGGCGGAATGAATACAGAGCATGATTTTTTGCTGCCCTGTTCTGCCATGAAGTGTTCTTTGCAGGACGGGTATTGAGGAAAAAGCGGATCATTTGAGGGAAAAGACAACAAACATAAGACTTTTACTGCTTGAAGAGTGATATGCGGGGATGAAGAATTCCATGAAAGAATCAACGCTTCACAGGCGCAGGGTGAGCAAAACCTACCTTATTATAAAGCGCCTTCTGGACATCCTTATCTCCGGCGGCAGTCTGATCGTTCTATCTCCCCTGCTCCTTGTGATTTCTGTCCTGATCAAGGCGGAAGACGGGGGACCGGTTCTTTACCACAGATGGTGTGTGGGGAAGAACGGAAAATATGACATGCTGAAATTCCGGACCATGGTGGTGGATGCAGACAACTTTGAGAAATACTTTACACCGGAACAGATGGAAGAATACAAACTGAACATCAAGCTGGACAATGATCCCCGCGTCACCAGAATCGGCAGGATTCTGCGCCGGACAAGTCTGGATGAACTGATGCAGCTGATTACCATACTCCGCGGAGATATGAGCATTGTGGGGCCAAGACCCATGGTGGAGGCTGAGACCCGGTATTTCGGCAGACGGCTGGACAGGGTACTGGAGGCCAGGCCGGGACTGACAGGATACTGGCAGGTAAACGGAAGAAGCAACTGTTCCTATGAAAGCGGAGAGCGTCAGAAGATGGAACTGTATTACGTGAATCACAGATGCCTTTCGCTGGACATAAAGATATTCTTCCAGACATTTGCAGTGGTTTTGAGAGGAGAGGGTGCCAAATGAAGGCATTTCTGCTTGCTGCCGGTTACGGTACCCGGCTGAGGCCCATCACGGACAGAGTGCCCAAATGTCTTGTTCCCATCTGCGGGAAACCGCTGCTTTGGTGGTGGGTGGAACTGTTTCGGGAGCATGGAATTACGGATGTTCTGATCAACACCCATTATCTCCGGGATCAGGTGTCCCAGTTTATCCGGGAAAACAACAGGGAAGGCGGGGTAATCCTCCACGAGGCGTATGAACCCGTTTTGCTTGGCTCCGGCGGGACCATCCGGGATAATGAGAGCTTTCTGGAGGATGATGATTCCTTCCTGATCTGCTATGCGGACAATCTGACCAATACCAATCTGACAGCCTTCCAGGAATTTCACAGAAGCCACGGGGGAATTCTCTCCATGGCTCTGTTTCACACCAATCTTCCCAGACAGTGCGGAATCGCTGCAGTGGATGAGAGGGGGAAAATTGTGGAGTTTGAGGAAAAGCCCCAAAATCCGCTTTCCAACCTGGCCAATGCGGGGATCTATATGGCGGATCGGGAGATCTTCTCCTGTCTTCCGGATCAGACGCCCCTGGATTTTGGAAAGGATGTTCTGCCGGGACTGACGGGCAGAATGTACGGCTGGGAGGACAGGGACTACCTGATTGATATCGGTACCATGGAAAACTACCGCCAGGCCCAGAGCGAATGGAAAGGGATTCACTGATGGAAAAGGAATTACAGGAAACGATAAAACCATTTGCCGTTTCCTGTAATTCCTTTCGAGAGATATCTGCGTTAAAAAAGGACATACTGAGAAGGGAAAGCATAAAAAGATTATGATTATAACGAAGACGCCGCTGCGGATCAGCTTTACGGGAGGCGGAACAGACCTGCCGGATTATTATCTTCAGCATGGGGGTGCCGTGGTTTCTTCAGGGATCAATAAATATATCTACATCACCGTCAGTCCCAACTTTGAGAACAAACTGCGCATCAGTTATTCCAGGACGGAGATTGTGGATCAGGTGGAGGAAGTTCAGAATGATCTGGCGAAGGAAGCCCTGAAGATGGTGGGAATCCGCAAGGGCGTCGAGATCACCTCCATCGCAGACATTCCATCCGGGACAGGACTGGGTTCCTCCGGGGCCTTTACGGTGGGAGTCTTAAATGCCCTCCATACTTACGCGGGTCACAGTCCTTCGGCGGAGGAACTGGCAAGCCAGGCCTGTCAGATCGAGATTGAGATTCTAAAGCACCCAATCGGGAAACAGGATCAGTACGCGGCGGCTTTCGGAGGACTGAACTATTTTACCTTTCGTCCGGACGGGACAGTGGGCAGAAAGAACATTTATCTGGATGACCGAAGCTACAGGCTGATGCGGCGCAGGCTGATGATGTTTTACACCGGCATGACCAGAAGCGCCGACGAAGTGCTTTCGGAACAGAGAGCCAATATCGCTTCCACCATGGAGACTCTGGACTCCATGAAGAGTCAGGCGGATGCCATGTATCAGGAACTGACCTCCGAAGGCTTTAATGAAAAGTTCGGCCGGGCTCTCCACGAAGACTGGATGCGGAAACAGACTCTTGCAGGAACCATTACCAATCCTCAGATTTCAGAGTATTACCGGAAGGCCCTGGAGGCAGGCGCCCTGGGAGGAAAGCTCCTGGGAGCAGGCGGAGGCGGCTTCCTTCTTTTTTACTGCGACGAACAGTATCAGGAGGATGTGGAGAGAGCGGTGGGTCTTCGCAGAGTGGATTTTCATGTGAGTTCACGGGGCAGTCAGGTTGTCTTTGCTGACTGAGAACAGGGGCGAAAGCATATGAGGAAAGTGCCGGTTGTCTTTCTGGACAGGGACGGAGTGATCAATGAATCGGCTCCTCCGCATCAGTACATCACCCGGTGGGAGGATTTTAAATACCTTCCCGGTGCCCCGGAGGGCATCCGGAAGCTCACTCAGGCGGGACACACTCTGATCGTGGTGAGCAATCAGCGGGGCATTGCCAGAGGGATGATCACCACTGAGAGAGTGGAATACCTGAACAGGAAGCTAATGGCAGATGTGGCGGAGTTTGGAGGAAAAATTCACGCCGTGTATTATTGTCCCCATGATATCGGAGATCACTGCAGCTGCAGAAAACCCGGGACGGGTATGCTGGAAAAGGCTGCGAGTGATCTGGAAAAGGAAGAACTGGGGATTGACAGGGAAAATTCCTGGATAATCGGAGACTTTGACAGCGATATTCAGGCCGGTATCCGCTATGGGATCAATACGGTTCACATCCGGTCCCGGGGAGCGGATACCGGAGGCAATTCGGATAAACCCGATGACAGTCTGCTCCATCTGGAAGCGGACAGTCTTCTGGAAGCGGCAGAAAAGATTTTGGAGGCCGGGAAATGAAAATACTTGTGACAGGCGGTGCGGGATACATTGGATCCCATACAAACAGGCTGCTGCAGGAAAAAGGGTTTGAGACCATTGTGCTGGATGACCTGAGTGACGGCCACAGGGAAGCGGTTCTGGACGGTCAGTTTGTGACGGGGGATTTTGGAAACCGGGATCTGCTGGACCGGATCATGACAGATATGAGGATCGATGCGGTTTTTCATTTTGCCGCCCATGCCTCTGTCCCGGATTCAGTTGTAAGACCCAGCCGCTATTACAGAAACAATGTGACCAATATGCAGACTTTGCTGGATGCCTGTGTGGAACACGGGATCCAATATTTTGTCTTCAGCTCCTCCGCCTCTACTTTCGGCAACCCCCGGCAGATTCCCATGGATGAAAGTCATCCGCAGCAGCCCATCAACCCCTACGGGATGACCAAGCTCATTGGTGAACGCATGCTGCAGGATTACGACAGAGCCTACGGCCTTAAATCCTGCATATTCCGGTATTTCTGTGCGGCGGGAGGATCCAAGGACGGCAGGATCGGGGAATCTCATAATCCGGAAACCCATCTGATTCCGGTGATGATTCGTGCAACCCTGAGCGGAGAGCCTTTTTCCGTATTCGGCGATGATTATGAAACCAGGGACGGAACCTGCGTCCGGGATTTTATCCATGTGCTGGATATTGCGCAGGCCCACATTCTGGGCCTTGACTGGATCATGAAGCATGATTGCTCCAATGATTTCAATCTGGGCAGCAACCGGGGATTTACGGTTCTGGAGATGATTCAGGCTCTGGAAGAAGTCAGCGGCAGGAAAGTTCCATTCCGGATTGCAAAAAGGCGGGAAGGAGATCCGGCCATGCTGGTGGCAGGAAATGGCAGGGCAAGAGAAGTTCTAAACTGGGAGCCCGGGCACAGCGGGATTGGGGAGATCCTGGAAGATGCCTGGAGATGGGCTCTGGACAGAAAATACTGACAGGCGGAAAGGAGGGGAAAGTATGGACTGCAGGGATGAGATGCAAAACTATTTGAATCGTGAAATCGAAGTCCTGAGAAATCTGGACTTTGATGAGATCAACGAAGCGGTCAATGCCATCCTCGACTGCAGGGATCGGGGAGGAACCGTCTACACCATGGGCAACGGCGGAAGCGCATCCACCGCCGGACACTTTGCCTGTGATTTCTCAAAAGGCCTCACGGAACAGATGGGTGGAAAGAAGTTCTGCTGTGAGTGCCTCAGCGACAATACTTCCACGATTACAGCCATCGCCAATGACATCGGCTACGATGAGATTTTTTCCTATCAGCTGAAGGACAGGCTGAAGCCGGAGGATCTGGTGATCGCCATATCGGGAAGCGGAAACAGTCCCAACGTGCTCAAAGCGGTGGAGTATGCCCAGGAAGTTGGAACCCCGGTGATCGGAGTGACGGGACTGGACGGCGGGAAGCTCAGGGAAATGGCCGACTTCCACATGCATGTCTCCATTGACAGCATGATGATCTCCGAGGACATTCACATGATCTTCGACCACATGCTGGTGAGCGCCATGACGGAGAGCGCCCGCAGGGAAGAAGAAACCGTGATGGAGGAAGAGGAGCCTGAAAAGCAGGCCGTAGGCCTTTACCGAAATGATCAGGAGATGATCGTGGATGCCTTCGACCGGGTGGTGGTGGATCTCTTCCGGGAGAACCATGAGCACGGGTATAAATCCTTCATGATCTGCGGCTGCAACGCAGGTGTGGGCACCACCTCCATATCCATGGAGCTGGCCATCTCCCTCACCGTCTCCGGCTGGAATACGGTGCTGGTGGACTGTGACCTGCGCAAGGAAAACCGGTATAAGAGACGAAATCAGAACGTAAAGTACGGGCTGTCCGACTATATCGACAACCAGATCGACATGGAAAGCATCCTCTATCCCACCAACTGGGAGGGCCTGGACTACATCGCCTGCGGCCACCAGGAGGGTGAGACGCCGGTAAAGCTTTTGTGTTCTCAGAAGATGAATGAACTGATGACTGCCCTTAAAGAGCAGTACGATTTCATCATCTTTGATGTACCGGCTCTAAACAGTGTTCCGGATGCCGCCATCGTGGGCGCCGGAATTGACGGTACATTTCTGACCACCGCTTCCGGTCAGACCACCTTCCATGACCTGGAAACCGCCAAAAAGCAGCTGGAGGATGCGGGGGCCAACATTCTGGGGGTAATCCTCAACAAGGTGACCGTGGATGACTACCGCCACTACATGCAGGATTACAACTATTTCAACGACAAGGAATATTTAAAGCGCAGCCGGTACTACGTCGAGGAAACGGAGAGGGACAAACCCCGCAGGCTTAAATCCTTTTCCAACATGCTCCGCAGGGCGTTCTTCTGCATTCTGCTTACCCTGCTGGTGGCGGGAATCATACCGGAACCGTTAAATGCCGGTGAGAGTGCAGGCGGTCAGTCCGGCGACGGCTCGGAGATTCCCGTAGTGGGACTGGAGAGCTATCATATCGAGGGACCCATTCTGCAGGGACAGGAATTTACGATTTCATTCACCGTTAAGAACATGGATTCCTCCACGGAGGTCAACAAGCTGAAAATCGGCATACATGCCGTCAGCGGAGGATACTTCCTGGCGCAGGGACAGAGCAATCAGATTTATGTGGAGCAGTTGGGTCCGGGAGACACGTATGATGGGGAATTCACCCTCCAGGTCCTGGAGGGCATGGAGAGTGAGGCCATCCCCATTGAATTCTCCTTTGAATACGGCAGCGCCGCCGGGAGCGGTACCAATACCACCACCATTTCCCCTTCAGTGAGCAGGCTCTGTGAGGTTCAGGTACTGTCCATGATCACTTCAGAACGGCCGTCGGTGGGAGCAAAAGCGTTTTTCAGTCTTCAGTACAAAAACACGGGTGTTGCCAAGATCAGCCGGCTCAGCATGCGGGTCCACGGCAATATTGTGTCCAACGATGAGGAAATAGAGCTGAAGATACCGGAGCCGGGGCGGCAGGAGTACGTGGAGAACAGCATTGTGTTCACGGATGACGGCACCCAGAATCTGGAAGTATATCTTTCCTACGCCGACGAGAACGGCATTGAGTATGAGACGGGCCCCCTGAATGTGAGTACGGATGTGCTCATGTACAGCGGAGACCGGGATGTGTACGGCACCAACATTGCCTGGAGCGATGAGGGCAACCACCTTGTGAAACGGTCGGACTTCCGGAGTACCCTGCAGAAGATCCAGAGAGATTACGGAATGGTGATCCTTTTTGCGGCTGTGGTTCTGATTCTGGACGGCCTGCGGAGGGTTTTGGTTCTGTATGTGGGTTCTCACAGACGACGAAAAAGAAGCAGGTTTAAAATCGGCAGCGGGGCTTAGGCTCACAACAGTTGGAGCGGGAAGTACATTTGTGAAAGACACCGGGATTTATTGAGCCGCTGGCGCCTTATGCAGAAAGGCAGGTTATCACGATGAATTTTAAGAGGATCGTAAACATCGATTTCCGCCGCTGTGGAATCAGCCTGTGGAAGGGCAGGCATATTATTCTGGCAGAGGGAATAATCGGACTGATTTTAGGTATCCTTCTGACCATATTTGCTGTGCCCAAAGATAACGAGTATACTGCGACAGCCTCTGTCTACTGCATTTCCTATGGTGACTATACCGAGTCTGTAGACGGCACCAGTGCCATGAAAACCTACTCGGGCATCATCAAAAGCCATCGGGTGGCGGAGCATGCAGCCATGCTCATCGCGGATCCGGATATCACCAGCGAGGATATTTACGAAGAGATTGAAGTGGACCCCCTGGTTGTCCGGGGAACCACCTACGTGTATGAAAACACTTCCCCCATCATCACCATGCATGCAGTCCATGAGAATGAGAATCATGCGGTGAGCGTGGTAAATGCGGTGGCGGATGCCTTCGTGCAGGAGATCAACAGCCTTTCCGACACGGAAGCCATTCAGGTGCTGGATTACGCCTATGACGGGGAACTTACGTACAATGCCATGCAGACCTGCCTGCTGGTGCTGATTGGAGCCTTTGTCCTGGGAATCATACTGGGCTGCGCGATTATTCTGTGCAGGGTGATCTTTACGGACCGTGTGGTGACCGTGAATGACGCGGGACTTTTCGGTCAGCTGAACGTGGTGGGAATCATCCCGGAGTTTGATTCCTCCAGGAGATCCTGATATGAGGCGGATAAAGGGAAAGACACAATCCCCAAATGGAGAAAAACCCGGAGAGCGCCATGGGTGGAGACGGTTTTTCAAGGGAGTTTTCAGGTTTTTGCTGGTGGTGCTGATCGTCTTTGTGATTCTGGGTTTTGATCATCGGCTGGAGACTACGGTCTACGATTACACTTCCGCCAAAGTTCCGGAAGAATTCGAGGGTTTTCGCATTGTTCAGATCTCGGATTTTCACCTGGAACCGTTTGGCAGGGAGGAGGAGACTCTGATCTCCGCCATAAAGGACTGTTCGCCGGATATCATTGTGATGACCGGGGACATTGTGGATGAGGATCACGAGGATATTACCCCTCTAAAGCAGCTTCTGGAGGGAATCCAGGATCTGGCTCCCATCTACTTTGTCAGCGGAAATCATGATCTGAACAGAGATGCGGTGACACAGTTCGACCAGATGGAAGCCATGTTTGCTGCCTACGGGGTGACCGATCTGGATGATTCCCAGGAGATCATCCGCAGGAACAGTGCGGAGATCAGAATTACGGGAGTTCGCTGGAGAGCCGGGTATTTCAGAGATTACATCGAAAGAGCGGATCAGAATTATTTTAATATTCTGCTGTATCACGGAGGGGATTACTTTGACCTTCTGTCCGGCTACGGCTATGATCTGCTGCTGGCTGGACACATCCACGGGGGCATCATACGTATTCCCTTTATCGGAGGTCTGCTGAATAACGACAGAACCCTCTTTCCCAAGTATGACGCAGGCGCTTTTGAGACCAGAGACATGAGCATGGTCTTAAGCCGGGGTCTGGGAGATGCATATCTTCCCAGGTTTTATAACCGTCCGGAACTGGTGTGCGTGGAGCTTCACACCCAGCGGATGGAGGAGGAACTGGAATGAGGGTGTCAGAGAAAGAAAGCCGGGATGACGGCAGGATCACAGTGGCTCATGTGGCGGGAGGACTTTTCCGCGGCGGTGTGGAGATGGTGATCTACCGCTACCTGTCTCATATGAACCCGGATCACTACCGATGGATTTTTATCTGCTATAATCCTCCGGACCAGGACATGCAGAGGATGTTTGAGAAGAAGGAAATCAAGGTTTACCAGGTGACGGGAAAGAAAAAGAATCTTCTCAAGAGCTGTTATGAAGTCTGGAAGATCCTGAAGGAAAATCAGGTACAGATTCTGCACTCCAACATCGATCATATGTGCTTCCTTACAAGCATTCTGGGAATGGCAGCAGGAATTAAAGTGAGAATTACCCATGTTCATACTGCGTATTCCTTCCGGGGAATCAAAAAAATGATTTACCGGATCTGCGCAAGACTGAGCATGTGGACCACAACGGCCTGGTTTGCCTGCAGCAGGGATGTGGCCCGGTCATTTTACGGGAAAAAAGCTGCCAGGCGGGCGGTGATCATGCATAACGCCTTCGAATATGAAGACTTTCGCTTTGATCCCCGTATCCGCCAGGAGATGAGAAAGGCCTGGAATCTGGAAGGATACACTGTGCTGGGGCATGTGGGGCGGTTTGCGGCAGTGAAAAATCATGAGTTCCTTCTTCGAGTGTTTGCCCGATACCATGCCCAGGATGAAAACAGCCGGCTGGTCCTCGTGGGGGCTGGTCCTTTGCTGGAACAGGTGAAGGCCCGGGCGGCGGAACTGGGCGTTCGTGAGGCAGTGCTTTTTATTCCGCCCACGGAAGAAGTAAACCGCTGGTTCATGGCTATGGATGTTTTTGTCATGCCGTCTGTTGGGGAGGGATTCAGCATTGTGGCCCTGGAGGCTCAGGTTGCCGGTCTGCCCGTGGTTCTCTCATCCGGGATTCCCAGGGAGATTTGCATTTCCAGAAAAGTCAGGTTTTTGGATCTGGAAGAAGATGTGCAGGTCTGGTGTGACCAGATCCGCTCTGCTCTGGCGTCGGGACGGTCCGGAGATTTGCATGCGGAATTTTCCAGACGACATTTTGATATTGAGGAGGAAGCAAAAAAACTGGATCATTTTTATCGGTACGGGGTATGGGAGTGAAACGATGGTAGTTTATCTGACAATGCTGACTGTATCGCTGTTCTTTTCTGTCTATGCTCAGCGGGCCAGGCCATATCCCCAGATCCGGAGCAGCTACATCACTTTCAGTGTGCTGACGGCTCTTCCCTTTATCCTTGTCACGGTTTTACGGTATCGTGTGGGCAGGGACTGGACTTATGTGTATGAACCCCAGTTTTATCTGATCAATCATGGTCTGGATGAGTTTGAGGAGCCCCTGTTCAACCTGATCTACCGGTTTTTCGGCCTGTTTACGGACGATGCATGGTGGCCCATAGCTTTTGTGGGACTGGTGACAATGATCTTTTTCTTTACCGGCATCTGTCAGCAGTCCTGCCTGATTCCCTACAGTGTGCTGATCTTTTTCATCAGCAACCGGTTTTTCAATTCCCTTACGGCCCTCCGGCAGATGATGGCCATGTCCATATTTTTCTATACCATTAAGTATATCCGGCAGCGGAACTGGAGACGGTATTTTTTCTGGAACCTGATCGGCATTATGCTCCATTCATCTTCCATCATGTATCTGCCCGTGTATTTCCTCTACGGCATCCGGGCAACGTGGAAAGGATGCATCCGTCTTCTCGTGGTTTCAGTACTGGGCTACCCGGTGCTGGGGGTTCTGTTCCGGCTGCTGATCAGTTATACTCGTTTTGGCAGCTATCTGGGAGGCTTTCGGGATGCGGGAAATTTTGATCTGGTGCCTTTTGCCGCAACACTTATTTTTGCCCTGATGCATATTTTTTATCTCTATCGTTATCCGGAACGGGACAGGGATTTTGAATGGATGACCTACATGTCCCTGATTTCCGCAGTGATGTACCTGTTTTCCAGCGCAGTACCTTTGATGACCAGGGCTGCGGAGGGCGTCAGCGTGGTGCAGATTTTGAGTTTTCCTCACATGCTGAAAAAAGAGGAGGACGACCGTGTGAAGGTATTGTTTACTGCTGCCGTCGTGGTGATTTTCACGGTGAGGTCTTTCCTGTTTGAGATCCTCAGAAGCAGGTGGTATGGTGTTTTTCCATATACTTCCATCTTTTCCAGATGACAGCCGCGAAAAAGAATTCTGTCTGTGGGGCAGGAAGGGGTTGGTAATTACTTGAAACAGAAGGTGCGCCAGTTTATCCGAAACGTGGGTTATGCTGCGGGAGCCAGTCTCAGCAGAATCATAACCACATTTTTCCTGACCCTGCTGCTTCCCAAATTTCTGACTGTGGAAAACTACGGATACTGGCAGCTCTATGCGTTCTACAATTCTTATCTGGGGTACCTCTCCCTGGGCAGAAGCGAGGGAATGCTTCTGAAATACGGAGGGGAGCGGTACGAGGATCTGGATGGAAGAATGTTCAGCTCCCAGTTCTGGATTCTGGCCCTGCAGGAGATCCTCTTTATCGGCGCCGCGTTTTTCCTGGGGAATGCGTTCATATCGGATCCCATGAAGCTTCTGGTACTGAAACTTTCTCTGACTTACATTTTTGTGCAGATCCTGAAACATCAGCTTCTGATGATTCTTCAGGCCACCAGCCGCATTTCCGAGTATGCCAGGTGTTATGCGGGAGAGCGGATCCTTTTTTTCGTGATCGCCCTGCTGTGTCTGGCCCTGGGCTACCGGGACTTTCGGTACATTGCCTGCGGAGAGATCATAAGCGTTACCGTTGTGCTTGGCTTTTCCGCCTTTCTCTGCCGGGAAGTTACCTTTCGCAAACCCCTGTCGGTGCGGGAGTCTCTGCCGGTTACAGGAGAACTGACACGCATCGGGATCAGCCTGATGGTGGCGGAACTTGCAAGCCAGCTGGTCATCGGCATCGTGCGCTTCTCCATAGAGGAGCATTGGGGAATCGCCGTATTCGGAAAGATTTCCCTCTCCCTCAGTATGGCCAACATGCTGATCACCTGCATTTCCGCCGTGGCGGTCGTGCTTTTTCCCATGCTTCGAAGGACGGATCAAAACAAACTGTTTGATGTCTATGTTCCTTCCCGGACCTGCCTGACGGTGGTTATGTACGGCCTTTTGCTGTTCTACATTCCGGGGAAAAAGATATTAATGCTCTGGCTCCCCCAGTATGGGGACAGTCTGCGCTATCTGGCCATCCTTTTTCCGCTTTGTGTCTATGAAACCAGGACCTCGGTACTGGCGTTGACTTACCTGAAGACTCTTCGCGCAGAGCGGGATATTATGAAGGCCAATGTTGTCGCGGTACTTGGCAGTCTTCTGATCACCTTCTGCACGGTGGGCATCCTGGGGAATCTGGATCTGGCGGTTTTTTCCATCCTGGTTCTCTATGCCCTGAAGGCGGTTATTACAGAGGCCTTTCTTTCCCGTCACATGCCCCTGCATCTGGGATGGGACCATCTGACGGAGGGAGTACTGGCGGTTCTTTTTATTTTCTGTAACTGGTCTCTTCCGGACGGGGCTGCCTTTCTGGGGTATCTGGCGGCCTATCTTGTTTTTCTGACAGTTCGAAAGAAAGAGGTGGAGCAGTCCATTCGGGTAATAAAGGGCTATGTTGTGGAAGGAGGCAATGCTTGATGAGGCAGAAGCCGAAGATCAGCCTTACCATGTTTGATCTGCTGAAGGGGATCATCATCACCCTGGTGCTCATCCTGCACAGCTTTATGTATGTGGACGCCTTCGTGAAAGCAGAGGGAAGCGTTCCAGGCCGGATCCTCCTGTCTCCCCTGATGCCCTGCCTTTTTGTGGTAAGCGGCTACTGGCTGGGAAAGCGCAAATTTTCCGCCGGACTGAGAAACAGTGTAAAGTCCCTGCTGTATCCTTATCTGATTACCGGAGCGCTGATTCTGGGTACGGGGTTTATTCACAGGCTGCTGATTCATGACCTGAGGGAATGGCGGGATACTTTTCTGATTCCCTTTCTGCTGGTTCGGTCCAGTTTCATGGGCAGGATCGGAGCCCTGTGGTTTGTATTTGCCCTTTTTCTGGCCTGGCTTCTCTTTTACGCGGTAATGAACCTTTTGGGGGAAAAGGGACAGATCCTGGCAGCCTGCCTCTGTGCTGCCGCCGGCGTTTACCTGATGCCCATGATTCTGCCCTTTCAGATCAGTCAGAGTCTGGTGGCTTTTTTCTACGTCTATTGCGGCTATCAGATAAAGAAGAAAAAGCTTCTGGAAAAGGAGATTCCTCCCTGGATTCTGATCGGGATGGCGCTCCTGTGGATTGCCGGAGACCTGTTCGGAAGCTTAAACCTTGGGAATTACAAGGCGGAAAACGGACTGCTTGCCGTACCTGGAAACCTGTGCGGGGCTTTCCTTCTGATCCGGCTGTTTTTGTATCTGAATGTGTATAAGGGGAAGATTTTGAACGCTTTCCGTATGGCGGGGAGATATTCCCTGTGGATCCTGTGCATTCACAGTGTGGAAGCCAATGTATTTCCCTGGAAGATCATGTGGGTCTATTTTCCCAGGGAAACGGTGTTCGGCGCATTTCTTCACCTGGTGCTGCGCTGTGTGCTGATCACCTTTGTCTGCCACATGATGATCCGGTTTAAACAAAATCCCCCCTGGAAGAAGCGCCCTGCATTGTCGAAAACATAAATAGTGGAGGATGAAACATGCTTGAGAAGATTATCGAAATTGCCAGGAGCTGCTGTGAAGCGGATGTTGAGTGGAGCGGAGATACCTCCATCCTGACGGACATGGAACTGTCATCTCTTGAGATCTTCAACTTCATTTCCGAAGTGGAGAAGAAGTTTTCAATTCATCTGAAAGAACGCCAGCTCAGTGAGATCGAAACCTTGAACGATCTGGCGGAAGCCGTAGAAAAGGAGATGAAGGTTCAGTGAGAAAGAGTAGGGAGAAAGCTTTCTGCAGTGCATTTCTTGCTTTACTGCTCTGTATCTCTCCTGTGGCTGCAGCTTCGGAAACAAAAGAGACGGGGGCGGAGGATTCCGCACAGACCTCCGATATTGACATCAGCAGCATCCCGGAGATTGCGGACGGAACCTACTATCTGGAGGATTTTGACGAGGACGAAGTGCATTATTATGAGCTTACAAGATCGGATGCACCCATGGGAGGCCCGCTTCTGTTCCTGCTTCACGGTACCAACAGCAATAAGATAAACATGTATTCATTTGCCAAAGTATTCGCGGATGACGGCTATGTGGTGGTTGTTCCCGATCTGGCAGGACACGGGGAGGCCGTT
This sequence comes from uncultured Blautia sp., assembly GCA_964550245.1. Lineage (GTDB taxonomy): Bacteria > Bacillota > Clostridia > Lachnospirales > Lachnospiraceae > Blautia_A. The sequence continues at coordinate 14,246 of CAZJYM010000009.1, read as the reverse complement.
ACAGACACGCCCCTGAGCATGTTTGATATCGTCTCGAAGAGCACGGAATACATCGATCAGATCCTGGAATATTATGAAGAAGTGGAGTATGTGGACCCGGAGCATTTCTGTGTGGCAGGAAATTCTCTGGGTGGTGTTACGGCTCTGTACTACGCCGTACATGGTGAGCGGGAACCATCCTGTGTGATCAGCTTCTACGGAACTCCCGTCTGGAGCAGCATTGCAGATTATGCTACCCGGAGTCTGCGGCAGAATGGAAACAGCGTAGGTTTTCCTTCGAAGGAAGAGAAGGATAAGGCCCGGGAAATGGTGATTCAAAATTCCCCGGACGGGGACATGGAAACGCTTCTTCGTGTTCCCATTCTTCTGATTAACGGCGATAAGGATGATGTCATGCCTCTGCAGCCTATCAAAGAGTTTAAAGCCAAAGCTGCTGATTATCCCAATAAGCTGAAACTGGTGGTAAAGAAAGGCCATGTTCACGGACTGCAGATGGATGATGTGAAAAACCGCGAAGCCAGGAAATTCCTGAAAAAACATATGCCTGTACCGGAAGAGGAATAATCCCCGCAGAGAGGAGAAAAAAGCATGAATCCGCTGGTCAGTATTATTATTCCAGTTTACAGAACAGAAGATTATCTTGAAAAATGTGTGGACAGCATTATCCATCAAACTTACCGGAACCTGGAAATTATTCTGATCGATGACGGATCTCCCGACAAATGCGGGGAGATCTGTGACCGGTATGCACTTTCCGATAAACGGGTGCGTGTGATCCACAAGGAGAACGGAGGACTCTCTTCCGCCCGGAATGCGGGTATGGATGTATGCAAAGGGGATTATATCGCCTTTGTGGACAGCGATGATTTCTGCTCTCCTGTGTACATTGAAGCCATGTACCGGGGGATGAAGCGTTATGGCAGTGAGGTGGCAACTCTTGTTCACTATCCAAGGTTTCCGGAGGGCGAAGAGGAGAAGGTTGTTCTCAGTCAGAGCATGAAAGAAGTCAGAACGAAAAAGATGAGTCCCCGGGAAGTGATTCGCCTGATGATGTATCAGAAGGTTCCCGCAGCCTTTCAGTTTAAGATGTGCAAAAGGGAGGTCTGTGAAGGAGTTCGCTGTCCCACGGGATGGGTCTATGAGGATGCGGCCACCAGTTATCAGTTTTTTTTGAATGCAACGTCAGCCACCCTGGTAGACGGCATGCTTTATGCTTTTCGGGTCCGGCAGGACAGTCAGACCAGAATGCCGTTTAAACCCATAAAACTCACTGCGGCCCTGGCCGCAGACAGGGTGTTCACTGGAGTGACCGCTTATGATCCCACTTTGACCGCTGCCGCCAGTCACCTTGCCTTCTCGGTCTGTTACACGGTTTTTCTGCAGATTCCCTTTGAGGAGAAGGAATACAGACGGAAGATGTGGAAAGAGGTGCTGAAATACCGGGATGCGGTGCTGAAAGACACCTGCAGTGACGTGCGGTTTAAAAACCGGGCCGGGGCGGTCATTTCCTTCCTGGGAATGGACGCGGCCTGGAAGATCGGGAGAAAGGCCACCGGGAAAGAATAACCATTTGGAGGATGGACATGAGGGATCATGCTTTATGGGATCTGCTTCACAGGATTGTAAAGGATCATGAAGAACTGCCCGCCATAGCGTACAGGCAGTCCGGATCCACGGTACAGATCAGTTATGAAAAACTTCTGGGGGATCTGGAAGCCGGAGCCTGTAAAGCTTCTGTTCTTCCAGAGAGCCGCATCGGCATCTGGGGCACCAGTTCCTATGCCTGGATTGTCGCCGCCTATGCCTGCATGCTGGGAGGAAAGCATGTGATCCTTCTGGACAGCACCATCACCCGGGAGGATCTTCGTTTTCTGGTCGGGTATGCGGATGTGGAGGCTCTGGCCGTAAGCGAAGACATGATCCTGGAGGCCGGGGAGATCTTTCCGGACCTTCCGCTGTATTCCTTTGAAGAGTTTCAGGGCGGAAAAGGCGAGGAGATGCCATCAGATCCGGAGCAGGATATCATCCTTTTTACCTCCGGCACTTCCGCATCCTCCAAAGGGGTGGTAATCCCGGTACAGACTCTGGCCAAGCATCTCATCGAACAGAAGTATGCCCTTCCGGGAAACCCGGAGGAGTCCTACTTTGTACCGGTTCCCCTCTTTCATCTCTTCGGCTTTCTCATGGTGGCCGAGGTGATCAACCGAAACGGGGTGTTTTGTCTCAGCAGCGGAGTCCGCTATCTGAAGGATGATCTGTGGGCTTACCGGGCGCAGAATGTGACCATTGTGCCCACCATGATTAAATTTATTCTGGAGACATCCTCCTTTCCACCCGAGACCCGGGCTGTGATCACCGGCGGAAGCATCTGTCCCCAGGAGTATCAGGACATGCTCCATGAGAAGGAAATCACGCTTTACGGCATGTACGGCATGTCGGAGACCCTGGGCATTGTGGGCGTGAGCAGCTCGGAAGATAAGGGAATCCTGCAGTACCGTGTGGTGGAGGGAGTTCAGGTTGACTTAAGCGATGCCGGGGAGGTCCTGGTGACACTTCCCTGCCATTTCAAAGAGTACTATAAAAAGGAAGCGGAAACCCGGGAGGTTCTTATTGGGGATACGGTGATGACCGGGGATCTGGGGGAACTGGACTCCTCCGGGCATCTGCGGATCCTGGGAAGACTGGGGGATGTGATTGTCCTTCGAAACGGCGAAAAGTTAAACGCCGCGGATCTGGACCGGGATCTCTCCTCCCTGCCGGGAATCCGGGAGGCGGCGGCCTTCGGCTTTGACGGCTGGCCGGTTCTCGCCTTTACCCCGGGAGAGGACTTTGATGAGGAGAAATTAAAGAAGGCTCTCACCGAGTACAACCGGGGAAGACCGGTGGACCGCCGGATCAGCCGGGTATGGAATTACGGAGATTCTCTGCCGGTTACCACCACGGGAAAGATCCGCAGGGGTGTGCTGGCGGAGGAATACGGGAAAAGAGAAGTTTGATAAGAGAAAGGAGGCCGGAGGGATGGGCAGGAAGAAAAAACCGGTACACCGGGTACTGGCGGCAGCGCTTTGTCTGGCTCTGTGCCTGACGAGCGGTGTGCAGGCGGCAGATACCGCGGAGACCGAAGAGATGGATCTCCAGGATCTGCCGGTGGTTGAGTCTGTGCCTGCGGCCTCCTCCCTGGCGGATGCCAACACCATGGACAGCTATCAGGGGGCCATGCTGGACGGGGAGAACGGGAACCGGTATGCGGGACGGGTATGGTCGGACAAGACGGTCTTTGCCTACGGGGCGGACGTATCCTCCGGCGGTCTTTCCGGAAACACCCTTAAGCTGGATGAAGAGACGGACGGGTTTGACGGCAGTCTCTCCTTTGACGGAGACTTTTTAAATGTCTATTCCACCCTGGGTTCCACCCAGTTATTGTATGATGAACTGACCTCTCCCTTTGATCTGATGATCGTGCTGGACATGTCCGGCTCCATGGCCCAGAGCACTCTCTACCCCATTGAATCCAGGAAAAGTGAAGGCTATGAGGAGACCATGGCGGAGCGGATTGAGAACTCCCGTATCCAGAAAACCCTGGACGCCGTAAATGAGATCATCGACTCCTTCATGGATCAGAATAAACAGAACCGGGTAGGTGTGTGCGTCTACGGGGCCAATGCCGCTTTATTGATGCCTCTGGCCCATTACAAGAAGGTGAACGATGAGCCCTATCTGACGGTGGGAGGCATGGAGACTCTCTATGAACGGGCAGACTATTCCACCGTGGAAGAACTGATGCAGGAAAATCCCGGCCAGACCTTTGAAGACGGCATCTGGAACGTGAACCGGGATGCCTGCTACACGGTGGTGGCCAATGCCTACTATGATACGTCCAATGAGGCACCGGATTCTTTCGTGAAGATCTGGAACAGAACCATCAGCAACAACGTGAAAAACGATATCCTGCACCCGGATCCGGATCTGAACGGGGACGGCCGGCAGCTTCTGGCGGACCAGTACGTGGGATACATGACCAACACCCAGGGCGGCATTTACCTGGGCATGAAGCAGCTGGCCCAGACGAAAGAACGTACCTTTACCGGAACCAGAGAAAACGGGGAGGAGGTTGTCTTTGCCCGCATCCCCGCCGCCATCATCCTGACGGACGGAGGAGCCAACTTTGCCTTTAACGATCCGGCGAAGGATGCGGCACATGAGCTTCCGGGGAACACGGGAGACGAATGGTACGACGTGTACCTGCCGGAAGGGGATATCACGGATCTGTACAATGACGGAGTGCAGCAGACCAGGCTTCTTTCCATTCCCGCCTACGAGGACGGAGGCATCTTCTACGACAGCGATGCGGATGTGGGAGGAACTCCCTCCACCATTCTGGAGGTGCTGATGACCGCCTCCTACATGAAGGTGGTGGTGGACAGGCACTACAGGCAGGGGTGGGAGAGAGACCACGCCACGGAGGACAGCCGGATGCCCTTAAAGATCTACACCGTAAGCGTGGACGCGGTACACCTTCCCGCCTGGGGACGATACAGGATATATCCCACCATGAATCCGGAGATCTATTTCAACGATACACGCTGGAACGACTCCAACTACGACTGTATCGGAAATGACTTCCGGTCAGCCCTGCCCTGGAGGGACCTGTGGGACAACCAGATGACGGACCTGCTGCCTTACACCTACAATAAGTGGGAGGAATGGAAAAAACTTACCGGACCCGGAGATAAGATCTCCGTGCTGGCAGACTGGCTCGGCAATGCGGAGAGCGGAGGATCGGAGAGTGTGGAGCTGACCACCATCTCCAACCAGATCCTGACAGAATGCGCTACACTGAGGATTGGGCGTCTTCCCACCGGATACTTCTACGTGCGGGAGAACGAACAGGGTCGTCCGGTGGAGAGAATCCGGGTCACCAATGAGGATATAATCGACAACATTCTATATCCCGATGAATTCTACGATGTGGAATCCGAGGATTTAAGAAACGTTTTTCAGGATATCATGGACTCCCTGCGGGGAGATGTGCCGGTTCCCGTAGAGGGCTACAACGAAGCCGGCATCGATGACAGTGTCACCTATCAGGACAAACTGGGCACCTACATGGAGATCCCCAAAGGTTCCATCACCATACCGGTACCGGATGTGGAGGAAGGCACCACTGTTACGGTCGACATGGCAGCCCTTCTTTTTGGAGAGCTTCACGGAATCAACCGGCAGGCCGTTTATGATCCCGCCTTTAACGACGCATACATGACCCGTACGGAGGAGGAACAGTTCCCGGAAGGCTGGTACAAGGGAGAGGACGGAAAGAAAGCTCTGTACCGGCCTCCTGAGGAATCACCCCTTGATCCGGAGGAAAACGGATGGATCTACCGAATCGGAAAAGAAACTCTCCGGGAGCGTATACCCGCCCGGGTGGAGGAGAGCCTTTCTGAGGAAGGTATTGTTTACACCCTCTACGGCTTTGCGGACAGCGAGGAGGAACAGAACCGGCTGCGGATCAACCCGGTCTACGGAAGCATTGTCTCCAGCAACCTGACCAGCGAATGGGAAGCTCTGGAGGAAAAGCCTGCAGGCAATGACTTTTACAGGGATGAGACCGGTGTCTACCGGCTGGCGGACATCACCATCTGGACAGAAGAGAGCACCGGGGAGGAAGAGCAGCCGGATACACTGTACGTAAATATCCCGGCGGCGGCTTTGCCTACCCAGGCCTACTGGATCTCCATCGGCTGGGACGGACCCGCTGATTTCCAGAGCAACCTGGATGAGAAATGGGGATCCACTCCCTTCCGTCTGTTCTACGGAGTCGGTCTGGACAGGGACCTGATCAAAGTTGAGGAAGGGGAAACAGAGGCAGTGGTGGATCTGGATTCCCTGCCCCGGGAATACCAGAAAACCCATCAGGGGGACAGCTTTGGAAGCGTATACTTCCTTTCCAATGAGTACACCGGCACACAAAAAGGTGAGTACGGAATCCCGCCGGTGGTTTATCAGGGGGGAGATTCCCGGGTAACCTTCTCCCCCAGCCTGGAAAATCCCTACTATCAGTATCAGGAGCCTCTGGCCCTCTACACCGGAGCTTACCAGGCGGATTTGGCAGCGGGGCTTGTAAGCGTGGACGAAACCGACGGCAGCGAATACATGGGCACCTATAGAAATGAGGCTGCCTTTGAATCTGCCCGGGAATCCCTGGAGGACAGGGACGGAGTCTCCATGATCCGGGACAGCTCCGGGATTTACTACCCTTACCGGCAGAACGGAATCGTGTTCCTGGAGCGAGATCTGCTCATTCCGGGAGGGGACGGAACTCCTCTGTTCCATCCGAATGACCGCTACTTCTTTGTGGAAAAGTACTATGTTCCGGAAGGGGACGGTTCCGAAGGGGGAACCGCCGTGGGTCTCGTGCGCTCTGTAACCGGCACTGACTTCCAGCTGGAGGAAAACACGGATGAGGCCGTGTGCTGGGCTGACCAGAGCGGCGGCATCGACCTGACTGTGGATTATGAGGTGTCAGATGACGGGGATACCACTTTGGGAGCTCCTACCGGAGAGAAGATCACCCTCACCGGCAAAAAACTCCGGAAGTATTTATTAACCCTGGGATTTTCCAGGCAGGAGGAAAGGAACAGTCAGCAGGCGTACTGGGAGGAAATCCAGCAGGAGTTTTTATCCCGTCTGGATACGGATGAGGATGACCTGATCAGCATGCAGGAGTACGATGATGCCGGATACCGCTGGGCGCTTTCCATCAAACCGGGATGTCTGCGGTCCGAAGATCTGTACCGCTATGTGAGAACCAAGGAAACCAACATCTCCCAGAGCTCGGAAAACGACTTTGTCTCCGCCATCACCCGCTATGACGGGCTGGGAGAGGAGCTGGTGATCTGCAGTTATCTGGGAAACGACGGCAGAATCATCATCGACAATCCCCTGATCTACATCACCAGCCGGATTGATACCCCCATTGAAGAATCAGAAGACACGAAGTTTCACTACCAGATCTACATCCGGGGCTTTACCGGTGAGGAGGAAGCCATCCTGCTGGGGTACAGTCCCTACCTGAATGAAGGGAAAGGCGGATGGCAGCAGCAGGTGGCGGAACTGCGCCTGGAGACGGATGATGCGGGTCTGGTGCTGGGGGCCAGTGGATCCGAAGCCCTGGTGGACAGAACCGGACATTACCTGGAGACTCCTTCTGTCGAGGAGGGAGAATCCTTCTATGTGTACCTGGCTCCCGACGGAGAGGATGATCATCAACGTCTCCTCTATCTCAGCGATAAAACGGAAGACTATGATTCCGATTCAGCTCCCGACGGCATGGGCTGCTGTACCTACGTGACGGGAGACCTGCCGGAAAACAGTGTGGAACGGGGAGATTTCTGGAATACCTACCGCTTCGCGGATGAAGAATCCCCCTCGGGCACGATGGAATTCTACTGCAAGGACGTATGGCTGATTCCTGTGGAAGAGGTAAGGGAACTGCCGGGAAGAGTCCGGGAGGAAGAGGATGAATCTGCAACAGAGAGTCTTCTTTCAGAAAATAATTCACTCTGGTCCTTTGATCCTGATCATACGGAAACCTATATACACCTGGGATACGGGGACGGCAAGGGAGATCCGGACTACAATGAAAAAATCGAACCCTTTGTGGCAGCCCGCATGGAACCGGTGGGAGTGGATGCTTCCGCCCATGTGACATCGGATTACCGGATCAGCACTACGCTGCTGACAAAGACATTATACTTCGGCACCCGGCAGCAGGAGGGACAGAATACTTCCGGTCTGACCGGAGAGGACCTTCTGGACAGTACTCCCTTCTGGGCGGATGCTGTCACCTGTGCGGCCGTTCCCGGACAGCAGCGGGCGGTGATGGAAACCCAGGAGTACATCCGGGCCGAGGAATCCGGAAATGAGGTGACCTGGCTTTCCTGGGATGAGGTTGCCGGAAACACCGCTGACTTTTACCTGGGAGAGGATGAGGGGCTGATGCTCACAATCCGCCTGGGATCAGGATACCGGGTGACGGAGGAAGGAGCGGGAACAGGAGGATTTCTTCTGAAGGAAGCTGTACAGGAGAGCGATTCCCGGGAAGTCCATTACGCTGTCAACGATGTGGAGTCTCCCAACGGCAGTTCCATTGTGGGGGCCTGGACCGCCATTCCCAGAAGCGAGATCTCCCGGCATAAAAACTGCGGACGTTTCCCCAACGGAGCCGATGAATACCAGGGAAACACCCCGGTGCGCCACTGGAGCATGTATGATGCCCTGCAGACCGACTACAGTTCTTCAGGGCAGACTGCGCTGGAGCCGGGCACCCGGTTTACCTCAGGAAAAGAGGGCCTGCGGATTTATTCCGTGTATGGAAACGTGGAAGGGGACCTGGAAGGTGTTCACTACGTGAATGAATACACCCCTGCTTCCCTGGTGGTGGCCAACTGGCTTAAATCCGCCGGGGGAAATGTGAGCCTGGAGGATGCAGATATCAGACAGGAATTTCTCTACACTCTGACACTCACGGAAACGGATGGGGATACCCCGCTGGATGCAGATCTGGACTACGTGGTCACCGGTTATGAGGACAACGAGCCTGTAGAGATGATCCGGGGCACCTTCCTTTCCAGAGAGAGTGAGGGCAGCAGCAATACGGACATTTCACCCCGGAAAAAGGGTGTGTGGGAGTTTGCCCTGAAAGGGGATCAGCAGATCACCATCAGCGGACTTACAGAAAACTGCTATTACACCGTCAAACAGGAGCCGGTTTCCGGTTTTCTGGAAAGCGGAGCCCCCAATGGAACCAGAGACAAAGACCAGGCCGTGACGGTCACAGGCATTCTGGAGGCAGGGGAGGGCGGGGCCGACATTGTAAGCTACATCAACAGAAAAACAGGCTCCGTGATCGTGGAAGATGAAGGGATCAATCTGCCTTTGTGGATTTTGCTGGGGGTGGCCGTGATCGTGGATATTGCGGCGATTCTCTTTGTGCATATGAGGAGAAACAAATCCGGCCGGAAGAAATAATCGCGACATTAAAGAAGGATTGAGGGTTCACTTTGGAAAAAGGGAAGAAAACGGCCATTGTGTCAAACTATTATTTCCATAACTACGGAAGTCAGCTTCAGGCCTGCGCAACCCAGATGGCACTCGATAAACTGGGAGTGGAGAATGAAACGGTGGATGTGTCGGGATTTTACGGGGAGATCCGCAGGGCCAAGGCCGAGTATTTCTTGAAGGCATCTTTGACTTCAGGAATCCTGTTCACAAAGGCCGGTATGGTCAGGAACGCATTGATCAGACGGTTTTCCAGGAATGAGTATGCGGAAGAGCTGAAAGTCTGGAACAAAAAATTCGATGAATTTTCAGAGCAGAATTTTCGGCTCTCCGCACCCTGCAGTTCCAAAGCAGAGCTGGGCCGCAAATGTATGGAAATGTATTCTGCCGTGATGGTGGGAAGTGATCAGCTCTGGCTTCCTGGAAATATCGCCGGTGATTATTTTACCTTGAATTTTGTCCCTGATTCCGTCAATACCATTGCCTACGCCACCAGCTTCGGCCAGGCTTCCCTGCCCCGGGATTCTGCCAGGAAGGCCGGCGCTTTCCTGAAAAAGATCCGGCACATTGGAGTTCGGGAAAAATCCGGCCAGAGGCTGGTGTGGAAACTGACCGGGCGCCAGGTGCCCGTGGTTTGTGATCCCACCCTGCTTTTTACCGGTGAGGAGTGGATGGCGCTTCAGCAGAAGGACCCCATCATTCATGGGAAATACATTTTTTACTATTATCTGGAAGGCACACCCCTTCACCGGGATTTTGTCCGTCGGCTGAAAGCGGCTCTGGGATACAAAGTTGTGGTGCTGCATCCGGACGAGTACGTAAAGGATGATGAGACGTATGCGGATGAAGTCCCTTATGATATGGGCCCTTCGGAGTATCTGAACCTGATCCGGAATGCACAGTATGTCTGCACGGATTCTTTCCACTGCACTGCGTTTGCCATCCTGTATGACAGGCCGTTCTTTACATTTCGGCGTTTTTCAGAGAAAAACAGATACTCCACCAATACCCGTCTGGACACCCTGCTTCATCTTTTCGGCATTGAGGAAAGACTGGTTACGGGAGAAGAAAATACGCAGGAATGTCTGGAACTTTCCTTTGATTTTCAGAAAGTGTCCAGGAGACTTGAGAAGGTACGGGAAAGGTCCTACGAATATCTGCGAAATGCACTGGAGGACGTCAACACGGATCTGTGATGTACAAAGGATTGTGCCATACGCAGCTTAAATTCGGTGAAGTAAAAATCCTGTTGCCGTTTACAACTTATGCCGCAGCAGTTACAGATTGAGGAGGAAACAGGGATGGCAGGAGATAAGAAAACAGCTCCAATTCGGATCGCTCAGGTATTGCCGGGTATGACATACGATGGAGTGGATGTTATGGTGACCAATTATTATCGTCACTTTGACAGACAGAAATTCCAGTTCGATTTTATAGATTTGGAAGGCTACCCCATACCCCAGAGAAAAGAAATCGAGAGTCTTGGCGCACGTATTTATCTTGTCCCCAGATATATGCATCCGTTCCAGTATATGAATCGGCTGGAAGAAATTTTTACACAGAATCAATACCCAATTGTACATACTCATGTGAATGCCATGAGTGTGCTTCCCCTTTATGCTGCAAAGAAAGCCGGTATTCCCAACCGGGTTGCGCATAATCATTCTACAGCGGGAAAAGGCGAGACTGCCAGAAATATAATAAAATATGCCCTGAGACCCTGGGCGGGAAAGTTCTGTACGGAGAAAAGCGCCTGCTCGGAACACGCCGGAAAGTGGCTCTTCGGAGAAGACGCGGAATTTACGGTGTTTCACAGTGCCTTTGATCTTGAGAAGTTTACCTACAATCAGGAAAAGAGGGAAGACCTGCGGCGAAGGATGGGACTGGACGGCAAATTTGTGATTGGCCATGTGGGAAGGTTTTGTTACCAGAAAAACCATGACCTGCTGATCGACATTTTTGCTCAGGTTGTAAAGGAACGCAAAGATGCGGTATTACTGCTGTTTGGAGAAGGGAAACTGCTGCCTGAGATTCGAAAGAAAGTACAGAACCTTGGACTGAGAGACCGGGTTCGGTTCCTTGGGCACCGACTGGATGTAAATCGGTTTTATCAGGTTATGGATGTCTTCATTCTCCCCTCCAGATATGAGGGACTGGGACTTGTAGGGATTGAGGCCCAGGCATGCGGACTGCCCTGTGTCTTTTCAGATCAGGTTCCATTTGATACAAAAATCCTTGATTCTACCCTGTATGTGAAGGAGGATGCTCCTCTTAGCAGCTGGGCATCTGCCATTTTTGAGGTTTCGGAAAACCATGTCCGCAGGGATACTACGGAGGAACTTCGCGCAGCAGGATATGATATCTGCCTGGAGTCAAAGAAACTGGAACGGTTTTATGAGAGTCTTCTGGAGTAAATTGTAAATCAATGCTGTGAGATGAATGTTTTACAGGGGCACAAATCCATCCGGATGGGTGCCCCTTATCACATTTGGTTCGCTTCTTTATCAATTCTTTGATATCTGCATTTCTTTTCATGAATTCCAAAATTAACATAATATAATACTGTTTATTATGCCTGAAATATATTTGATTTACATAGTTTTGTTTGGCTGCAAATAAGAACTTAACGCTCCGGACCATTTTTATGGAGCAACAGGCTGACATTCCATATATTTTTCCTCATTTTATGGATCTTACGAACGAGGCGGGATCTGCCCATTTAACCTATTGACACAGTAGTTTAATAGGCTTATAATAACTGTGTTCAACTGGATTTAGAGCAAATATTTCAACTTGTCTGGAGGAAATGGTTTGAGTGTCAAAAAGGAATGTCTGTACATCACAGGGATGACCTGTATCAACTGTCAGAACAAAATCGAGAAGGCCCTGTCAAAGATGCCGGGTGTCTCCAAAGCTTCTGTCAGCTATAAAGACGGCACCGCAAATGTCACCTATGATCCGGACCGGGTCTCCCATGAGAAGCTGGTGGAGAGAATCCGCGCTCTGGACTACGATGTGACGGAGGAGAAGGAACAGGGGGATCTGGTGAGACAGATCAGCCTGATCGTGATCATCATCTCTCTCTACGTGGTGGCGGAGAGGCTGGGTATCCTCTCCAAACTGGTTCCCAGCCAGCTGGCGGAAAACGGAATGGGATACGGGATGCTGTTTCTAACCGGTGTCCTGACCTCCCTGCACTGCATTGCCATGTGCGGAGGCATCGGACTCTCCCAGAGCATACCCGCAGCCGACAGTGAGGGGGAGAGAAAGTATTCTCTGCGTCCCTCCATTCTCTACAATGCGGGCCGTGTGATCTCCTACACCCTCACCGGATTTGTCCTGGGCCTTGTGGGCATGCTGATCGGAGGAGCCGGACATGGGGTTCCCGTTCTTTTTCAGGGAGCTTTGAAGATCTTTGCCGGTGTGGTGATGGTGATCATGGGCCTCAACATGCTTTCCCTCTTCCCCTCCCTCCGGCGCTTCACGGTACACATGCCCAAGAAACTGGCAGGGGCTGTTGGAAAGAAGAAGCGGGGTGAGAAGAGACCTCTGGTGGTAGGTCTTTTAAACGGGCTGATGCCCTGCGGGCCTCTCCAGTCCATGCAGATCCTGGCACTGGCATCTGGAAGCCCCGTTGCGGGAGCTCTTTCGATGCTGATGTTTTCTCTGGGTACCGTGCCTTTGATGCTGGGACTGGGAACCCTGGTAACGGCTCTGGGAAAGAAGTTCTCCCGGGTGGTTACGGGAGCGGGAGCGGTGCTGGTGTCTGTCCTGGGTCTTTCCATGATCTCCCAGGGAGGATCCCTTTCCGGCATGCTGGATTCCCAGACCATCCTGTTTGTGGTTATTGCCCTGGCCGTTCTGGGAATCGCGGTGAGCATTCCGGTTCCGAAGAAGATTTACCGGGGTGCACTGGTTGTGGCTTCCCTGGCTGTGATTGCCGGATCCGGCTGGCTGCTGAATGGGGTGCTGAAAGATGACAGCCAGGAGGGAGGAAAATCCTCCGTAGAGATGGCGGACGGTGTGCAGATGGTAAACAGTACCCTGGCTCCGGGTGCCTATCCGGATATCATGGTGAAGGCCGGAATCCCTGTAAAGTGGAATATCTACGCACCGGAGGGAAGCATCAACGGCTGCAATTACAGGGTGATCATCCAGGAGTACGGGATTGAGCACACCTTTGAAGAGGGCGACAACGTGATTGAGTTTACCCCGGAAGGCACGGGAGAGATTTCCTACACCTGCTGGATGGGCATGATACACGGGAACATTACGGTTACAGCGTAAAGACGGTTTTGGAGGAATGAGAAATGGCCAAGAAGAAGAAATCAAATAGTAATCAGAGCAGCCAGAAGCAGGCGCAGGCTCCAAAGAAGCAGCAGACTCAGGCTGCTGCCAAACAGCAGAAAAAGTCCAATCTTCCGCTGATCATCATCGCAGCGGCTCTGTGCATTGTGGCGGTCTGTGTCTTTGCCTTCGGAAGAGGAGGCGGAAATCAGTCTGATAAGGATACCTCGAATACAAACATCGCAGAAGGAGAATATTTGACCATCCAGACCGCGGATGTGGGAAGCAAGGCTTCTTTCTATCCCATCACCGTAGACGGTACGGAGATGGAAGTGATTGCGGTGAGAGCTTCAGACGGAACCGTGCGGACAGCCTTTAACACCTGCCAGAGCTGCTACACCTCCGGAGCCGGCTACTATGTGCAGGAGGGCGACGATCTGGTCTGCCAGAACTGCGGTTATCACTTTACCCCTGACCAGGTGGAGATCCAGGCTGGCGGATGCAATCCCTGGCCCATCTTTCCGGAGAACAAAACCGTCACCGACGATGAGATCCAGATCTCCTATGCCTTCTTAAAGGATTCGGTATCCATCTTTGAAAACTGGAAAGTTTGAGTTAAAAAAGACATCGGAGTGATCCGATGTCTTTTTTAATGGCGGGCAGAGGGCAGATTTTTAACCGGTTTACCTCGTTGACTAAACTTCTTCTGAAAGGTCCTGCTCAATGGCTTCAAAATAATCCTCGGTAAATTCGCCGACACCCTCCATAAAGGCCTCCCATGCACCTTCTTTGGGAGAAATCAGGATGCAGCTGCCAAACTCCTGCACATACACCTCTGTCCCCTGCATATGAACCTCTTTCGGCAGACGAACTGCCAGACTGCCTTTATATCTGAACAGTTT
>CAZJYM010000008.1:3000-30865 GCA_964550245.1 uncultured Blautia sp. | reverse complement strand
TTTTACTGTTCCGTTTTCTCGGGCATCAATCGCCGCCCAGACCGCTTCTGGCAGCGCCCTGTACGAACCTCTTCTGCACGAAGGCATAGAGGATCAGCAGAGGCAGTACGGTCAGCAGGGAGCAGGCGGATATCATGGCCTGCTGCACAAAGGGATTGGTGGGATCCACCGTTGTCAGCCACTGCTGGTTGGTATTGGCAGCGGTTGTGATGTACCAGCGGATATTTCCGGAGAGCGAGGACAGGTTGTAGGCCAGATGGTTGGTATTGGGGTTTAACAGGCTGGTATAGTAGGTATCCGTGTAGTTCCAGAGGAAACTTAATACAGATACCGTCAGGATGGAACCGGACATGCTGGGAACCACAATGGTGAAGAAGGTCCGCAGGAATCCGGCACCGTCCACAAAGGCCGCCTCCTCAATGGAGATGGGCAGGTTCCGGATGGCCTGGCGCAGGAAGTAGATGTACAGGCCGCTTTTAATGCCCATGCCCGTCCCGGCCAGGATGTAGAGGGACAGCGGATTTCCGATGAGGTTAATCCCCTTTCCCGTGCCATTGATGGCTCCTATGATTCCAAAGATGTCAAAGTTTCGGAAGGCCGCATACTGGGCCAGCATGATGGAGTCACTGGGCACCACGATGGTCAGGATCACGAAGAAGAACAGGATGTTCATCCCCTTAAACCGCAGTCTGGCAAAGGCGTAGGCCGCCAGACCGGCGGAGACCACCTGCAGCACCGTTAAGATCAGGGTGACCACCAGGGTGTAGGCCAGACTCTGCCAGTAGTTCATCAGGCTCTCCGACATGGACATCTGCAGAAAGATCGCGGAGATCTGCTGAGGGATCCACATGATGGACTTGTCTCCCAGCATCTCGGGAGCCGTGATGGCGTTTTTAAGAAGGGACCATAATGGCTTGATCACGATAAACCCCAGGCAGATCAGAATGATATAGCGCAGGAGGGGTGTGACCACGTTGTGCATGGCCTTCTGGATATAGTATCTACTCAGATACCGGGTCCGAAACTCGTTCCAGGTGGTGCGTGCATCCTTTTTGGGAGCGGCAGCTTCCGTTTTGGCTTTTGCTGTTCCCGCTTTAGTCATAGTAGAACACCCCCTTCGAGACGATACCGCAGATGATGCCGATCACCGCCAGGGTTCCGGCAAAGTAGATGAAACTCATGGCCGCCCCGTACCCATAGTAGGCGGCGTTGCCGTTGAAGGTGACGCTGCGGATATAGGAGGAGAAGGCAATGGTGGAATCCCCGTAGGACACCTGGGCATTGGCGAAGGACTCGGCAATGCTGTATACCAGGCAGACCAGGATGGTGGGGGACACCATGGGCAGGGTAATCTTGCAGAAAGTCTCAAAACCGGTGCAGCCTTCCATCTTGGCCACCTCATACAGAGAGGGGGAGATGGCCTGCAGGGCCGCCAGGAACAGCAGTACCTGTACGCCGCAGGTGGTTACCACCTGAAAGATGTTTTCCACATAGGTGACCAGCAGAGTGGTCAGCTGCTGGGGAATACCGGAATTAACAACCAGCTCCTCCAGCCATTCCATGTTCATGACGGTTTCCGCCGTCTCGGTAGCAAACTGGGCCTCGGTACTGGACAGTGTCGGGGAAGCCACGCCGGTTGCCAGGATAATGGGGATTACAAAGATGGCCCGGAAGAATCCTCTCCCCTTATATTCCCCGTTTAACAGCATGGCGATAAACAGAGCCAGGAAAATCTGGAAGGGAACTTCCTTGATCATGTTGGTGAAAGCTTCCACAAACATCCGGTTAAAGTTGGTGTCCACTCCCAGGGCCCACTTGTAGTTTTCCGCACCGATGAAGGTTCCCACAAACTTCCCGTCCACCAGCTGCATGCTGCACAGAGAGTACCACAGTGTATTCACCATGGGACGAAGGAAAAAGAAGATCAGACCGAATAACCAGGGAAGCAGGAAAATTACGCCCCAAAGAGCCGTCTTCCTGGAGAAGTCCATTCTTCTGTACCAGCCGAGAGGCCCGGAATTCCCTCCTTTTTTCTTTTCTTTACTCATCTAAACTCTCCTCCTTTACTGTACCAGATACGAGAAGGCGGGGACATTCACGCCGTCCACGGTCTCGTCCAGATCACTGTAATTGAAGTAGGCCTTCACGCCGTTGGAATAGGTCACCACCCGCAGCTTGTCGTTGCGGTCCACGATCTGGTGATCCACCATCTTCGCGTCCCTGGTCTTGTCGTAAAAGTCACGGTACTGCTGGTAGTAGGTGCCGATCTGGTCCTTCCAGTAAGAGTAATCCACTGCAAAGTAGTGTTCCTGCTCCGTGCCGGTCAGCAGAGAGCTGTTCTCATACATCAGTGTAAACTTGGGCTGGGCGTTGCTCTCGATGGCGTGCATGATATTCTGTGCCACATCGGTGCTCTCCCGGTTGGAGCTCTCGGCGGAATACTGGAGATGGCCGTCCAGAACCATGCCCATGAAGGGTACGGAGGCGTCCAGCACTCTCATCCCGCTGTCCTCCACGGGAAGATCCATGATGTAGTCCGTAACGGAGTAGGCGTCCACGATGGGGTTGGAGAGGATCAGAGACTGTCCCTCCGCAAAGGCCCCCACGGATTCCTTCTCCATGTCCGCGCCGGTGGAGAGAGAGACCTGCTCCTCCCCGTAGGTGGTGGGGATAAAGGTGTACAGATCCTCGGAGGCCATGGCTGTAAGACCGGTGAGGCTGTTATAGGAGCTCTTCACCTTTTCCAGGTAGGATCCCAGAGCATTGGGATTCAAAATATATTCCGGGAACTTGTCCTCCGTGTCGATCTGGTGCTGGATGTGGTCAAAGGAGTAAATCTGGGCCCGCTCGTTGATGATGTTCCAGGCCGACAGCTTGTTGGAAAGCTTGGACTTGGTCATCACCGTCTGCAGCCGCAGGTTGGGATAGACGGATGCTCCCACGGACTGGGCGTATTCCGTCAGGTTCTTAAAGTCGCTCTTGCTGCCAAGCCCCGGGGCAAACTTCACCTTGTTGGAGAGGGACCTCTGGTTTAAGCCGCCGTTGACGATGCCGCTGTAGATCATCTTTACGTTCTTCACGCCCTGGGCGGTCACTTCCTCCAGGATCTGTCTGGCCTGCTTGAAGGAGGTCAAAGCCTGGGTGCCGTCATAGGGGATTCCCAGACGGTACAGGGTTTTGTCGGTGCTTCCCAGGATTTCCACAAAGAAGGGGGGATCCTCCTCCTTTTCCTTTTCGGTGAGCACACCCTTCTCCTCCAGGTAGGAGGCATAGCACTGGGCCATGTCCACGTATCCCGCATCCTTGCCCAGCCAGTAATAGCGCAGGGTGATGTTTTCATCATACACATCGGAGGTGGCCTTGTAGAGGCTGAAGTCTCCGGCGCTGCTTCTGGCTCCGGTGGACATGATCTGCTGAGTCTGGATGTCAAAGCTTAACTTCAGCTTGCAGAAGGGCTCGGAATTGTCCGTTCCGCTTACATAGGCATCCAGTGTGGCCACTTCCGCACCTTCCTCGATAATCCCAAAGATGGTGTGCTCGGAGGTCTTCATGCCCAGCACCGGCATCTGCATCTTGTTGTCCAGGCCGTTGTAGGTCTTGGCGTTGACCAGTTTGTCTCCCCCGTAATAGGGAGCCTGGAAGTGATATTCCTTGTTCTTGGTGCTGTCCAGGTAGATCAGGGCCCCGCTTCCGTCGGGCACAAACATGTATCCCTCCTCCGCGTCGATGGTGGAGCTGGAATTGAGGAAATAGGGCAGCATCTGAATGTTGTTGATGGGGTTGTCCGCCCCGGTCTCGATCATGGATGTATCCAGGTTGACCACCAGCTGGTCCCCGTCCAGATAGTACTCCACGGGAACCCGGATCATCAGGTTGCTGGGATACTCCTCGGGAGCCACTTCCCAGGTGGCCAGGTCTTCATACAAAAGCTCGTCGGTGTAGTGTCCCACCACGTAGAAGATGTTGTAGATCTCATCCATGGCCAGGGAACCCAGACGGTTCTGGGATCCTCCCTCGCCGCCGCCGAAACCCCGGATCCACTCACCGGTGGAAAGCTGGGTATATCTGGTCTTTAAAACTTCCTGCTGGGAGCTTGAAAGGTACTGCATCACGTACTCCTGCATCCTCTCGTCGGAGATGCGGAAGGGGAAGTTCTTGTAGGTGACGCTGTCATCCCCCAGGGTGTAGACGATGCGCACCCCGTTGTCCATCAGCTGGTAGGCCAGCTGTCCCAGGCTTGCGCACATGCTGTAGGAATCATAGGAGTTGGTGGTCCAGTACAGTTTGTTGGCATTCTTGGATCCGGAGAAGTAGCGGACGATCAGGTCCGACTGCTCCGCGGAGGAAAGGGCCCCCGCCAGGCCTTCGTCCCGGGCCATGTTGGTGTCCTGATAGATTCCGGTGGCGGTCTCCAGCCAGCGGATGGTTCCGGTTCCCGGATCCAGGAGAAGTTCCATGTTGTCGCTTTTTCCCACCTGGACGAAGTCCGCTCCGCCGATGGCGTCGTAGGTCTGATTCTCCCAGTAGCTTTCGGTCTCCTCGGAATCTTCCTCAGTTGTTTCTTCCGAAGATTCCTCGGAAGTTTCCGCTTCTTCGTCGGCTCTGACTTCAAAGGGTACACGGCCGATAAGAGCAAGGCAGAGAACGAAGAACAGTGCAAATTCTAAAACTTTTGATTTTTTCATCCTTCCTTCCTCCTCTCTACAGCATCATGAACTCTCTGATAATCTGCACCCAGTCGTTGACGAACTGGCCGAACAGGGTGGCAAAGAGCATGGCCACAAAGCAGATGATCAGCACAGCTACCACCGAGAGCAGCAGGGTTCCCACGTTCTTGGTAAAGGTATACTGATTCACCATCAGGGTGCCGATAAACATATAGAAGAAAAACAGGGCGTAGGCCAGCACGAACAGGGCATTCACCAGGGCCGCATCATTGAGGGTCACAAAGTTGGAGAGGATGGTTCCCAGGAGGTTGAGCCACAGGCCCGGATACAGGGAATATCCCACCACCTTGGTGATGTGCACCAGCTTGCCCTTGCCGGACATGAGCACACCCACCGCCCAGTTGCCGGCGATGAAGGCCACATAGGGAAGGATGGCGCTGCCCACGATCATGGGCACGTTCACGTGCTCCACATCCACAAAGCTTACCAGGAAGCCGGAGTACCGGTACTTGATCAGCATGACCCATCCGTAGAGGATGATCACCAGGATGGAGAACACCAGGGAGCCGTCGTCGTAGTACTTCACCTCGTCAAAGGCCTTGAAGGGGCTGGAAAGCACATGGCCCGGCCACTTGAACACGGTAAACTTGAATTTCTCCCAGGCCCGGCGCAGTTTGGTGTCCTTCGGCTCTCCCTTCCGGAACTTCCTGTAAATCATTCTGGCCGCAATCAGGGCCACGATCAGCAGGATAACCCCGATGATCAGACCGAAGTGCTCGTCCATCCACTTTCCCGACACCTGCTCGTAAGCGCTGGAATAGTAGGAGCGGTCGGCGCCTTTATAGAAGTTGTCCAGGGCCTTGTCGTACTCTCCGGTACGCATCTGGTACTTGCCAAGCCCCAGGTTGGCGTAATAAAAGTTGTTGTTGATATCCAGCACCTGTTCCCAGTATCCGGCCGCGGTCTCATAGTCATACTTCGACTGGGCTTCCAGAGCGGAATTGATCAGAGCCCCGTAGGTGGTGGGAGCAAAGACTTCCAGGGACTGGTACACGATGTCTACCACCACGATCTTGTTGTCCATAAAGCAGAAGGTGGACGGGGAGCTTAGAAGTCCCTGCTTGTTTCCGCTTCCGGCCAGCTCGTAGAGCAGGTAGCCGTCCGCGCTGTACACAAAGATCCTGGAGTAGTTGGAGTCCATCACCGCAAAGCGGCCGTCGTCGGCGCAGGCGATGCTCACCAGGTTGGACAGGGAAGCCTCCCCGTCATAATCTCCCAGAGGGGGATTGACAAAGTCATGTTCCGGCATCACGTCCTCGCCGGAAGAATTCAGCTTCTTGATGGGGTTCTTGGTGGTGGAGTCCGCCACGCTGGCGAAGATAAAGCCGTCCTCGTCGATGGCCAGGTCACTGTAGGATGTGGGCAGCCACAGCTCGCTTCGGGCCAGCTGCTCCTCGGTGGAGAACTGTCTCCAGAACAGGTCCATCACCGAATAGGTGACCTCGGTGGCTCCTACATAGCGGTTAAAGGTTCCGTCGGGATTGAGTTCCGCGAAGCCCTCATAACAGTTCTCAACCAAAACATAGATTCTGCCCACGCTGTCCACCACCAGCCTCTTGGGCCGGTAGGTAGTGGTAAGGCCGATGCAGTGGGGATCCCCCAGGGCCCGCACATACTCTCCGTTCTGGTCAAACTCGATGATCTCCCCTCTGTCCTTCTCACAGATGTAGATGTGTCCATCCTCCGTGACGAAGATTCCCGTGGGAGCCATAATTGTGCTGGGCGTTCCGTCCTCTCTGGTGTATTCCCGGATGGTGCGGATGTTTTCAAAGTTCTTGTCGGTGATGAGGATGGCTCCGTTGAGAGCCAGATACAGGTTGTCATCCCGATAATAGACCGCCGAAGCGGATGCCATGGAGTCCAGTCCCAGATCGGCGCCGTAGATGGTCTGCTCCAGCTCGTACGCCGCCGGAGCCTCCGCGATGTTGCCCCAGATGTCGTAGGAATAGGAATCCGAAGCGGAAACGGCCGTGCCGGATCCCAGAATGGCACAACCGGCAAGAGCAAGCACGGACAGCAGGCATCCTTTTTTAAACTTGGTTCTGCGCATATGCCACCTCTTATTCTTTCATGCCGGATGTGGCCATTGTAGACACTACGTTGTTCTGCATAAACAGGAAAACGAACAGGGGGACCATAAACATGATCACGGCCGAGGCGGAGGCAATTCCCTTGTAGGATGCGCCCACACCGGCGACGTTGCCGCTGGCCAGCTGGCCCACCACGTAGGCGAAGCCCTTCTGAGCCTCGGAATAGATGAAGCTGGCGCCCGTATTCGTCCAGAGATTCTGGAACACCATGATAAATGCCGTAACCAGTGCCGGCTTCACCACCGGCATGATGATCGTAAAGTGAATCCGAAAATAGTTGGCCCCGTCAATCTGGGCCGCCTCGATCAGGCTGTCCGGGATCTGTTCCATGAAGTTCTTCATCAGGTACAGGCCCAGGGTGGAGGCGAAGTTGGGAATGATAATGGCCCACTGGGTATCCAGAAATCCCAGACGCGAGATGGTCAGGAAGTTGGGGATCATGGTAACCGCCGCGTTGAACATCAGCGAATAGACGATCAGCTGATTAAAGAAGGCGGAACCCGGAAACTTGAACTTGGCCAGAGGAAACGCGCAAAGCGAAGCGATCACGATGTGCCCCAGGGAGCCCACCACCACCACAAACAGGGAGTTAAAAAGGGATCTGGTCACAGGCACCACCGTGTTGGCCAGCACGTTGACGAAATCCCGGTAGTTGTCGAAGGTGGGGTTTTTCACCAGAATCCTGGGCGGGAAGATGAACATCTCGTTCATCGGCTTCAGAGACTGGCTGATCATGTAAAGCACAGGGAAGAAGAAAGCGAAGCCCATGATGGACAGGAACACGCCCAGGACCACGTTGCCCCAGAAGCTCCTTTTGGACCTTTTCACCGTAGGTGCAAAATCCAGCCTGGACTTCTTCCTCTTCTGAATTCCTTCCTTAATATTCGTAACAAAACTCATGGTCTCTTCCTCCTCTCTCCCATCAGGTCCCAACCTTGCGAAGCAGCTTCTGGACAAGCATGTTCGCGACAATCATAATCAGGAACAGGACAAAAGCGATGGCGGACGCGTAGCCCATCTCCATACGGATGGAACCGTAGTCCATCAGATGGTTGTAAATGGTATGGGTTGCATAGTTGGGGCTGGGGAAGCCCACCAGACCGTCGCAGACAGCGCCTACGGAAAGTGAATTGGTGATGGCCATCACGGCGCCGAACATAAGCTGAGGCTTCATGTTGGGCAGGGTGATGTACCACAGTTCCTGCCACCGGTTCTTGATTCCGTCAATGGCTCCCGCCTCATACTGGGCATCGTCGATGCCCTTGATGCCGGCTACGAAGGAGAGGAAGCCCACACCCATGCTGGTCCACAGGGAGGCCAGGATGACCACCACCATGATGTAGTCCGAATCGGACAGCCAGAGGATGGGCTCGTTGATAATCCCCAGATTTTGCAGGAAGGCGTTCAGGTACCCGTTGCTGTCGTTGGAAAAGATCTGCTGGAACACGGTGAGAACCGCGTTGCCGGCCATACTGGGGGCATAAAAGATCACGGTCAGCACCACACCCAGCTTGTGCGGCAGCTCGTTGATCATCCAGGCCAGCAGGAAGGACATGATGTAGCCTCCCGGGCCTACGATCACGGCGATGATCAGGGTATTCTTCACGGCGGTGATAAAGATGCTGTCATCCAGAAACAGCTTCTTATAGTTGGCCAGTCCCACAAAGTTGGGCTTTTCCAGAACGTTAAAGTCCGTAAAGCTGTACCAGATGGCAGAAAGCACCGGGTAAACAACAAATACGAAGAACAGAATCATGAAGGGAGCGATCATGATATAAAGCGGAACACTACGCTTCATATCCCTGAAGGTCAAGTGCGCCCTTCTCTTCAAAGATGTTTTATTCGCAGCCATGACTTCCCTCCTACTCTGCGGTGTTCAGACCGAATTCGGTCCGCTTGCTGGTGATCTCGGAGTTGATCTCATCCAGCTGGATATAAAGCGTGTCGACCGGATCCACGTTATCGGTTACAACGGTGGTAAAGGCGTTTCGAACAACACGTCCGGTGATGTACCCTCCGGGTACCTGAGGCTCGGAGCGCAGATCCGGAAGAAGGGAGAGAACCACCTGCTTGAAATCCTCGTTCAGGCCGCCGCCGGAGATGGCTTCCACATTGGCCACCGGGAATTCGGAGGCCTCGCCGTTCTCCGCCTTCAGCTCGGTGGAGTAGTTCTCCTGGGTGGGTGCGTCGGTCCACCATTTGAGGAAATCCCAGGCCGCATCCTTCATGCCGTCCTTTTCCACCGAGGTGGAGACGATAAAGCAGGTGCTGATCATGCTGGCCGCGGTGTGATCCACGGTGCCGTCCTCCCTGCGGGTGCCGGGCATTCTGGCGATGGACCACTTGCCGGAGATTTCCGGTGCGGACACGTTCAGCTGGTTCACATAGGTGTTGTAGTCCACCACCGCCACCGGGATCTCACCGGTACGGAAACGGGTGGGAAGGTTCACGGAGTAGTTAAGGCCCTGTTTGGTGTAGAATTCGGTCCAGTACTTGAAGACTTCCATCAGATCCACTTTGCTCAGCTCCGTGGCGGTAAAGTCGTCGTTGTAGAGCTCAAAGCCGTTCTGGTAGAGCATGGATAAAAAGATGCCGTTTACCGGAACCGTGGTGGAACTGGTGCCGCCGCCCAGGGTGGTATATTCGTTGCTGCCCAGATAGACGCTCATGTTGTCGGCTTCCAGGTAGGGGATGATGGAGATCAGATCGTCCCAGGTCTCGGGAACTTCCAGTCCCAGAGACTCCAAAACATCGGTTCTGTAGATGGTAACCGGGAAGGTGAGCTGATCCGGCATGCCGTACACCCCGCCCTCGTACTCCAGAAATCCTCTGGTGTCTTCCGGGAAGCGGGTATAGACCTCTTCAAAGTCCTCAAACTGGGTGAGATCCAGGGCTGCATTTCGATAGGCGAAGTTCACGGGTGTTGAATAGCTGGAGTGAAGCACCACATCCGGTCCGGAGCCGGCCACCGTGGCGGGAAGCACCGTATCGCCGCTCACCATGCTCACGTTCACGTTGTAGGAGGCGTCCTGGAAACTGGCGTTCACCATCTTCTGGATGATATCATACTGGGCTCTGGCATCTACGGCCACCCAGACAGTCAGGGTTTTCTTGTCTTTGGATTCTCCCTCGGAGTGAACCTGGAAGTCATTGGTAAAGGATCCCAGGAAGGCTCTCCAGGTGTGTCCCACGTTGGCCAGGAATCCGCCCTCGGCCTTGGGAAGCTTGTATCCGTTTCCGGCCACCACCAGGTAGTCCAGTTCCAGGGGAAGGTTGTTCACGCTGGTGAGCCATTCGGCCAGAGCTGATAATGCATCGTTAAAGTCGCCCAGATACTTGGCCACATCATCCGGCTTTTTGATCAGCTTCACCATCACGTTCATCATGTCCACCACGCTGGAGGTCTTGTTGGCGGAGTCTATGGACTCTCCGAACTCTTCCACCACCGTGTTCAGTCTGGTGTATTCCTTCTCCAGTGTCTGAGCCAGTTCCGGCACATAAGTGGTGATCTGATAGTCTCTGTATTCATCCGGACTGGTTCCGGTAACCGCGGTCAGTTCCCTGTAAAGCAGGTTCAGATTGTCCACGCCTACCCGGGCCAGGTCCACCGCTCCCGCCAGGTCTCCCAGGGTGGCGGTCATGGAGATGGTATTCTCCCCCTCATTTAAATAGAAGAAATAGTCTCCGTCCGGCCCGCCCAGAAAGCTTATCTGCCAGTCGGGTCCGTAGTAGAAATCGATCTGGGCGGCCTCCCGGAAGGGAAGCTCCCCGTTTACGGTCAGATACCGGGCGGAATAGAAGCCCCGGTTCAGATACTGTTTAAAGCGCACGCCCAGTCTGTACAGTCCCGCCTGGGGGGCATCCACCTTCCAGGTGATGGTCTGGCCGGCGCTGGCCCAGCTGTCTCCGCCGATGGTGTTGTACACGATGTAGGTGGGATCATAGGGCTGAGTGGCCACAGAAGTACGGTCATTGTTGGGGGACAGAGAGGAGCTGGACTTCAGTGCCGCATCCTCCGCCTGCACGATGATGGCTCCGTCGGAGATGTCCCGCAGGTCCACCTTGTCGGAGGCCTCCTGCCAGTAGGCAAAGTAGTCGCTGTAGCTAAGCGGTGCTCTGGCGGGAACCAGAGAGATCTCCTCCAGTCCCAGAGCAGCCTGTTTGGACACCAGGGTAAGGGTATTGCTGCCCTCATTCATGTAAAACATGTAGCTGCCGATGGTGTCGCACTCGTTGGACTGGATGTCTGCAATCCCCGGTCCCTCCAGCTGGATCTGAGTGGGAGAGGCCTGGTTTCCGGAGGTGTTCATCAGCCAGTCCTTGTTGTCGTCGGTCCAGAGGCGGTCAATGCTCAGATCTTCACAGTCGTCAAACGGCAGCTGCCCGTTCAGGTACAGATCCCGCAGAATGGTCTGCGTTCCGGAGGTATCCGGATAGTACTTCATCCGGATGTTGTAAAAACCCGCATCCTTCACATCGAAGCTGTAGGTGATGGATCCCTCCTCAGGAGTCCACACAACACCGTCCTTCTCATCCAGGCCCTCCATGTCGGATTCCGAATAGGAGGCTGCTTCCAGGGTGGTCACCCCTGCCGATTCCGGCGGATAAGCATCCTCATGCAGGGAGAGGTAGTCCTCGTAGGTGACCGCATCGGAATCCTCATAATTGAGACCCTTGGCCAGCACATCCTCTCTTGTCTGCTCATATTCGTCACTGGAAGCCATCCTGAAGGCAAAGAACACAATGACCAGCAGAGCCACCAGGATGCAGATGTTGCGAATGCGAGCACGCTGTTTTTTATTTTTCACGCCGTTAACCCTTTCTTTCCATGTAATGACTGCGGCGTCCGGACGACTGTAAACTGTTTTGCAGTCCTTTCATCCATAAAGCCCCGGATTTGGACGCCGTAATCATAAAATATGCGGCTGCAGACCGCAGCCGCATATGGTAATTTAGATGAATGATGCAGTCCTGCGTGTTTAAGGAGATTTATTTAAATCCCTGATCCTTCATCGCCTGTTCTCCGGCGGCAGCATAGGACTCACCGCTGCTTCGTGCGTCATCGCCGTTGCCGATGACATACATGCCGTTCCGGTTTACGCTTACGATGGAGTTGGAATTCATGGAATGACCCCAGTCGCACACAACTCTGGAGTGCAGCCAGTCATAAATGTTTACATCCTGCATGGTGCTGAAGGAACGGGCGGAACCGGGAGCATAGCCCAGGTTCTCATAATCCTCTCCGTTCTTCTCGGCTTCCCACATCTTCTGGCGGGCAGCAGCACCGTCGGGGCTGGTAAGGTCCACAAAATCCTTGGCGATCTGATGCAGAACAATGTCCGGGATGTCCTTGGCTCCGGCAGCACGGTATTCCGCCTTGGGAACCAGAACATCGGTCCAGATGGACTGAGCGGTAAGATAGCTGTCGCTGAGGGAGGTGTAATCGTCGCCCTCGCAGGTTACATAGGTGGGATCCCAGGGCCAGGGAACGATGCCCCAGTCTCCTACGGAGCTCTGAAGGCCTTCCATCTGCCATGCTTCCACCATGGTGATCACATGAGTTCCGGGATTGCCGGGAGCGCTCAGGCCGTTGGTGCCGTAGGGCATCTCAGCACCGATTCCGCCGGTGTCCGGATCAATCTCCAGGTTGGAGAAGGGATAGGCAAGTCCCAGCTGCAGCAGCTGCTTATAGAATTCCAGAGAGGAGGCATAGGGCTCGTCAGCCAGATGGATGCCGCCGTCGGAATCTACGGAAACAACGCCGTTGGCTGCGGGAGCCATGCTGATCCAGTGATTGGGATGCACGCTGATGGGATAGGTGCCGTCCGGAAGTTTGCTCTTTAACTGGGTCAGGTACTCGATGCAGTCGTCATAGCTCCACTTGCCCTGCTCGAACATGTCGGTGGGGGTGGAATCCATGCCGATGGATTCCAGATATTCACGGCTGTAGGCCATTACATACACGCTGCCCATGTCGTCATAGGTCCAGCCGTAGGTGTGGCCTGCCCAGGTTCCGGCCTCACTGTAGATGGAGCCGATCTGAAGTTCATCCAGGGTGTCGGTGATATCCGCCAGGTAGTCACGAAGGCCGACCACGATATCGTCGCCCTGGCAGAAGATGTCGGCATAAGCTTCGCCGTTGGTGATGCCGGCCAGGATGGTGTCCATGGTGTTGTAGCCGTCGTCGCCTTCCAGCTTGGTGTACTCAATCTTGATGTTGTACTTCGCCTCCACCTGATGGGCGATGTCCCACTTGGTGGCATAGGAAGCGTTGGCGCTGTTCTCATCGTTCAGATCATTGAAGGTACCGCCGCTGACACGTACGGTGGCTCCGCCGAAATCGTAGGTTTCTCCTTCTGCTGCAGCAGCCTCTTCCGTTGCGGGCTCTTCTGCGGCATCCTCAGCCCAGGCAACCGCTGTTCCGGAAACCGCCATGGCCGCCGAAAGGGCTACAGCAAAAAGTTTCTTCAGTGATTTTTTCATGAATAGTCCTCCTTCTCTGAGTTTAATAATTTTATATAGCTTCGGAGGCCCCTGCTTTCTGCGAGCCTGCCGCAACCATCGTGAAAGATTCTGAAAAATCCGGCATCTCATTCCGGTCTCCCGGTGTAATTATTACGAAGTTATTACAATATTATAGAGCGGATTTTTCGTCATATTGCCCATATCCCGTGGACCTGATCAACGCAGATTTGCTAAAACTATGGTGATTTTATCATAGGGGCCCTACGCCTGTCAACAAAATTCTGTACAGATTGAACAATTTTGACTCTTCCTGTAAAATTTACACCGTGACAGGAAAAGACAGCGAACAGGAAGTAAAAAATACCGTGAACAAAAAGAGCACAGTAAAGAAAAGAGTAAGAAAAAAAGAAAGCCGGATGCTTCAACACCCGGCTTTCTTCAATCTAATCCGAAACAGTCCGGATCTCCACCTGATACAGGGTAAAGGAGATTCCGGTAAAAAGCGGTCCTTCCGAGAGAGGATCCAGGGGAAGACCATCCGGATTCTTCTCGATATCCGCCAGAGCCCGGATCTCTCCGGTGCGCACCGAAAGCTCTCCCAGAGCGTTCACAGCAGCCATAAAGGGGAAGGGACCGGAGGAGTTCCTTCTATTATAATAGATCCTGTAGGAGAAGTTCCGGCAGTCGGCATCCACCTCGATTTCCATCTCCTCCCCGGGCTTCCACCGAAAGTCGGAAAGGTCCAGCTCACAGACTGTCCTCTGGCGGATCCTGCCGCCCTGCCGAAAGAGGATCCGCACCCCGGTCTGATGGGCGGGACCGGCAAGTTCAATCTGCAGGGACTTCCCTTCTTCCATCTCCCAAATGGTCAGACGCAGGCGGATTCTCACGTGATCTGCGGGGAGAAAAGTCCGCACCAGGCGGGCGTAGTCGTGGGGCTCCCGGTCTTTAACCCAAAGGCCTCCATTTTCACAGCCAATCCCTGTCCAGGAGGGCTGATAGAGATTCCAGGACCGAAGAACATCCCCGTCCGAAAAGTCTTCCCGGATCTCCCGGTCTTCTTCCAGAGAGGGCACGGGGATCCGGGCAAACCAGATATCTTCCTTGTTGACGGAGTAAGTAAGAACAAGCTCTCCATCGGGTCTTTCATTCCCCTCGCTGATTCCCCGCACATACTGAGGCCCCAGATCCTTGCAGAACCCCTCATGGCGGATCGGCGGCACCTCCCCGTGAATCAGCCGCATCTGACCAAAGTGGAGTCCGTCGGCAGAGGTGATCATGCACAGGGGAAAGCGGTGCTGAGTCTCCAGGGTGGGATCGTAGACGAGGGCATACCTGCCGTCGGGGAGGGCACATCCCCAGATCTTCTGCCCGCTCATCACCAGAGTGGGGGATTTCACCGGGGTTTCCCAGGTTTCTCCCCCGTCGTGGCTTTCCGAGACGTAAGAATGTTTCCAGAGTCCCACCACTTCCTTTTCCGAACGGTGATACCAGCAGAAGGCCTGATACGTGCCTCCCGGGGGATGTTTTACCCGAATCAGGGGATCCCGGTCTCCGTTTTCCTCCGCCCACTGCTGAAGGACCAGTGAATTTCCCAATATCTCCCCACAGGCCTCCACCAGATCCGGATCCTCCGCCTCGTCAAAAGTGGGATAGAGCAGCTGTTCCCTCTTCCATCCCGCCTGAGTGTTCACTCTGATAAAGTAGATATCCCCCAGAGTGCCGTCCGGAAAAAGCCTTCTCACCACCCGGCCGATTCCGTAGTTGTCCCAGTTGGTCATCCAAAGCCGGGGGGACCAGCCGTAAAACCCCAGCACCAGCATCACCCCGTTCTTCGCCTGGTAAAAGGCCATCCGCTGGTGCATGAAGGCAAAGGTATTTCC
The DNA here is from genome assembly GCA_964550245.1 of uncultured Blautia sp. Lineage (GTDB taxonomy): Bacteria > Bacillota > Clostridia > Lachnospirales > Lachnospiraceae > Blautia_A. The sequence goes on along the minus strand of CAZJYM010000008.1, from coordinate 15,700 downwards.
GTCAAACACATGGTGCAGTCCCCTGTAGTCCGTCACCTCGCACTGGGGAATCCGGTAGACCGGAAAGGAGATCCGGTAATCCCCCCAGGTGCATCCGTCCACTGAGGAAGCCAAAACGGACACCCCGGCTCCCCCGTGCTCATCTTTGGGGTTGGCCAGATACTGGATGTAGTATTTCCCTGCATACCAGCACAGATCCGGCCCGTGCTTGTAGGTATAGCCGGTATGGTCGTCTCGGGTCGCATCCATGTCCGCCCGGGAGACCTGGTAAAGATGCACCCCCTTCTCATAAGGGATCTGTCCGTGGAAATAGTCGCAGTTGGGATGAATGAGATCCGTGTATTGCGGTCCGATCTGTTTACTGTCCACCTGGATTCACCTCCGAATCATGTTTTATGAAAAAATGCGGAGAAGCATTTCTCCGCATTTCTACAGTGTCATTAATGATGGAAAAGCCGGATTCCGGTAAAGGCCATGACCATGCCATAGCGGTCACAGGTGCGGATCACATCCTCGTCCCGCACGGAGCCTCCCGGCTGGGCAATGTTTCGCACGCCGCTCTTATGGGCTCTCTCGATGTTGTCGCTGAAAGGGAAGAAGGCGTCGGATCCCAGGGTGACATCCTGCATCTGATCCAGCCAGGCCCTCTTTTCCTCCCGGGTCAGGGGATCCGGTCTCACCGTAAAGGTTTTCTCCCAGGCCCCTTCGGAGAGGATGTCCATGGCTTCCTCTCCCATGTACACATCGATGGCATTGTCCCGCTCGGCCCGGGTGATGGAATCCTTAAAGGGAAGTTCCAGCACTTTGGGGCACTGACGCAAAAACCAGTTGTCCGCCTTCTGACCGGCCAGTCTGGTGCAGTGTACCCGGGACTGCTGCCCCGCTCCCACGCCGATGGCCTGTCCGTCCTTTACAAAGCAGACCGAGTTGGACTGGGTGTATTTAAGCACCACCAGGGAGATCTTCATGTCTCTTTTGTCGTCCGGACTCAGTTCCTTGTTTTGGGTCACGATGTTGGAGATCAGCGCATCATTGATCTCCAGCTCCTGACGCCCCTGCTCAAAGGTTACCCCGAAGACTTCCCGGTGTTCCAGGGGAGCCGGCACGTAGTCGGGATCGATCTGCACCACGTTGTAGTTTCCCTTTTTCTTGCTCCGGAGAATCTCCAGGGCTTCATCCGTGTATCCCGGAGCAATCACACCGTCGGAAACTTCCCTTTTAATAAGAAGGGCCGTATCTTTGTCGCACACATCCGAGAGGGAGATAAAGTCTCCAAAGGAAGACATGCGGTCCGCACCCCGGGCTCTGGCATAGGCGCAGGCGATGGGAGAAAAGCTTCTCCAGTCCATGTCGTCCACCCAGTAGATTCTGGAGAGAGTCTCCGTCAGGGGAAGTCCCACCGAAGCCCCGGCGGGAGAGACATGCTTAAAGGAAGCGGCGGAAGCCAGGCCCGTAGCTTTTTTCAGATCCCGCACCAGCTGCCAGCCGTTGAAGGCATCCAGAAAGTTGATATATCCCGGACGGCCGCAAAGCACCTGGATGGGCAGCTCATCGCCGTTCGTACAGTAAATCCTGGAAGGTTTCTGATTGGGATTACAGCCGTATTTCAATTCCAGTTCTTTCATGAAGGAGTCCTCTCTTATCGGTGGTTTTTATTGACGATCCTGCTCTCATACCTTCCCGTGGCGATGTCCAGGTAGCGGACAAAGAGGGAAACCTTATTCTCCTCATTAAGGCTCTCCCAGACCAGGGAGGTAAATTCCTCCATGTCGCCGGGGATGGCGATCCTTTTGGGTTCTCCCTCAAAGCTGGGAAGAGGGTTTCCGTCTCCCTGATAGGTGTGGATGAATCTTCCCTCTCCGGCGGGGGCATTTTCATAGGCAAAGGTGAAACGGCAGCAGGAACCGGGACTGTCCGGGCTGCTCTTGATGATGGACATGGCATAGCTGTATTTCCCGCTCTCCACATGGAGGATTCCGGAAATTCTGGGGGTGTAGTGAGGGGCATCCGGTTCAAACTCCCGGCTTCTAAGGGACTGCTCAAAAGTGAGCTGCCGGTCCATGCCCTCATAGATGGTATCGGTCTGATCCCCGTTGGTGACAATGGTTTTATTTCCCAGCACCCGCACGGGTGCGTAGATGATCAGGCTGGGATCTGTAAGCCTGGATGGATCAAAAGCCTGGGTGCGGATCCCCTGGCCGTCCTCTACAAAGATGCGGTTTCTGCTGTTCTCGCTTCTTCCCATGATGAAATAGGCCATTACGGCCTGACTTCCGTCCGGGGTGCGGCCGATGATGATTCCTCTCCCGGGATACGAATTTCCCTTCAGTTCCTTTTCCAGACTGATGATTTCCATACAACTTCCTCTCTTCCTGATGTCTTTTATCAGTACAGGTCTGCCTGCAGGTCATAGTCCACCTGAATCCGGTCCCCGATGTCCCTCTTCATCTGCTCCCATTCATCCGGATGTTCCACATAGTATTTGGGACACAGCTTTCCCGTCACGTCGTAGTGGCGGATCACATCATCCTGGGTGATGCCGAAGCGGGTGCACAGCCAGGCGGTAAGCTTCACCACAGAGTCATAGGTGGCTTCTGAAAATTCCCCGCTTTCATCCCAGTGACAGCACTCGATGGAGAGAGTATCCACGTTTCTCTCGTTGGTGGCATAGGAGATCTCGGCGGTGGGAATGCACTGGATCACTTCCCCCTCCAGGCCCACCACAAAGTGGCTGCTGGCCTTGGTCTCATGGGTGGCGGCCAGGTTGTTGAAGTAATTCCGGTTATCCATGGCGGTGGATCCGGGATTGGCGGTATAGTGAATGGCGATGTGCTTCACCTCTTCCAGGGGAATCTGAGGCCGGGAATACTCATTGGGATCCAGAAGCTCCACATCGATATGGGGAGCTCCCTCCTTCTCAAACTCGGTGGGGCCTTCACTCTGCTCCTGGATGGGACGCACCGCAGGTCTTCGGGTTCTGACCGTACTTAAAAGTCTTCCCCCCAGGATCACCAGGAGAACCATCCCCAGACAGAACAGAAAGACCCTGCGGTTTCTCTGGCGTATCCGACGTTTCCGTTTCTCCTGCGCGATACGCCTGGCCTTCCGGTCAGGTTCTGTTTCCGGGTTTTGTTCTCTTGGATCCTGCATTTCTTCATCCCGCTTTTATAGAGGTAAGATTACGGATTGCTCCGCTGCTTCGCGCTCCCGCAATCCTTCCAACATTCGGAATCCACGGGACCCCTACCCCGCTCCTTCCTCATGTTGGGGCGCGTCAATCAGCCTTTCGTCTGCCGACGTGCGAGCACGCCGCGGACTCAGTCTGTTGACGCTGTAATCACGCTACTCGTCCACGCTGTAGTTGGGAGCTTCCTTGGTGATGTGAATGTCGTGGGGATGGGATTCCTTCAGGGAGGCGGCGGAGATCTTGATAAAGCGTCCGTTGGTCTTTAACATCTCAATGTTTTCCGCTCCGCAGTATCCCATGCCGGAGCGAAGGCCCCCAACAAGCTGGAACACCGTATCCTCCACGTGTCCCTTGTAGGCTACCCGGCCTTCCACGCCTTCGGGAACCAGTTTCTTGGCATCCTGCTGGAAGTAGCGGTCCTTACTGCCGTTTTCCATGGCGGAGAGGGAGCCCATTCCCCGGTATACCTTGTATTTTCTTCCCTGATACAGTTCAAAGGTTCCCGGGCTCTCATCACAGCCGGCAAAGATGCTGCCCATCATGCACACGTTGGCGCCGGCAGCAATGGCTTTGGTGATGTCCCCGGAATACTTGATGCCTCCGTCTGCAATGATGGGAATGCCGAAACGGCTGGCAACTTCATAGGAGTCCATGATGGCGGTGATCTGAGGCACACCGATGCCGGCCACCACCCGGGTGGTACAGATGGATCCGGGGCCGATTCCCACCTTCACCGCATCTGCTCCCGCATCGATGAGTGCCTTGGTCCCGGCGCCCGTGGCCACATTGCCGGCAATGAGCCCCAGGGAGGGGAAGGCATCCTTGATCTCCCGCACGGTTCTTAAGATATTTTCAGAGTGGCCGTGGGCGGAATCCACCACCACCACGTCCACAGAGGCCTTCACCAGGGCTTCCACTCTGGCGAGCACGTTGGAGGTAATCCCCACGGCCGCCCCGCAGAGCAGTCTTCCCTGGGAATCCTTGGCCGCCAGGGGATACTTGATCTGCTTTTCGATGTCCTTGATGGTGATCAGGCCCTTTAAGTTGTAATCTTCATCTACAATGGGAAGCTTTTCCTTCCGGGATGTGGCCAGAATCTTCTTGGCCTCCTCCAGGGTAATGCCCTCCCGGGCGGTGATCAGCCCCTCGGAGGTCATGCACTCCCGGATCTTTTTTCCAAAGTCCGTCTCAAACTTCAGATCCCGGTTGGTGATGATCCCCACCAGCTTTCTTCCCTCGGTGATGGGGACACCGGAAATCCGGTACTTGGCCATCAAATCGTTGGCATCCTTCAGGGTGTGCTCCGGAGATAAAAAAAAGGGATCCGTGATCACTCCGTTTTCTGAACGCTTGACCTTGTCCACCTCCTCGGCCTGAGCCTCGATGGACATGTTTTTGTGGATGATGCCGATCCCGCCCTGCCTGGCCATGGCAATGGCCATGCGGTGCTCCGTCACGGTATCCATTCCCGCGCTCATCAGGGGAACATTGAGTTTTACCTTCTTCGTCAAATACGTTGTCACATCTACCTGATTGGGTATCACCTTCGAATACGCAGGAACTAACAGCACGTCGTCAAATGTAATGCCCTCACCAATGATAGTACCCATTGCATTTCCTCCCTTTCCTGATGCACAGTGTGTTTATTGCTCCCCAGTGTAGCAGACTTCCGGTCCGGTGTCAATCCAGGAAAACTTTGCCCGGCGCGCTGTTCTTGATCATCTGCTCCATTCTCTCGTCCGGCTCAATGATAATCTTGCAGGAATCGTTCTGGTCCCGGGTGATCACGGCAAACCTGCGGTGTTCCTTGTTTCCCGAGGAGTAGTCGATCACTTTCATCTTCTGGTTTCCGTTGTAGTAGTCCAGTCTGTGGGAGTTAAGGGGTGCCACCAGGTCCGCCTCCGGGATCATGATGCTTTTTACTCTTTTTCTTCTGGACTTGGACATGACCATGTCCACATCCAGCTCTCCGTTGACAAACAGGTACTCATACTCCACATCGGTCTTGGGAATGATGAAATAGCAGGCGAATCCCAGGGCCACCGCCACCAGAAGGAGAATGGGGCTGAACATGAGTCCGATCAGCACGACGATCACGGTCACGCCGATGAGCCCGAACTTGATCAGAACGTCCTTCATCGTCCTGTCTTTCTTAACCAGAAGTTCATAGTACAAATCACTCATTGCTTTCATCCTTTCTGCATTTTAACAGGGAGACAGGTCCCTCCCGTATTTTCCCCAGTATAACACAAAACGGAATCAGCGTCTACGACGCTGATTCCGTTTGTAAGAAAAATTAATTTTTATCTTCAGGTGTCAAAGCCCTTCCTTACATCATGCCCATTCCGTTGTTTCCGGCGGGAGCGGGAGGAACGTCCTCCTTGATGTCGCCCACAACCGCCTCGGTGGTCAGCAGGGTGGAGGCAACACTGGTGGCGTTCTGCAGAGCGCTTCTGGCAACCTTGGTGGGATCCAGAATGCCCTCGCTTACCATATCTACATATCTCTCTTTGAGAACATCAAAGCCGATGCCGGGCTCGGACTCCTTCACCTTATTGATGATGACGGCGCCCTCCAGGCCTGCGTTGGCAGCGATGTGATAAAGCGGAGACTCTAAAGCCTTCAGAATAATGTTGGCGCCGGTCTTCTCATCGCCTTCCAGATCAGCGGTAGCCTTTGCCACTTCTTTAGCGGCATGGATGTAAACGGATCCGCCGCCGGCAACGATGCCTTCCTCAACGGCAGCTCTGGTGGCAGCCAGAGCATCCTCCAGATGCAGCTTGGCTTCCTTCATCTCGGTCTCGGTGGCTGCGCCTACCCGGATCACGGCTACGCCGCCGGCCAGCTTGGCCAGTCTCTCCTGCAGCTTCTCCTTGTCGAAATCGGACTTGGTCTCATCGATCTGAGCGCGGATCTGAGCGATCCGGGCATCGATGTCCTCTCTGGAGCCGCATCCGTCAACGATTACGGTGTTCTCCTTGGCGACCTTTACGGATTTCGCACGGCCCAGCTGAGCCATGGTGGTCTCCTTCAGATCCAGTCCCAGCTCATCGGAGATAACCTGTCCGCCGGTGAGAATGGCGATATCCTGCAGCATTTCCTTCCTTCTGTCGCCGTAGCCGGGAGCCTTCACGGCCACAACCTGGAAGGTGCCTCTCAACTTGTTCACGATCAGGGTGGTCAGAGCCTCGCCCTCCACGTCCTCGGCGATGATGAGAAGCTTGGCGCCGGACTGTACGATCTGCTCCAGCAGGGGAAGGATCTCCTGAATGTTGCTGAGCTTCTTGTCGGTGATGAGGATGTAGGGATCCTCCAGGGTAGCTTCCATCTTCTCCATGTCGGTAGCCATGTAGGCGGAGATGTAGCCCCGGTCAAACTGCATGCCTTCCACCAGATCCAGCTCGGTGTGCATGGTCTTGGACTCCTCCACGGTGATCACGCCGTCGTTGGAAACCTTCTCCATGGCATCCGCAACCAGTTCTCCAACCTGCTCATCCCCTGCGGAGATGGCGGCTACGTTGGCGATCTGCTGACGGCTGCTGATCTTCTGGCTCATGGCTGCGATGGCATCCACGGCCGCGTCGGTAGCCTTCTTCATTCCTCTTCTTAAGATAATGGGGTTGGCGCCTGCTGCCAGGTTCTTCATGCCCTCATTTACCATGGACTGGGCCAGAACCGTGGCGGTGGTGGTGCCGTCGCCGGCCACATCGTTGGTCTTGGAGGCAACTTCCTTGATGAGCTGAGCGCCCATGTTTTCGAAGGCATCCTCCAGGTCGATCTCCTTGGCGATGGTCACGCCGTCATTGGTGATCAGGGGTGAGCCGTAGGACTTGTCCAGAACTACGTTTCTTCCCTTGGGCCCCAGGGTTACTCTTACTGTATCTGCTAACTGGTTCACACCGCTCTCCAGGGCGGCTCTGGCTTCTGCGCCAAACTTAATTTCCTTTGCCATGACAATCAGTCCTCCTAGTCAAAATATGTGAAAAATCTCCGGTCTGTGACGGAAAATCCCTTCCGTCTCCTGCCCGGGTGTTATTTTACGATTGCAAGAATGTCGCTCTGTTTCACAATGATATATTCGACACCATCCATCTTTACTTCGGTTCCAGCGTACTTGGAATAGATAACCTGATCCCCCACAGCCACTTCCATCTTGATCTCCTTGCCCTCGGCCGTGATCCCGGGGCCTACAGCCAGGACTTCCGCCTGCTGCGGTTTCTCCTGAGCCTGTCCAGGAAGAACGATGCCGGACTTGGTGGTCTCTTCTGCTTCCATCTGTTTCAATACAACTCTGTCACCTAATGGTACTAAGTTCATGATTTAATGTCCTCCTTTACTACACCTGATTCTCAAGTGGTGTTTTGCTAGCACTCATTACAATCGAGTGCTAATCACTGTCCCATATGATATGAGATTCCTCCCTTTTCTGCAACCCCTTGTATCCGGGTTTACAGGCGCCAAGCGGGATCAAATCTCCCATTATCTCCATTTTTCTCCCGTTTTCTTATGAAATCAATTTTCTAAAAAAATTTCTCCGGACGCAAAGAAGCCCCCTGCCGGAGGGCAGGAGGCTTCACTATTTCAATATCTTTCATACGGTATTACACATACGGCATTACTAATAAGGCATTTCTAAATCCAGGCTTCTGAAAAGCGCTCTTTAGGGCCCTTTCAGATCAAAACACTTGTAAAACTAAAATTGTTGACCTCGCGGTCGCTGAGACGTTACTCCTCCGTCTCCTTTGCCGAACGGTCCTGCTGCAGCTTCTTGTTGCGCTGCGCCTTGATCTCGTCCAGCTCGTTAAAGATCACTTCATTTAATACCTTGATGTACGTCCCCTTCATTCCGGATGACCGGGATTCGATCACGCCCGCGCTCTCGAACTTGCGCAGTGCGTTGACAATGACAGATCTGGTGATTCCCACACGATCGGCGATCTTGCTGGCTACCAGGATTCCCTCTTCTCCGTCCAGTTCTTCAAAGATGTGGATAATGGCCTCCAGCTCAGAGAATGAAAGTGTATTGAAGGCGGACTTGACCACCTGCTGCTTCCGGTCTTCCTCCGCGTTCTCCTCGTGTACGGCCCGCATCATTTCCAGTCCGACTACCGTGGTGCCATACTCGCTTACGATGATGTCCTCGATGTCATAAGGCTTGTCGTTTCGATACATGAACAGCGTCCCAAGCCGCTCCCCGGCAATATCAATCGGATTTACAATTCCCTGGCAGTTTCCGGTCACATGCTCAAATCCCAGTGTCTGAAGGTTCACGTTTTCCTTGGTAGACAAAACCCCGAGAAATCTTTCATTCAACAGGACATCCACATATCCGCCCACTCTGTCGTCGATCAGTTCGGTGATCTCTTCCACCCCGGAGCACAGGCTGACTCCCAGGACCTTACCCTTTTTGCTGATCACAAGGATGTTGGAATCCAACGTTTCCATCAGTACCTTGCAGATGTCATTGAACACCACCTTGCTGGAGCTGCTGTTGTGTAACAACTTGTTAATCTTCCTTGTTTTGTCTAGCAGTTGAACGCTCATATTCTCCTCCTTTCGCTTTTTTTGCTGCATGATTAAAAATCTGCTGATTTTTATAGTACACGTTTTATTCGCAAAATACAAGAGATTTTTGCATTTTTCTTTATTTTATTTATTTTCATTAAATTTTTACTTTTTTTCAAATCCGGATATTTTTAGTACAACTTTATCTTCCCGCAAAAAAAGCAGGAAATTCGGGATAAGTTCCGCAATTTCCTGCTTCTTCCGTCACAGGGCAGCTGCCTCTTCTTTTTCTTCCTCTTTTTCCTTCGGCTCCACGTATCCGCACGAGGGCTCGCTGCAGACCAGCTTGTTTCCCTTCTCCACCATGTAGCTGCCGCACTTGGGACATTTTTTCGCAGAAGGTCTCTGCCAGGACATGAAGTCGCACTGGGGATGATTCTCACATCCGTAGTACTTCCGCCCTTTTTGAGTTTTTTTCAGCACCAGCTCTCCCCCGCACTTGGGGCAGGGCACCCCGATCTTTTCAAAGTAGGGCCTGGTGTTGCGGCACTCGGGAAAGCCCGGACAGGCCAGGAACCTTCCGTGGGGCCCGTACTTGATCACCATGTGGCGGCCGCACTGCTCGCAGACCACGTCGGTGACCTCATCCTGGATGTTGACCTTCTCCAGCTTTCTGGCGGCCTCATCCACGTCCCGCTTGAGATCCGGATAGAAGTTGCGGATCACCGTCTTCCAGGAGACGGTGCCTTCCTCCACACAGTCCAGCAGTCCCTCCATGGTGGCCGTAAAGTTCACGTCCACGATGCTGGGAAAGGCCTCCTTCATGATGTTGTTCACCACTTCCCCCAGCTCGGTGACATACAGGTTCTTCTGCTCCTTGGATACATACCGGCGGCTGATGATGGTGGTGATGGTGGGGGCATAGGTGCTGGGTCTTCCGATGCCCAGCTCCTCCAGGGTTTTCACCAGGGAGGCCTCGGTGTAATGGGCGGGAGGCTGGGTGAAGTGCTGCTCCGGATGGAGTTCCATAAGTTTCAGCTTCATGCCGGGCTCCAGGCTCTGGCTGATCACGTTGCTCTTTTTATCGTCCTCCTGGCTGTACACGGTGAGATAGCCCTCGAATACCACTCTGGAGGCGGAAACTGTAAACACGTATTCGTCGGCTTTGATCTTCACGGAGGTGGTTTCATATCTGGCGGGAGCCATGCGGCTGGCGGTAAACCGCTTCCAGATCAGGGTGTACAGACGGTACTGGTCTCTGGTGAGAGAGTCTTTTAATTCCGCCGGCGTCCGGTTAATGTCCGTGGGCCGGATGGCCTCATGGGCGTCCTGAATCCGGGCGGACTTCTTTACCGGCTTTTCTCCGGTGTTCACATACTCCTTCCCGAAGTGGGATTCCACGTAGGCTCTGGCCGCCTGATCCGCTTCCTCGGAGATCCGGGTGGAGTCCGTACGCAGATAGGAGATCACACCCACGGTCCCGGTTCCCTTCACATCCACTCCTTCGTAGAGCTGCTGCGCGATGCGCATGGTTTTCTGCGTGGAAAAGTTCAGGGTGCGGGAGGCTTCCTGCTGCAGGGTGCTGGTGGTGAAGGGCAGCGGGGGATTCTTGACGCGCTCTCCCTTTTTCACCTCGTCGATCTCATATTCCTTTCCTTCCAGATCTGCGAGGATCTGGTCCATCTCTTCCTTATTATGAATGGTATACTTCTTATCCGTGCCGTAGAACCTGGCTTCCAGAGGCTTTTTCTCCCCCGGGGCCAGAAACTCCCCGTCCAGGCTCCAGTACTCTTCCGGAATGAAGGAATTGATCTCGTCCTCCCGGTCGCAGATGATGCGAAGGGCCACGGACTGCACCCTTCCGGCACTTAAGCCCCGCTTCACCTTGTCCCAGAGAAGGGGACTGATGCTGTATCCCACCATCCGGTCCAGCATTCTTCTGGCCTGCTGGGCGTCTACCAGATCCATGTTCAGGTCCCTGGACTGTTTCAGGGAGGCCTTCACCGCAGATTTGGTAATCTCGTTGAAGGTAATCCGTCTCATCTTGGAGGGATCCACCTTTAATGCCTGGCTTAAATGCCAGGAGATGGCCTCCCCCTCCCGGTCCGGGTCGGTGGCCAGATAGACCTTGTCCGCCTTCTTGGCCTCCTTGCGAAGCTTCGCCAGAAGCTCTCCCTTGCCCCGGATGGTGATGTACTTGGGTTCAAAGTCATTGTCCACATCGATTCCGAACTGACTTTTGGGGAAATCACGCACGTGTCCGTTGGAAGCTTCCACCTCGTAGTTGTTTCCCAGAAATTTCTTGATGGTCTTCACCTTTGCAGGCGATTCCACGATGACCAGATTCTTCGCCATGTTTCCACTCCTACTTCCTGTTTTTTTACGGCAGAAGGTTCCCTTTGGACCAGAACCTTCCTGATAAAAAAAGTCCCTGTGCCTTCCGGATCCCACCCATCAGCTGAAGTTCCACCAGAAGACTGCCAGTCATTTCCGGAGGCAGAAGGGGCATTACTGCGGAAACCGCCGGGTTTCCGGTAGTAAACGAAACACACTATACACCATATTTGCAGCCGTTGCAAGGGTAATCTTATTTTTTCCCGTTTTCACCCCGCATCCGCTTTGAAATCCCCCATTCCTCCAGCAGGACTTCCGGGGAATAGGCGATGCCGGCTCCGTCGTAGATCAGCTGATGACAGATCCTGCTAAGCTCGGCCTCCACCGGTCCGGGAATGGCATACACCGGTTTCCCCTGCTCCAGGGCCAGGTTCACAATCTCCAGGGCTTCCCCCTTTCCCCGGGCCTCCACCAGCAGCACCAGGTCGCAAAGCCCCGCCAGAAGCCGGTTACGGGAGGCGTACCGCCGGTTTCTTCCCTGGGAGCGGGGAGAGAATTCACAGATCATCCCGCCTCCATTGGAGAGGACTTCCATGAAGAGGGGACGGTTTCTTACCGGGCTTCCCAGTTCCGATCCGCTCTCCAGAACCCCGAAGGAGGGAGTTCCTCCCCAGAGAGCCCCTCTCTGGCTCCAGGCGGCGATGCCGTAATCCATGGTACTCATCACCTGCACCCCGGATTCGCTTAAGACCTGGGAAAAGCGCAGAGCCTCCTTTCTCCCGTAGGAACTGCAGGTCCTCTCCCCCACAAGGGCAATGGAGGGAAGATCATCCCGGGGAAGGGATCCCCTGACATAAAACCTCTCCGGCATGTCCGGAAGGCTGCGAAGCCGCCTGGGGTAGTCCGGGCGGGATGAGAAAATACTGCGGATCCGGAAGTTTCCCTTCCTGGATTCCGGATTGGGAGATAACCCTGTCTTTTCCATAGTAAGCACCTCCTTAAAAAACGCCCCGAAGGAATGCCGGGCACGGGGCGGATATGGTGTCAGTATAGCCCACCCTGTTCTAAGATTCAAGCTGCAGCATCAACCGGCTGATCAGGCAGGAGAAAAGTCCTGTCTGCTGAATTTGTATTTTTTCATGGTGTCTGCTCCTTTATTTTGTATCCCTGCCTGACTCTTCCAAAATATCTCTGTCTTTGTTTATCCTGTTTTGTATTTTGATATCTTATAATATATTTTTATATTGCGCGCATATTGGCTTACCTCATGATCAGATTTTTGTCTGATCATATTTGATTGGACATATTTTCAAAAACCTCTTTTCAGAGTGTAAATCGTCTGTTATAATGGAAGAAAGCCGTGAAATATGGAAAAGCTGGAGCGGCAATTTTCAGAATATTGGAGGTGATAAGATTGGATAATGAAGAAAACGGTCTGAATCCGGAGGAGAATGAAATATTCACCTTCTCGGAAGAATTGAGGATTATGGACCGGAACACTGTTAAATTTATGATAAGAGAAATGGAACAGAAGATCAATGATCTGAGTCAGAAGATCGATGATCTGAAGCGTCAGAACGAGTCTGATGCTCTGGAAAACCAGAAGCTGCGGCAGCGCAACCGACAGCTGCAGCTGGAGATTGACAGGCACAAAAAGGGAAAAAGGATGTTGAA
>CAZJYM010000008.1:0-2900 GCA_964550245.1 uncultured Blautia sp. | reverse complement strand
CAGCTGCAGCTGGAGATTGACAGGCACAAAAAGGGAAAAAGGATGTTGAACGAAGAAGAGCTGGCGTTTGCAGTTTTTTGCGTGGAAAATACGGCAGACGCCCTTGGTGTTGATGCCTCCGTGATCTACGATGCCTTCACAAAGGAGACGGATCTGCTGGACGGCTATATCATCCCCTGTTACGATGTGCTGCACACGCAGGGGAAGGAGTACATCGTAAACGATCTGATCGACGCTCTGAAGGAGAAGGGGGTGGTCTTATGAGGGTATTTCACGGATCGAACAGGCGGAAAAATGGTGCCAGCAATTCATCCGGCAGGGGAAACCGGGCATTGTTTCCCAGTATGCCCTGGACGAGAGGGTTTTTGAAGCGTTCCGTGTTCTGAAATTCCCGGCGTATTCGGGGGAATGGCTGGATTTCACTGCCAGATGCCGTCAGGGAAAGGACAGCTCCCTGTATGATATCGTCATCGGCGGCGTGGTAAATGATCAGATATTTGACACTACAAAGCTGTATTTCCAAAACCTGATCAGCCCTTTGGAGGCAATCGGCAGACTGCAGCCTGAAAAACCGGATCTGCAGATATGTCTCCGAAACCGGCAGGAACTGGATTGGTTACAGTTTGAAAGGAGCCTGCGGGTATGAAAGCAAACTGCACACTCCTCCAGATTAAGTATGCAGAAATTATCAGGGATTTTGCAGAGCTTTCCGGACTGTCGCTCCGGGATGCCCTGGATTTTTTCTATCATTCGAGGGAACGGGAGCTGATCCGGGACGGGGTATCCGACCTGCACTGCATGAGCAGCCTGTATCTGGCACAGGATCTGTTGAATCAGCCAAAGGAATGCAGGGAAAGCCCGGAAGCACAGTCACCCATCACAGGAGGATACAATGAGCTTTTTCTCAGAAGAACTTGAGATTATGGACAGGAACACCGTCAAGATTATGGTGAAAGATATGGCCCGGAAGATCGATGATATGGAGCGTAAGGCAAAGTCTGATGCTCTGGAAAAACAGCAGCTGCGGCAGCGCAACGAGGAATTGGAGCGGCTGCTTGAGCAGCGCAACGAGGAATTGGAGCGAGAGCTTGAGCAGTACAGGCATGGGAATGTTTCGGATGACCAGCACTGACAATTACTGCTTAAGTCTTTTTCACCCGGAGTATGCCTGAGCACTTCCAGGCAAAAAGAGGGCAGTCGCGCTCTTATGATTCTTTCATCCTTGAACCAATGCCCGGGATCAGGTTGCCCCGGGCAAAGCTTATTGTGATCTTTGCGCCCTCATCTGTGGGAATGAGCATTTGATCGCCTCACAGTTCCCAACAGGATCTGCCAGAGGAGTACGAGGCAGAGATCTGTCAGCCAAAGGAATGATGAGAAAGCCCGGAAGCACAGTCATCCATCATCCCCTCACTGACACCCGCCGCCTCAAGAAGTTCCCTCTGGAAGGGTGTCAGCTGATAGCGCACCTCATACCGGTCTGTGCGCAGGCTGCGGTCGGCGGTGATGTCCTGAAGAGTGCGGAAAATAACCGTCAGATCCTTTTCATCCGTCCCGGCAGTACGCTCTCGAACCAAAGCTCCCATAATCCAGGCCACAAAGCCTGCCCGAGTGCGGCTTTTCCTCAGCAGCTTTGACGTTTCCCCGGCCTGAATGCAGCGGGTATAAGCCTCCAGGGCAGCAGACAGGCCCATCCTCCTGTCTCCGGCCAGTACAAAAATTCCCAAGCGGTCGATGCAGGTCTGGATTTTGTCCTCATCTTTCTGATACTCCGTCACACAATACAGGGGCCGGGCTCCTGGATCCTGCAGGGCATCACTTTTCCGGATGCCCAGGTGAAAGAACTGCAGGTAGTTTTCAATATCATCCCAGGTGACGGGGATGTTCTCATCCATGATCTGCCTCAGAGTGAGTTCCTGTTCCAGCAGTTTCTCCTTAAATTCCAGGTCACGGGAAGAGGACATCGCAGGATCGTAAAAGATGTGAAAAAATCCGGGATTCCGGCATTTTGGAAGGCACTGGCAAACCGTCATCCCCCGAAGGCCCGAAGAGTCATCCAGGATCCTGGCGGAGCGTACCTGGTATCCGTACTCGTCTGAGAGTTTCCTGGAGACGTCCAGATCCTCGGGAAGCCGGGTCAGGAAATGAACTCCCGCTTCTTCCAGACCTTTCAGATCCCCTTCCCGTTCACAGACCACCGTAAGTTTTTCCCCCAGCTTCTGAATAAATTCGTCAATAAAGGATCTGTTCAGGGAATCCGAAAGGGCCACGGGAACAAAGTCATTCCACCGCACAAGGCAGGTCCGGTTGGGACAGAGAAAAACCTGTTCTGATTCACCGGTTTTAAAGACTGCCCTGTCAGCCCAGACACTTTGAAAGCGCAAGATCCTGGGGATTTTAACCTGATCTTCTCTCTCATCTCCAAAAGCAGAGGAAAAAACCGCATTTCTTCTGGCCCATTCCGGGAAATAGTCAAGATCTGCACAGTTTTCCAAAAGCATGAACTGGGCGTGATCCAGAATCTGGCAGGCCATGTCCCTGCCGAAGACGGTTTCCAAAGCCAGGGCAAGACCGCTTTCTTCACAGAGTTTCCGGATTACCAGAAAGGCGCCGATCTGAATCTCATCGGAGCGGACGTTTCGGGGAAGCCTTTTAAAGTCGGCCTTTTCCTTCTCCCTGCGCAACATCTCCAGATAAGTGGCATTGGCATACATTCTCCTGTCTGCTTTCCAGTCTCCCCCGGGAGGAACCACCGTTTTACCGATGGCCACCTTTTCATGGTTGGCATGGCCCCTTTTGCCGTCTTTTCCCTTTACCCAGGTGGTTGTGATGTTGAGCATCACATACCCGTTGGCTACACTTACATTTGGCGGAATCGGCACGATGTTATCCTCTGTCTT
>CAZJYM010000007.1:28772-31119 GCA_964550245.1 uncultured Blautia sp. | reverse complement strand
CTGAAAAACCTCACAGTCCTGAAAGGAAGCGTATCATGAAAGCATATGAAAGACTTCTGAAATATGTACAGATCAAAACTCCCGGAGACGGAGAAAGCGAAACCGTTCCCAGCACTTCCTGCCAGTTTGACCTGGCGTCCATCCTGGTGGAGGAAATGCAGGAGATGGGTATCACCGATGCCCAGGTGGATGAAAAGTGCTATGTGTACGGCCATATCCCGGCGACAAAAGGGCATGAAGACAACCCCCGCCTGGGACTCATTGCCCACATGGACACCGTATCGGAATTCACCTCCCGCCCCATCCGTCCCGTTCTTCATAAAAACTACGACGGAGGAGTCCTGCCTTTGGGGGACAGCGGACGTGTGCTGGATCCGGCCCTCTTTACCCATCTGGGGGAACTGAAAGGAAAAACCCTGATCACCGGAGACGGAACCACCATCGTGGGAATCGATGACAAGGCGGGAATCGCCGCCATTCTCTCCACGGTAGAACACTTTATAAAGGAAGAGATTCCCCACGGACCGTTAAGCATCGCCTTTACCAGCGATGAGGAAATCGGCAGAGGGGCTGACAACTTTGACATCCCCCGCTTCGGTGCGGACTTTGCCTACACCCTGGACGGAGGAGCCAAGGGAGAGATTGAATACGAGAACTTCAACGCCTGTGAGGCCACCTTTAACATTACAGGCGTCAATGTACACCCGGGAACCGCCAAGGACATCATGGTGAATGCGGCGGAGATCGCCTGCCGGATCCAGTCCCTGCTTCCCCCGGAGGAGACGCCGGAGCACACGGAAGGGTATGAAGGGTTTTATCATCTCTTCCACATGAGCGGAGCCTGTGAAGAAGCAAAGATGGTATACGTCGTCCGGGATCACGACGGGGAGACCTTTGAGAAGAGAAAGGAATTCCTGCGCTCCATCGAAAAACAGATGCAGCAGGAGTACGGAGCTGACAAGGTGAAGCTTACCATCCGGGATCAGTACCGGAACATGGCGGAAAAGATCCGTCCCTGCTTCCACCTTATCGAAAACGCCCGCAAAGCCTGTGAAGCCACCGGTGTGGTTCCCCATGTGCAGCCTGTCCGGGGCGGAACGGACGGAGCCCGCTTAAGCTTTATGGGACTGCCCTGTCCCAACCTGGGTACCGGAGGCTATGCCTTCCACGGTCCCTACGAGCACATCGCTCTGGAGGATCTGGAGGATGTAACCCGGATGCTGGAGGAACTGGTGAAAATCTATTCACAAAATCCGGCCTGAGAAAGGCCGGATTTTTCTGTGAAAATGTCCTCTGACTTATTGATTTTTACACTTTAAAGCGGTATAATACCGACGTACTTTTGGAAATCCACAAACGAGGAGGTTATTTCAATGAAAAAACAAATGATGGCAGCTGTTCTCTCTGCCGCCATGGTTGCCGCCATGTGCACCACCGGTGTGTACGCGGATGACGCCGCACAGCAGTATACCATCGGTATCTGCCAGCTGGTGCAGCATGATGCACTGGACGCCGCTACACAGGGCTTCAAGGATGCCATCGTGGAGGAACTGGGAGAAGATGCGGTTGTATTTGACGAGCAGAATGCCCAGGGTGATTCCAACACCTGCGCCACCATCGTCAACACCTTTGTTTCCAACGGCGTGGACCTGATTCTGGCCAATGCCACTCCCGCCCTGCAGGCCGCTGCAGCCGCCACAAGCGATATTCCCATTCTGGGCACTTCCGTAACCGAGTACGGCGTAGCCCTGGAACTGGAAGACTTTAACGGAACCGTAGGCGGAAACATCTCCGGAACATCCGATCTGGCTCCCCTGGATCAGCAGGCAGCCATGCTTCAGGAACTGTATCCCGATGCCAAGAACGTAGGTCTTCTGTACTGCTCCGCCGAGGCCAACTCCCAGTATCAGGTGGACACCGTTTCCGCCGCTCTGGAAGAGCTGGGATACACCTGCACCCTGTATGCATTCTCTGATTCCAATGACCTCTCTGCCGTAGCCACCACCGCTGCCTCCGAGAGTGATGTAATGTACATCCCCACCGACAACACCGTTGCTTCCAACGCTGAGATCGTCAACAACATCTGCCTGCCCGCCAAGGTTCCGATTATCGTAGGCGAGGAGGGAATCTGCGAGGGATGCGGAGTTGCCACCCTTTCCATCAGCTACTATGATCTGGGCGTTGCCACCGGAAAGATGGCCGTACGTGTTCTCCAGGGCGAGGATATCTCCCAGATGCCCATCGAGTATGCGCCTCAGTTCACCAAGAAGTACAACGCTGATATCGCTGCCGAGCTGGGTGTAACGATTCCGGACGACTATGTAGCCATCGGCGCTGAGGAAGAGGC
>CAZJYM010000007.1:4631-28672 GCA_964550245.1 uncultured Blautia sp. | reverse complement strand
AGCTGGGTGTAACGATTCCGGACGACTATGTAGCCATCGGCGCTGAGGAAGAGGCTACCGAAGAAGAGGCCGCTGCTGAGGAAGAGCCCGCTGCAGAAGAGGAAGCCGCCACTGAGGAAGCTCCCGCCGAAGAAGCCGCCGCTGAGGAAGAGGCTGCTGCTGAATAAGCAGATATTTAAATAAGAAGATAAAGAACCAGAAGGAACAGCGGGAAAGGAATACCTCTCTCGCTGTTCCTTTTGTGAAATCCGCAGGGAGGAAAACCACATGGACATTATTAAACTGATCAACGCTCTGCCCGGAGCCGTGGCCCAGGGACTCATCTGGGGCATCATGGCCATCGGGGTATACATTACTTTCCGGATTCTGGACTTTGCGGATCTGACGGTAGACGGTACCATGTGCACCGGGGGAGCGGTGTGCATCATGCTCATGTTGAACGGCCAGAACGTCTGGGTCGCCATCCTGGCAGGCACCGGTGCGGGAATGCTGGCAGGACTGGTCACCGGCATCTTTCACACGGTGATGGGGATTCCCGCCATCCTGTCCGGTATTCTTACCCAGCTCAGTCTCTACTCCATCAATCTGAAGATCATGGGCAAGGCCAACCAGGCCATTAACGTAAGCAAGTATGATCTGCTGGTTTCCCTCCGCTATATTCGTGACGTTCCCCTCTCCAGGAACACCATCCTCATTGTGGCTGTGATTACCCTGGTTGTCATTATAGCCCTTTACTGGTTCTTCGGAACGGAACTGGGCTGTTCCATCAGGGCCACCGGCTGCAATCCGCACATGGCCCGGGCTCAGGGCATCAACACCGAGTTTAACAAGATTCTGGGACTGATGATCTCCAACGGCCTGGTAGCTCTGTCCAGCTCACTGCTGGCTCAGTACCAGGGGTTTGCCGATATTAACATGGGACGTGGAGCCATCGTGATCGGTCTGGCCGCCGTGATTATCGGGGAAGCCATCTTCGGACGGATCTTCCGCAACTTCGGCCTGCGCCTTCTGGGTGTAGCCCTGGGATCCATCCTCTACTACCTGGTTCTCCAGACCGTGATCTGGATGGGAATCGACACCGACCTGTTAAAGGTTCTCTCCGCACTGGTAGTGGCCGTGTTCCTGGGTGTTCCCTACTGGAAGACCAAATATTTTTCCAAGCCGGTAAAACACGGAGGGCAGAACAATGCTTGAGCTCAAAAACATCTATAAGACCTTTAATCCGGGAACCATCAACGAAAAGCTGGCCCTGGACAACCTGTCCCTGAAGCTGGAGGACGGGGAGTTTGTCACCGTCATCGGAGGAAACGGAGCCGGCAAGTCCACCATGTTAAATGCCGTAGCGGGAACCTGGCCCGTGGATGAGGGACAGATCCTCATCGACGGGGTGGATGTGACCAAGCTGGCGGAGCACAAGCGGGCGGTATACCTGGGACGGGTATTCCAGGATCCCATGAACGGCACCGCCGCCACCATGCAGATCGAGGAAAATCTGGCTCTGGCCAGCAGAAGAGGCAAACCCAGAAGCCTGATGCCCGGTATCACCCATAAGGAGAGAGAGGAATACAAAGAACTCCTGAAAGTACTGGGACTGGGACTGGAGGACCGGCTTACCACCAAGGTGGGACTGTTATCCGGAGGCCAACGCCAGGCCCTGACGCTTCTCATGGCCACCTTAAAGAAGCCAAAACTGCTGCTTTTGGATGAGCATACAGCCGCTCTGGATCCCAAGACCGCAGCCAAGGTTCTGGAGATCACCGACATGATCGTAAACCGGGATCACCTGACAACCCTGATGATCACCCACAACATGCAGGATGCCATCAACCACGGAAACCGGCTGATCATGATGATGGAGGGAAAGATCATCCTGGACATCTCCGGGGAAGCCAAGAAAAAGCTGACCGTGAGAAACCTGCTGGATCAGTTCGAACAGGCAAGTGGGACTGAGTTTTCCAATGATTCTGCTTTACTTGGATAAAGATAAGGCCATGAAAAAATTTTCATGGCCTTTCTTTTATGGGTTGATTCCCCATATCAGTTCGCTTAAATCGTAGAGCATCCTCTGCCTCTCCTCGATGGCCCCCTTATTCCACTCCCTCCAGGAGCACAGTAAAGAGTTGGTTCTGTTGATGGCGGTATCCTGTCCCAGATCCACCAGCCCCGAAAGGGATGAGGTCAGGTAAAACATGGATGCTTTGTAGGCCTGCGCCTTTACCGAATAGGATTCATTGTGAACGGACCTGTTGATGCTGCTCTCCAGCAGTGTCAGGTTGCCCAGGCGGTTGAGATAAACCGGGAACTCCTCTTCCGTAAGGCCGTACGCAGACTTGTCCGGACAGGTCTGGGGCATGATGTGCTCGATCTCCACGGACCACTGCATGTAGGTGGAGACGCTTTCCACTTCGCTCTTGCCCATGCGCAGGCTGTCCACATAAGCGGTGATCTTTCCCAAAATAAATTTGATCCGGTACTGCTGCATGCTGTTAAGTCCCAGTCTAAGGAAGTTGGCTTCATTATTCACCTTCCAGCCGTTTACCACCGGGATCACCGATTCTCTTTCAAAGGCCTCCAGTTCCTCCACCGTTTTGATGGTCCGTATCGTCCGGCACCAGGAGGCAAAAGCCCTCTCCGTCACGTTGGTAGAGATGCGGTTGATCACCGTGTAGTAAACAACAGACTCCAGCAGGGCCTTGAACCTGGCGGAAGTCTCCTGATCCATGGAGGAAGTGGAGAGCATCAGCATCAGATGCAGCCTGTAGGACGCTCCAGCCAGCAGGGGAATGTTCTTCAGATGAATGTCTCCCGGAGAGGTTCCATCAGGACGGCGGAAGTTTTTATAGGCTTTTACAGCCTCCAGCATCCTGTTTACAAACCTGAAGGGCTGCTCCACGTAATGGCACTGGTCATTGTGCCTGGAGAGCCATTCATAGATTCTGTCCTCCCGGAGAATTCCGTCCTTCTCTCCGGAAGTGTCGTAAGTGGCCATGATGAAGTACCGGAGAAACCGCAGGGGTTTCTCATCGATGCTCTCCAGGGTGCCGGTGATCTCCTTCCAGGTCATGTTTAACCCGGTAAACTTATCTCTGTCCACCTGGCGGAAGATCATGTTTTTAAAGAGATCCACGGGGTCCAGCCCTTTCCCCCGCTGGTTGATGGTCTCAAAGATCTTTAAGGCGTCCGTCACATTGAAGGTCTCAATCCGAACAAAGCTTGTCCTGTACAGCAGAAACACCACGAACCGTTTCAAATCGGCAAAGTCATCAAAGCGCTCCGAAAGAAAACTGAGGATCGATCTGTAGGCAGTAAAGAGCTTTCTCCCGGAGGAAGTGAGATTTAAAGGCTCCTTTTCATCCTTTTCAATGACTTCCAGGTAGTTTCTGGCATCCTCATACTGGAGCTGCAGATGATACTGGTTTACCGTATCCCCGTTTTCATCCATGACGGAGCTGTAGACAAGGTTTTTAAGGACCGAGGTGTTCTCCCCCTTCTCCCCGTACAGCTTTTTCAGCGCACACAGCAGGATGAAAAAGGTGGTAAGCCGCTGCTGTCCGTCGATCAGTTCAAAGCAGCCTTCGGTTTTAAGGGTGACGATGGTTCCCAGAAAGTAAACCTTCTTATTATCCTCATTGTAGGTATCCAGCAGATCCGAGAGGAGCTGCTCAACCTGAGCGCTCTCCCAGACATACTCCCTCTGGTAATCCGGCACGGTGTAGTGATCCTTGAATGCCGATCCCACCGAAAGGTTGTTATAGTCGATGTGCGTATCTTCCATATCTTTATGCCTCAAACCTGTAAACCAGGTAATCCCCGCTCCTGCCGATCACCCTGCATCCCGCTCTCTTTAGAAACCTTCTGCCCCCGGCTCCCTTTTTCAGAACCAGGTAGTCTGTGCGGGTTTTGATGAGGGCTCTCTTAAACCGGTACCGCTTGATCTTCTCTCCGAAGTACAGCCGGTCCATGATCACCTTCTGTCTGCGGTACACCAGTCTGGTGGGATCTACGGTCACCACCTGGGAGCCGTCCCGGTAGAGCACCGCATCCCTTCCCAGCACCAGGGACAGGGAGGGATCATACTGGCGGGCCATGATGTTCAGTTCCTTGTCAAAGACCACCCGGGGATGTTCCTCATCGGAATCCTCATGGATGATTGCACAGGCTTCCACCAGGCCGTCGGGGACTTTATAGATGTTTTCCACGGGGGCGAAGTTGGTAACCACACCCTCCAGCGGGGTTCCCAGCTCAATAAGCAGAACCGCAGCCAGAAAGGCGGCCCCGACTCTTAAAAACCCGGAGCGGAAGATAAAGATCAGCCTTACCAGATAGTAGGCGGTGCCGGGAATCACCGGCAGGATCCAGAAAAACCGGTAGTACTCGTTTTCAAAGTTTAACCGGGGGATGATCCAACGCACCAGGTACGGATTATAGACGGTACAGAAAAGAATCACCGTCATCCACACCATCACCGAGGAGGGATGAAGGGCCTTCTTTCCCTTTCCTTTGCCGGTGATCTTCTCTCCGGCATAACAGACGATACTGGAGAGGATTCCCGCCATGAAAAGAGCCAGGAAAAGGCAGCCTCCCCAGTAGTTCTTCATGCACAGCTCTACAAAGCGCAGTCCCGTCTCCTCAATCGTTACGCCTGCCATTCCTTCTCACCCCCTTACGAAGCCGGAAACACCAGCCAGCCCCGGCTGGTTCCCAGATACAAAATCCCATAAATCAAAGAGGGCACCAGGGAAAGCCCCAGAAAGATCAGATGAGAAAACCGCCGGCGCATCACCAGAGTGGGCAGGATCGCCGCGATTACGGCTGCGGGAAGAATCACCGAGGAGCCGGAAAAACAGGCCCCGGATAAAGATAAAAGAGTAAGCACCGCAAAGTATGCCGGCCGCTGCTCCCTGTAATACCATACCCCCATCAGAACAACCGCCGGAAACACCAGGTTGGCCAGCAGGGCCTTTCCCTCATACCCCCTGGTAAAGAGAAAGGTGCCGGGGGTGTAGATGGTGTAGGAGAAAAGCTGCATCACACACACCAGACACACCATCAGATCCGCCTGCTTTTTCCCTCCCTTAAAGAGGGAAAGCCCCAGATGGTAGATCACCAGGTTGGCAAACAGTACGTTGATGAGGATCATCACCACCTTGGACTGAACCAGGGGATGAAGCCCCAGAAGGACACACCACACCGCATTGTGCATGGGATAGGCGGAAAATACATATCTTCCCTGGAAGTTCTTTAAGGGAGCCCCGGTGTAGGGACTGTACCTTCCCAGGGTACCGGTATAGACCGATGTGCTGGTGGTGCCCACATAGTAGGCCGCATCCACGGTGGTGTCCTGATAGAGAACGGCTAAAACACACTGCAGGATCACCGCGGCGGCCGCCGCGGTGATCCAGAGGGAATGGTCAGTAATAAATGAACGGATCCCGGCACTGGGAGAAGAATGATGTTTCTTTCTTTTTATCTCCAGAATAACGGCTCCCGCAGTGATCAGAATTAAGAGGATCCCCCAGACCAGGCAGAGGGTATGAAGGCTCGCCCAGGTGAGGATCATGGGCACCGTCAGGATCTCAAAGAGGCCGAAGTAGAGAAAGTATCCCAATACCAGCCTGAGGGAGAGACCGGCTTTGATCTTTAAAAGGTCCGCCAGAAAGGTGCCGCAGACGGCCAGTACCGTCAGTTCTATAATCAGCCCCAGAAGGGCCCTGCCGTACTCAGCCATCCCCGTGTTTCCTTTCCCGGATCGCCATGACCACCTTCTCGGGGGTCATGGGAAGATCCCGCAGCTGTATCCCCACCGCATTGTAGATCGCGTTGGCAATGGCGGGACAGGGAGTATCGATCACCAGCTCCCCGATGGACTTGGCCCCGAAGGGACCGGTCTTTTCATAGCTGCTGCAAAAGTCCACCCGGATCTCTCCCACATCCATCCGGGAAGGGATCTTATACTGCATCAGGGAGTTTTCCATCATGGAGCCCCGGGAACTGTAGTGCACATCCTCCAGAAGGGCCATGCCGATTCCCTGGACAATGCCCCCTTCGGTCTGCACCCGGGCCAGGTTGGGATTGACCGTGGTGCCGCAGTCCACCACCCCTGCGTAATCGATTACCTTTACGCTGCCGGTCTCGGTATCCACCTCCACTTCCGCCATGCCCACCATGAAGGGAGGCGGGGAGATGGAGGAAGAAAACTGCCGGGATACCCGCAGCTCTTGGGAGGTACCGCAGGTGGAGGCAAAACCGATCTCTGAGAGGGAAACCTTTTTGTCTTTGCAGAATACACACTCCCCGTCAAAGTCCGCCTCACCAGGATCACAGTGAAGCATCCCCGCTCCGAAGCGAATGATCTTTTTTCTCAGATCCATGCAGGCCTGCACCACCGCATTGCCGGTGGCATAGGTGGTGGCGGAGGCATAGGAGCCGGAATCATAGGGGGAGGTATCCGTATCCACCCCGGTGACGGTGATCTTTTCCATCTCCGTCTCCAGCACATCGGCGGCCATCTGAGCCAGGATGGTGTCACACCCGGTTCCCAGATCCGTACATCCCAGGTTCAGGGTGTAGGTTCCCTCCTCATTGAGCTTCAGATCCGCTCCTCCCACGTCCACACCGGCGATGGAGGAGCCCTGCATGGCCATGGCCACCCCCACGCCCCGGACTTTTCCGTTATTTAATACCTGACGGGGATACTTCCTGTCCCAGTCCATCATCTCTTTGGCCCGGGCCAGGCAGCGGTCCAGGGCACAGCTCTGTACGATGTCCAGGTCCTGATACCCCCGCAGGGGGCTTCCCTCCCGGGGCATGTTTAACTCCCGGACTTTTGCCGGATCCATTCCGGTCAGGGCACAGAGTTCATTGACCGCCGTCTCCACCGCATAGATGCCCTGGGTGGCTCCGTAGCCCCGGAAGGCTCCGGCCCCGGAGACGTTGGTGTAAACCGCCTCGTAAGTAAAGCGGTAGGCTTCGATTTTACTGTAAAGAGGAATGGACTTATGAGCCGTCAGCCCGATGGTGGTGGCGGCATGTTCTCCGTAAGCCCCGGCATTGGAAAGGGTGTACACGTCCAGAGCCCGGACAATGCCCTCTTCATCCATTCCCGCCCGCACCCGGATCTTCATCTGGTGCCGGGGGGAACCGCAGGTCTGGGACTCATACCGGGAATAGATTATCTTGGACGCTCTTCCCGTCTTCCAGGTCACAAAGGCCGCATAAACCTCACAGACCGCGGTCTGCTTGGCCCCGAAGCCTCCCCCGATTCTGGGCTTTAACACTCTTATCTTCGAAGAGGGGATCCCCAAAGCTCTCCCCAGGATCCGCCGCACATGAAAGGGGATCTGGGTGGAGGACAGGACGTTTAATCTCCCGGAGGCATCCATCCAGCAGCAGGTGCGGAAGGTCTCCATCATGGCCTGGGAGTTGGCCTTTGTGGTGTAGGTCCGATCCACCCTGTAGGGACAGGTTTGAAGGACCTGATCCACATCCCCCCACTGCTCCTGTCCGCTGGCGCAGAGGTTTCTCCGGTTATCTCCTCCCACATCCACCAGAGTCTTCCAGTCCTCCTCCGGGTGAACCAGGATCTCCGAGTCTTTGGCCTGATCCATGTCCAGGAGGGGTTCTTCCACCCGGTACTTTACCCTGATTCTTTTTAAGGCCGCATCACAGGCTTTTTCCGTCTCCGCCGCCACGATGGCCACCGGATCCCCCACAAAGCGCAGGTGCCGGTCCAGGATCAGCCGGTCATAGGGGCTGAACTCCGGGTAGGTCTGTCCCGCCAGGGTAAAGCGGTCCTGGGGCACATCCTTCCAGGTATAGATGGCCGCTACCCCTTCGAGGGCCAGGGCCTTCTCCGTCCGGATCTCCTCCACCCAGGCATTGGGATGGGGGCTTCGAAGAAGCTTTACAATGAGGGCATCTTTGGGGGCCAGGTCATCGGTGTACACCGGCTTTCCCGTCACCAGAGCAGCGGCGTCTCTTTTTCGAACCGGTTTGTTTACATAGGTCACGGCCTGGCCTCCCTCTGCGATCGTTTAAACTCCAGATACTTTTTAATCCCCCGGGTCTGTCCCGCATACCCCGAACAGCGGCATAAGTTTCCGGCAAGATACTCTCTGATCTGTTCATCCGTGGGATCCGGGTTTTCCCGGCAAAGAGACAACACTGCCATGATAAAGCCGGGGTTACAAAAGCCGCACTGCTCCGCCCCCTCATCCGCGAGGAAGGCTCCGAACTCTTCCGCTTCCTTTTGCATTCCCTCCAGGGTTGTGACTCTTTTCCCTTCTGTCCGGGCGGCTAATACACTGCAGGAAAGCACGGGCACATCCTCCACCAGCACGGTACAGATGCCGCAGTTTCCCGTCTCACATCCCCGCTTGACGCTGTAACACCCCAAAGATCTCAGAAGGTCCAAAAGAAGGGTATCCGCCTCGATCTCCTCTTTTCTCCTGACGCCGTTTAAGATGAATTCAAGGGTCATCTTTCAACCCTCCCAATGCAAAAAGGGCCCGCCGGGTGAGCACTTCCACCAGCAAAGCCCGGTAAGAGGCCGATCCCCGCATGTTTCCCTCCACGTGTACGCTTTCCCGGGCGCTTCTGGAAAAGTCAAAAGCTGCCTGCCTTTTATCCCGGCAGGCTGTGAGGATCCCTTCCGGATCGGGTACGATTTTGGCCCGGCCCGGTCTGGCCCCGATCACCACCCTGGTCCGCCCTTCCATCACGGAAGCCGCACAGGTGAGAACCGGGAAATCCGTCTGTGCATTTCTCTGGCTTAAGTACACGAAAGTGCCGGGGACCTTTTTTACAATCACGTTTGCAAGGATGTCATCGGTGTGTCCCATCTGTGCAAAGGTCTCAAGCGGCATCCTTCCGGTGGGGAAAAGTTCCACCTGCGTATCCAGAGCCATAAAAAGAGTCAGCACATCGGAAAAGCCGAACCTTCCAAAGATGCTTCCTCCCACGGTGGCGCAGTTGCGAAAGGGAACCCCCACGATGTGGCGAAGACTCTCCTTCACGGCTCCGTTGGTGTAGGCATTCATTCCCTCATCTGTCTCCAGGGTATGAAGGGAGGTCATGCAGCCGATGATAAACTCCTCCCCGGTTTCCCGGATCCCATCAAGCCCCAGACCGGAGAGGTCAATGGCGGTGGAGATCCGGCCCCTTCCCAGGCGAAGCCAGGTCATGCCTCCCAGCACCCGGGCGCTCTTTTTTTTGTTCAGGGCGTATGCCTCCTCCAGGTCCTTCACTTTCACGTATTGGTTTATATTCGGCATGGCCTGTGTCCTTTCATCAGCCCCGGTTGATCTGTTCCAGAAGGGAATTCATCTGACCGTAGAGGATGGTCTTGCTGGAAGCCCCGGTGAGGATGGCGATGTAGGGCTGTCCCCATCCGTTCTGGCAAAGAAGAGCCAGACAGTTTCCGGCCTTGCTGGTGGTTCCGGTCTTGCCGGCCAGCACCGTCACATCCCTGGGCGCCGTGGCATCCCCGATGAGGTACAGATCCGTAGCCTCCAGAGGTACGCTCATGGGTGTACCGTCTGCCCGGGTGTAGCTTAACACATAGGAAGGCATGCGGGTGATCTCCGTAAACTCCGGGTAGTCCATGGCCGCATCCAGCATCAGATAGATGTCATAGGGAGTTGTATAGTGGTTTTCATCATGCAGTCCGTGGGGATTGGTGAAGTGGGTTCCGGTGCACCCGATCTCTTTTGCTTTCTGATTCATCTGCTCCACAAAGGCCGCTTCGGAACCGGCCACCTGGGTGGCGATGGCGGAAGCGGCATCGTTTCCGGAGTACACCAGCAGACCGTGGACCAGCTCATCCATGGAAACCCGGTCTCCTTCCCGAAAGCCGCAGACCTGGGAGCCTTCTTCCAATGTCACGTTTTCTTTGGTGATGGTCACCACCTGATCCCCGTGACCGTACTCCAGCGCCAGGATGCCGGTCATGATCTTGGTAATACTGGCCGGAAATATCCGGTCAAAGGCTCCCTTGGAAAACATCACCCGCTCCCGGGTGAGATCCAGAAGCACGCCCTTTTCCTCCCTCTCCAGCTCCACGCTTTCCAGGTCCACGTCTTTTCTGACCACACAGAGGTCTTCCGCAAAGGCCTGGGCCGTCTGCTCACCGCCCGCGGTGAGCTGCCCGGGAAACTCCCGGTCCACCGAGAAGGGCTGCAGCTCATCCCGTATGGAGCGGTTCTGCAGGATGTAAAGGGCGGTGACTCCCCCCAGGAGGAGGACTCCCATCAGGGCCACCAGCATGAGAGTCCGGCGGATCTGCTTTCTTCTGCGCTTCTTTCTTCTTTGAGCGGCAGCGCTCTTTCCGGTGGTTTTTGGGGTCATAAGTATTCCTCTTCCCTGTCAATGATGGTTTTTTTCTTCAGTTCCCGGTTGTAGCTGCTGTCCTGGAGGCCTACGTTTAACACCATGCCCATGCCCATGAACAGACTGATAAGAGATGTCAAACCGTAGCTTACAAAGGGCAGGGGGGTTCCGGTGTTGGGACCCAGCCCCGTGGCCACCGAGATGTTAAGGAAGCTTTGAAAGGCCACCAGGGTTCCCACCCCGCAGCAGATCACCTTTCCCGCCAGGTCCTTGGCCCGGCGTCCGGTGAGCACACATTCTATGGAAATCAAAAGCAGCAGGATCACAATCACCATGCAGCCCAAAAAGCCGTACTTCTCTCCCGCTACCGCAAAGATAAAGTCGGTCTGGTTCTCCGCCACAAAGTTTCCCTCGTTGACGGAGGTGCCCATCTCATCCTCCTCGATGGTAAGACCTTTTAAGCCCCCGGAGGCGATGGCGGTCATGGAGTTTCTCTGCTGCTCGGCGTCGTCGGAGTATTCATCCTCCTCCGGGTAGAAAAAGGACATGATCCGGTCTCTCTGATAATCCTGGATCAGCTTCTGATCCGGCTGCATCACGATGGCCAGAAAGATCACCAGCAGGGGAACTGCAATCAGCACACCCCGGATGATGATGCGGTAGCTGATGCCGGACACGTACAGCAATGCCAGAAAGATGATTCCCACGGTGATGGTGTTTTTCATGTCCGGCTGGCTGTAGATGAGAAACAGGGGGATCCCCACCAGGATCCCCACCTCCACCAGGGTGCGCAGGGTATTGATGCTCTCCTCATGGTCCATGAAGAAGCGGGCCAGAAAGAGGATGATGATGATCTTGGAGATCTCCGTGGGCTGAAACTGCATGAATCCCAGGTTGATCCAGCGCACGGCTCCGTGGGATTCATAGCCGGCAAAACGCACCCACAGCAGCATGACGATGTTGACAAAGTACATGATCCACTGAAAGTTTAAGATCCAGGAGTAGTCCATGAGGGAAAGGGCCACCATGGCCGCCAGGCCCATCAAAACCCCGGCGGCCTGCCTGGACCGCAGGGAGGGCATGGCGATCCCCACCAGGTGAATGCCGATCATGCTGATAAAAAGAAGGAGAAAAACCAGTCTGAAATTGTAAAACCGCAGCTTGTACCGCTTTAGCATTCTTTCCTTCCCTCCCGGAGGGTATCAGTCATTGGAGGTATCGCTTACGTTGCTGGCGGCCACCCCGTTTAAAATCTCCTCCTCGGGCAGAAGCTCAAAGATGTACTGAAAGATGTCGTTGGCAGCCAGACAGGCGTTGCCGGAGGAGTAGCCGTTGGCAATCCGCACCGCCACCGCGTACTGGGGATCATCGGAGGGTCCGTAGCCGATAAAGAGGCCGTGGTCCGGATGGGTGGTGTCGATCTGGGCGGTTCCCGTCTTTCCGGATACGGAGATGGCCAGGTCGTTGAACTGTTCGTGGGTCTCCACCACCCGGCGCATGCCGTCCTGGATGTCGTCCCACACGTTCTTGGGCACTTCATCCAGAGTGTCCAGGATCTCCGGCTGGTAGTCGGTGATCACTTCCCCCTCGGGGCTGGTCACGGAGTCTAAAAGAGTCAGGTCGTACACCGTGCCCCGGGTGGCCATGATGGTCACATACCGGGCCAGCTGGGTGGTGGTGTACAGGTTGGTGCCCTGTCCCATGTAGGAGGGGATGGCCAGGCTGTCGGACACATGGGGAGCGGTCTCAAAGATCTCGATCCCCGACTTCTCGTCCATGTGCAGCAGGGAGGCGTACTGGTTAAAGATGTTCAGGCTCTGGGTCTCGGAAAACTCGTTCTGGGTGTTCTTGCCCAGCTGAAAGCCGATCATGTTGAAGAAATAGTTGCAGGACTGCTCGATGGCCTCCCGGATCTCGATGGGACCGTGTCCGCTCCAGTTCCAGCAGCGGATGGGCGGGATGGCGTAGTCAAAGCTTCCCGTGCACTCGATGTAGGTGCTGTCGTCGATCACGTGGGAGAGCATCCCCGCGATGGTGGAGAGAAGCTTTAAGGTGGAGCCGGGAGCCGTGACCTGCTGGGTGGCCTTATTATAGAAGGGACTGGACAGATCCAGGGCCAGCTTGGTGTAGTAGGCCGTATCCATGTTGTTGGTAAGGCGGTTCACGTCGTAGCCCGGGTAGGAGACACAGGCCAGGAAGGTGCCGTTTTTCACGTCCACCACCACCGCCGAGGCGGAGCAGGGCATGAGGGCCAGCTGGGCCGGCTCGATCTCCAGGTTGTAGATCTTGCTGGTCATAAAGTCATACGGCCCCAGGGTGCCGGAGGATAAAGCCTCGTAAGCCGGATCATCGGAGGGGAGAACCCCCTGCTCATAGAGGCACAGGCACAGGTCCCGGCCGCTGATCCTCTCCTCCAGAAGCATATATTTGTACAGCAGCTTGGAAAACCCGGTGTCCGTCCGCAGGTAGTCGATCACATACTCGGTCAGGGACCGGTAGATCTCCCCCGAATCCAGATACTCGGCATCGGTGGAGATGGGGGAGATGTCCAGCCAGTTCTGGCTGGCGGCATAGGTTAAAAACTCCTTCAGGCTGATGCTGTGGGAGTTGTACCAGGCTTTGTAGGTGGCATCCGAGGGATCCAGGCGGTTTTCCACGATGATCCCCAGGGTGTTTTTAAGCAGGGTATCACAGATGTAGGTGAGATACTCCTGCACCTGATCCTCCTCGTCCCGGAAGGCGGGGGGATTGGCGCCGGTGAGCCGGTCGCCGATCAGGGAAAATACCTCCTCCTGTTTTTGCAGGAAGGAGGCGTAGAGACCTTTTTCCGTCTCCGAGGCGTCCGCCCGGGAGAAAAGGTTGATGTCAATGACGCTGTTCTGCACCAGGGCGTTGTACACGTCGTAGATGGGCACCTCGATCTGTCCCGAATCCCGCACCGTGGAGTAGTCAAACGTCTTGCCGGAGTTGATCTTGGATAAAAGGATGCCCGCCACTCTCTGCTTTAAGATCTGATAGATGGCGCTCTGCCAGTCGGTGCGGATGGTGAGATGCACGTCGTCCCCGGCGATGGGGGTTGTCCGGGTGTCCTGATCGATCTTTAAGACCTTGCCCAGGTTGTCCACGGACACGGTCTCCCGTCCGTCGGTGCCCTGCAGCACCAGTTCCATGTACTGCTCGATTCCGGCTTTCCCCACAATGGCGTCATTGGCGTAGTTGGGGTTCTGTTCCCGGAGGTTTTCCAGCTCCTCCGCCGAGGCCTTGCCGATGTAGCCCAGGATGGGGCCCATGCTCACCTCGTCCACGTACTGGCGGACAGAGTCCTCCACCACGTCAATGCCCTGGAGCACCGCCCGGTTTTCCATGATGGCGGCTACGGAGGAAGGGCTCACATCGGTGGCAATGGTGATGGGCATATATTTCATAAAGCTGTTGTTGTTCAGGTGGTAGCGGATCATGGAGATGTCCAGCACCTGCTGGGGAGTGAGATCCCGGGGCAGCCGGTGTTCTTCCAGTTCTTCGGCGGTGTAGGCTCTCTGCCCGTAGAGGGTGACGGAAAAGCCGTCGCTTCCGCTCAGGTGTTCCATGATGGTGGCCGGGGAGGCGTTCTTTTCATCCTCCTTCAGGTCGTCGATGTAGGGATGGCCGTAGATGTCCGCCCGGAAACGGTCCAGGGTAAAGCCCTCCTCCACGTCGAAGGCGTACTCTCCGTTTTCATCCAGCACGATGTGAAAGTCCCGCTCCGGGGAATCCCCGTTCTTTTCCAGGATCTGCAGCACCTGGTAGATCACGCCGTTTAAGGTGAGGTTTTTCTCCCGGGTGCTCTCATAGGAGCCGTTGTCCTCCAGGGTGACCGAGTAGGACAGCACGTTGGAGGCGATCAGCTCCCCGTTTCCGTCATAAATATTTCCCCGGGTGCTTTTGAGCACCCGGGTTCTGGTGGTTCTTGCCTGAAATTCATCCACATACTCCTGTCCCTCCACAAACTGGAGCTGTATCAGCTGATGCACCAGCAGGGCGGACATGAGAACAAAAACCAGGATCAGCACCGTGGTCCTGGACACCTTGATCTTCTCCAGAATTTCCTTTATTTTATTATCCAATCCGACTCCCTTTCCCTTTCGGCAACGGTCATGTGGTGATAGTTAAAATAGTAAAAGATCCGGTAGACAAAAAAGCTGAGAAAAACCGTGTAAAACATCTCCGGCAGCACGATGCGGGTGAGATAGCTGCCCAGATGCAGCCGCCCCCGGATAAGAAACTGCAAAAGATAAATCGCGGCGTGATACCCCAGTTCTCCCAGAGCGGTTAAAACCATGGGCACCCGCACGTCGTCGTCGTAGTACACCCGGTAGGCATAGCCGCTGAAGAAACCCATGTACATGTAGATCAGGGCGTAAAACCCGAAAAGATTTCCATAGAACAGATCGATGAGAAGACCGGAGAAAAACCCGGTCCACAGTCCGCTTTTCCGTCCCCTTAAAAGTCCCATGGAGACGGTGAGGATCACCAGCAGGTTGGGGGTGATGGATCCGATGGAAAGCAGATGCAGCAGAGTGCACTGCAGCAGAAAGCAGGTCAGGATCAGTCCCCCCTGGACAATCTTACTCTTCATCGGCATTCTCCCCCTGCGGGGCTCCGGTCATGGAGTCCTGCTTGTTCACGGTGATCACAAACACATCCTTCAGGTGCTGGAAGTCCACCGGGGTGACAATGGTGCCGGTTTTGGTCAGGTTGTTGGTGTCCTGGTGCACTTCGCTCACGTATCCGATAAATAAGCCCTCCACAAAGTTTCCGGAGATGTTGGAGGTGACGATTCTCTCTCCCGCCGTCACCTTGCCCTCCGGATCGTAGAGCTGTTCAAAGCGCAGTTTTCCCTCGTCGATCAGGTTCAGGTCCCCCTCCACCACACAGGTGTCGGAGGTGCTCACGGTCATGGCGCTGACGCTGCTGCTGTCGTCGATGATGGAGCGCACCGTGGCCCAGTCCGGGCCGGTCTCGGTGACAATGCCCACCAGGCCCTTGCCGGCGATCACGTTGTTGTCCACCCGCACCCCGTCCTCGGATCCCCGGTTGATCATAAAGGTGTCGTACCAGTTCCCCGGATCCTTGGAGATGATGGAGGCGGCAATCTTGGGATACTGGGAGTACTCGTCATCCAGCTGGTAAAGCTCTCTGAGGCGCACCAGCTCCATCTGGTCCTGAATCAGCACGTTGTTCTGACGGGTGAGGTTGTCGATCTGGGCCCGCAGTTCCTGGTTTTCCGCCAGCAGATCCCGCTTTTCCCGAAAGCCCGCTCCCACGTCGTAGAGCCAGGCGCTGACCTTGCGGATGCTGTTTTCAAAGGGAACCAGCACGGTTCCCGCCGCTCTGGCCAGCGGTGCGGTGGACACCCCGGAGCTTAAGGTGGCGGTGATGGCGCTCAGGCAGAACAGAGTCATGATCACCAGGAGATGCCGGCTTTTTAATTGAATCCGGAAATGGAACTTATTCAACCGCTTTTTCATCAATCACATCTCCGTCTCTACAGTTTTCGTTGGGTGATGGGCGAGGCCCATTTTTTCAGTTCCCTGTTCCGGATAATCTTCTCCAGCCCGGTCAGCGCCGAGTTTTCATACAGATCAGAAAGATTAAAGGTAAAACCGGTGTAGCTGGCCAGGTAATGATCAATACAGGGGAGCCTGGTGCTCCCCCCTGTGAGATGAATTCCCTCTCTGGCGATCTGATAGGAGATCTGGGGAGGAATCCTCTCCAGAAATATCTTCATCTCCCCGGCGATCTCGTTGACGCAGTTCATGATCCCCGCGTTGACCACGTAGGAGGATACGGCCTCCTCCCGGGGAAGACCCGAGACACTGTCAATGCCCACCACTTTCCGGGCATCCTTCTGCTGATCGCCCAGTCTTCCCAGAACCAGCTTCAGGCGCTTTCCCGTACGGGTTCCGATCTGCAGCTGATAGCGCCTTCTCACCTCGCTGCAGACGGCCTCGTTCATCTGCCGTCCCCCGATGGGGATCTTTTTGCTGATGATGATCTTTCCTTCTGTCAGAACTGAAAACTGGGTGCTCTGGGCGCCGATGTTGACCACCATGCTGCCCCCGTTCTTCTCCGGATCCACCCCCATGGCCAGGGCGTCCGCGATGGGAGCCTCCACCATGAAGACCCGGTTGTTGTGCAGGAAGCGGCCGTTGGCCACGCTGTAGTAGGCCCTCTTTTCGATGGCGGACATGTCCAGGGGCACGGAAAAGTACATGTCCGAGCCCATGCCCAGCATGTGGTCGATCTTTTTCATCATGGAATAGAGCACGATCTCCTGGAGTTCCACGTTGGCGATCATGCCAAAAGCCATGGGCGAATTCACGGAAATGTCGGCAGGCGCCTTTTCAAACATTTCATATGCTTCATTGCCCACGGCGATGATCCTGCGTCCCTGGAACGCAATCATATTTTTTTCACTGTAGCTTCTATTTTTAAAAAAGGAATAGACTTTTACGCTGCTGTTGCCCAGGTCTATTCCATATGTTCTCCGAAAAGGCATAGAGATTCCCCTTAAAAGCGGACGTTTTTTCCCTTTTCGTAAATCCCGCTTCACAGAAAAAGGCTGCTCTCCCCCAAAACGCCCGGCATATCTCTTTATGCGTATGGTCACAAAGACCATCAAGCCCGGTGCAAAAACCGCACAGGCTTATAAAAAATTGTAACATAAAAAGGAGGGGATGTATACTCTCAATTAAAAATTTCTGTATTTTCTCCCCACCGCCTCCGCCGCCCGAATCCCGTCCATGGCGGCGGAGGTGATGCCTCCCGCATACCCGGCTCCCTCCCCGCAGGGATAGATTCCGGATATCTGTGTGCACATCTCTTTGTCCCGAAGGATGCGCACCGGAGAGGAGGTTCTGCTTTCCACTCCCAGAAGAAGCGCATCTGCCCGGTCAAAACCGGGCAGGGTTTTCCCGAAGGCATTCATTCCCTCCATGATGGAATCAGCAACAAATCCGGGCAGAACGCGGCGCAGATCCCCAAAGGCCCACTCCCCGCAGACTGCAGGATGAACCTCTCCCAGCGCCCGGCTTTTTACTCCGTCTGAAAAGTCCCCCAAAAGCTGCAGCGGAATCCTCCCGGAGCCGGATAAAAAGGCTGCTTTCTCCAGTTCTCTCTGGAATTCCACCCCGGAAAGAGGTCCCTCCCCCGGGAAATCAGACGGATTCACGGTGACAATGATGGCGCTGTTGGCATTCTCCCCGTCCCGGTCATGATAACTCATGCCGTTTACGGCCAGATATCCCGGCTCGGAGGAGGCATTGACCACATATCCCCCGGGACACATGCAGAAGGAGTAGACGCCCCGGCCGGTCCGGCAGGTATGGGTCACTTTGTAGGAAGCCGGTCCCAGCAGGGGATCCTCCTCTTCCCCGTACTGATCCAGGTTGATCAGGGACTGGGGATGCTCTACCCGCAGGCCTACAGCAAAGGACTTGGGCTCCAGGGGAAGTCCCCTTCTCTGCAGCATGGCAAAGGTATCCCGGGCGCTGTGGCCAATGGCCAGCACACACACCTGGGCCGGGATCTCCTCCCTTATTCCCTTATGAGATACAATCAGGCCCTTTAAGGTCCCGTCCGAGATCTTCAAATCCACCAGAGCGGTCTCAAAACAGAAGCGTCCTCCCATGGAAATGATCTGCCGGCGCAGGTTTTCCACGATCCCCGTCAGCACATCCGTTCCCAGATGGGGTCTGCTCTGGTACAAAATGGCGGGATCCGCTCCCGCCTTCACAAACCGGCGCAGCACCTCCAGGTTTCTGCCCGCCGGATCCTTCACCAGGGTATTTAACTTTCCGTCGGAGAAGGTGCCGGCCCCTCCCTCCCCAAACTGCACGTTGGATTCGGGATTGAGCTCTCCGCCCTTCCAGAACCGGTCCACGGAAACCCTTCTCTTTCTGACTTCCTCTCCCCGCTCCAAAACCAGCGGATGATATCCGGCTCTGGCCAGGTACCAGGCGCAGAAAAGCCCGGCGGGACCGCTGCCCACCACAACCGGGGCAGCAGAGAGGACCTCTTTACCGGGCTCCGGAAACCGGTAGGCCTTCTCTTCGGCCCGGGATACATCCTTTCCCCGGACTCGGGAGAGGATCCGGCTTTCATTCCTGGTCTCCACATCCACGGTGTAGATAAAGACTTTGGCGTCTTTCTTCCTGGCATCCAGGGACTGTCTGCGGATGATATGGTGAAAGCTGTCGACTCCGATGCCCAGACGGGAGGAGATGCTTTTTTTCAGATCCCCCTCCGTATGGGCAACCGGAAGCTTCAGCCCGGTAATTCGTATCATGGATGCTCCTCCATTGTAGCCCTCTTATCCTCTGCGCTGTAATCTATGAATCACCCGGCAGAACTTCTTCCCGCCGCCGCTCCGCTGGACCAGGCCCACTGCAGGTTGTAGCCTCCGCAATCCCCGTCCACATCCAGAAGCTCCCCGGTGATGTAAAGCCCCTTATGTAAAAGGGATTCCATTGTCCGGGGATTGACTTCCTCCGTACTCACCCCTCCGGAACAGACCTGGGCCTGGGTAAAGGATGGCTCTCCCGAAAGAGTCAGGGGAAAGGCCTTGATGGCCGTCTTCAGATCCTTCTGTCTGGAGAGCACCCTGCAAAGCTTTTGGGGAAACAGCCCTTCCAGCAGCTGAACCTGATTTTTATAAGGGGTGTTCTCCCTGCGGGTGCGAAGAAACTCTTCCAGATCCTCCAGGGGGATTTCAGGCAGGAAGTCCAGAAGCAGCTCTACTTTGTTTCCCAGAGACTTTTCCCGCAAAGCCTGGGAGCTTACCTGAAAGACAGGGATTCCCGAGACGCCGGAGTCTGTCAGCTGAATCTCCCCCTCTTCCCTTCGAAGGAGACGATGATTCACAACCAGGGAGACAGCCCCCTTTGTTCTCACCCCTGCCCACCCGGCGTAATCCCCGGGGGCGCATTTAAGTGGACACAGGGCGGGCAGGGGCGGAATCAGGGTGTGCCCCAGGGAAAGGGCCAGATCGTAGCCAGTGCCGTCCGATCCCGGTAAAGAGGAAGCCCTGGAGCCGCAGGAGAGAACCACCCCGTCTGCCCGGTACTGCCAGGTAGTAGTGAAAACCCGGTACTCTCCCTCTTTTATTTCGATCCCCGTCACATGCTCCCGGGTCTTGATCCGCACACCCCGGTAAACCGCTTCCGATAAGAGCGCATTGCCCACCGCAGCCCCTTCCAGGCTTCGGGGATAGATCCATCCCTGCCGGTCAAGGGGGGAGATGCCCAGGCTTTCAAAAAAGGAAACGGCATCCTCCGGGGAAAAGGCTTCCAGAGCCGGGCGGACAAAGGCTTTTCCGTGATAGCCGGAAGGGGAAATCTCTTTGTTGGTAAAGTTGCATCTCCCGTTTCCGGCTGCAGAGAGTTTCTTTCCCGGCCGTTCGTTGTGTTCCAGCAAAGTGACAGCGGCGCCTCCTCTGGCCGCCTGGATGGCGGACATAAGACCCGAGGCGCCGCCGCCCACCACAATCAGACTCTTCATTCCTTCACCCTACAGCCGGATCAGGCCCTTATCCAGGAGCTTTTGCACCGAGAGCAGGATCCCGGCTTTGGCATGCTCCCAGGTAAGACCTCCCTGGAAGTAAGCCGCATAGGGGCTGCGCATCGGACCGTCGGCGGAAAACTCGATGGAGGAGCCCTGTACAAAGGCTCCCGCCGCCATGATCACCGGGCTTTCATACCCGGGCATGGGAGAGGGTTCGGGGATCACAAAGCTGTCCACGGGAGCCGCGGCCTGGATTCCCTCGCAAAAGGCCCTCAGACCTTCCGGGCTTCCCAGAGTGACAGCCTGAATGATGTCATGCCTGTCTTCATCAGAACCCGGAGTCACGGGAAAGCCCAGCCTCTCATAAATAGCGGAGGCAAAGACCGCCCCCTTTAAGGCGCCTGCGGTGACTGTGGGCGCCAGGAAAAATCCCTGGTACAGGTCCCGGTTCACCCCCAGAGAAGCCCCTACCTCCCGGCCCAGGCCGGGAGCGGTCATACGGGCGGCGGCGTTTTCTACACAGTCTTCTCTTCCCGCGATATAGCCCCCGCAGGGAGCCAGACCTCCGCCCGGGTTTTTGATCAGGGATCCCACGACCAGATCCGCTCCCACATCCGAGGGCTCCAGTCTCTCCACAAACTCCCCGTAGCAGTTGTCCACCATGCAGATCACATCCGGTTTGATGCCCTTTATATAGGAAATGAGATCTCCGATCTGTTTCACGGAAAAAGAGGGACGCAGCTGATATCCCCGGGATCTCTGGATCTCGATGAGTTTGGTCTTTTCCGTGATGGAGCGGGCAATGGTCTCGTAGTCAAAAGTGCCGTCGGGAAGAAGATCGGTCTGCCGGTAGGTAATGCCGTACTCCATCAGGGATCCGCGGGAGGGCCGGATGCCGATTACCTCCTCCAGGGTGTCATAGGGCCCTCCCGCGGGGGCGTAGAGTTCATCCCCGGGGCGAAGGTTGCCGAAGAGGGCGATGGCCAGGGCATGGGTGCCGCAGGCGATCTGGGGCCGCACCAGGCAGGCCTGGGTGTGAAAGGCATCGCTGTATACCTGTTCCAGGGTATCTCTTCCGTAATCGTTGTAGCCGTAGCCGGTGGAGGTCTGGAAGCACTCGGCGCTCACCCGGTTTTTCTGCATGGCCAGAAGCACCTTCAGCTGATTGTATTCCGCCGTCCGGTCAAACTCCCGGAAGCGCTCCTCCAGAGACCGGCATGTTTCCTGTCCCAGGGCATACACCTCCGGGGAGACTCCAAGTTGACTGTACAGATCCTGCATGGTTTTTCCTTTCATGAAACAGTTAATCTCTCCCTGCAAAGGGAGAGCATGTATTCCAGGATCTTCTCCTCATCGAAGGAGAAGTCCTGCTGATTCACCCACACCGCATCCGGCTCTCTGCGAAACCAGGTGAGCTGCCGTTTGGCATAGTGGCGGGTATTCTTCTTAATCAGCTCTACGGCTTCCGGAAGAGATATTTCCCCTTCCAGGTATGAGAGCAGTTCCCGGTATCCCAGTCCCTGCATGGAAACCATACCGGGACGGCAGCCCCGATCCCAAAGAGACCTGACCTCCTCCAGAAGACCGGCCTCCATCATCTGATCCACTCTTTTGTCAATGCGCTGATAGAGAAGATCCCGGGGGGCGGTAAGCACAAAGTAGACCAGGTTGTAAGGGGTTTCTACCGCTCTCTGCTCTTTGTTGTGCTGCGAGATGGGGGTTTTGTTCTGATGATAGAACTCCAGTGCCCGGATCACCCGCTTTACGTTGTTTTCGTGGATCTGTTCGGCGCTTTCCGGATCTACCCGGGAGAGCATCTGGTGAAGATAAGCGGGGCCTTTCTCTCGGGCCAGGTTTTCCAGCTCCCTGCGAAAGTCCGGATCGGCATCCGCCGGGGTAAAGTCGATGTTCCTGGTCACCGCCTGGATGTAAAACCCGGTGCCTCCCACCAGAAGGGGGATCTTTCCCCTGCTTCGGATCTGGGTCATGGCCTCCCTTGCCATCTGCGCAAAGCGCACGATGTGAAACTCCTCCTCCGGCTCCAGCACGTCCACCAGATGATGGGGAATTCCCTCCATCTCCTCTTTGGTGATCTTGGCGGATCCGATATCCATGTGCCGGTACACCTGCATGGAGTCGGCAGAGATGATCTCCGCATCCAGGGCTTTGGCCAGGGCGATGGAAAGCCTGGTCTTTCCCACGGCCGTAGGGCCGGCCAGTACCACCAGGGGCTCTTTCATGTCTGCTCCCTTTCTGGGACCTAAACGATCCGCTTAAACTTCTTTTCCAGTTCTGTCCGGGTCATGGAGATGATCACCGGTCTCCCATGGGGACAGTGATAGGGATTTTCCAGGGTCAGCAGTTCATCGAGGAGCTGATCCGCCTCCATTGTGGACAGGGAATGATTGCCCTTTACCGCCGCCTTGCAGGCCATGGAGGCGATGCGGGAGGCAAAGACCTCCAGGGTATCCCTCTTTTCCTCATGACCCAGCTGATCCAGAAGCTCTTTAAAAAGCTCCACCTCCGTCCAGCCCAGCAGCATGGAGGGAACGGCGGAGATGCTGTACTCCCGGCCCCCGAAGGGACTGATCTCAAAGCCCAGCTTTTCAAAGACCTCTTTGTTGGCGTTCAGCAATGCTTCTTCCTGGATGTTTAAGGTGACGATAAGAGGAGGACTCAGGTACTGGGATGAAACACTCTCCTCCCGTACCTGTTTCATCAGTCTTTCATACCACACCTTTTCATGGGCTGCATGCTGATCGATGATGTAGAGAGAGTCGTCCAGCTGCACCAGCCAGTAGGTGTCAAAGATCTGTCCGATGAGGCGGTGGCGGCTTCGGGTGTTTTCATCCAGCAGCCTGTCCTCAAAGAGCTCCATCTGGGTCTCTTTTTCTTCTTCTTTTTCCTCCGGAAGTTTCCCTTCAAAGAGCTTTTCCTCCTCCGGGGAGAGCACATCCTCCGGGATCTCTCCCACCGTATCCGGCTCTTTTGTCTCCAGGCGCTTCTTCTCAAAGGGCTCGGGGACCGATCCTCTTCCCGGGGCTTCCCTCTTTTCCGGCTTTTCCGGCTCTCCCAGCGTCACCTCCGGAATCATCTCCCGTCCGGTAAGGGCATTTCGCAGGGCTTCCCGAACGGATTCATACACCTCCTGCTCCTTTGCAAAGCGCACCTCTCTCTTGGAGGGATGCACGTTCACATCCAGATCGGCTCCGTCCATACGGATCTGCAGGATCACAAAGGGGAAGCGGTGCTGCATCAGGTATCCCTGGTAGGCATCCTCCAGGGCCCGGGTGATCAGGGAATTCTTTACAAACCGTCCGTTTACGCAGTAGTTTTCAAAGCCCCGGTTTCCCCGGGCGATCTCCGGTCTTCCCCCGAAGCCCTCCACCTTCAGGAGATCGTTTTCAAAGGACACGGGAAAGAGAGACCTCAATATCTCCTTTCCGTAGATCTGATAGATCACATCCTTGAGGCTTCCGTTACCCGGGGTGTGAAGCCGGACCTGGCGGTTGATCACGTACTTGAAGGATACCTCCGGGTGGGAAAGAGCCATCTGTTCCATCAGCTCGGAGACGGAGTTTCCCTCCACCAGATCGGACTTTAAAAACTTCTTTCGGGCGGGGGTGTTGTAGAAGAGGTTACGAACCAGGAAGGTGCTCCCTTCGGGAGCACCCATCTCCTCCAGGGAGATCTCCTTTCCCCCTTCGATCAGGTAGCGGGCTCCGCTTAAGGATTCGGCCGTGCGGGTGATGAGTTCCACCTGAGAAACGGCGGCTATACTGGAGAGAGCCTCCCCGCGAAACCCCAGGGAGGCAATCCGGTCCAGATCCTCTATGGATTTGATCTTGCTGGTGGCGTGGGGCAAGAAAGCCAGATGGATCTGGTCTTTCTCCAGACCGCTGCCGTTATCCGTGATGCGGATCAGCTTCTTTCCCCCTTCCCGGATCTCCACGGTAACCGCCGAAGCTCCCGCATCGATGGAGTTTTCCACCAGCTCCTTTACCACGGAGGCGGGACGCTCCACCACCTCTCCCGCAGAGATTTTGTCGATGGTCTGGGGATCCAGCACCGCTATAGCTGCCAAAACAGTTTCCTCCTTTAGGTCTTCCACCGGTTTTTAATCTTGTTCTGGAGATTGTAAAGGATGTTCATGCACTCGATGGGCGTCAGGTTGG
>CAZJYM010000007.1:0-4531 GCA_964550245.1 uncultured Blautia sp. | reverse complement strand
ATCTTGTTCTGGAGATTGTAAAGGATGTTCATGCACTCGATGGGCGTCAGGTTGGAGAGATCCAGGTTTTTGATCTCCCCGATGATGTCGTCGTCTTTGACCGTGTCAAAAAGGGACATCTGGCCCAGATCCACCTGATCAAAGGAAACCTTCTGCTTCTTTTTGGGTGCGGTGAGATCCTTGACCGCTGCGGTGATGTCCGCCTCGCTTAACTGTTCCACCAGTTCTCTGGCACGTTCGATGACGGAATCCGGGACTCCCGCCAGCTTGGCCACCTGAATGCCGTAGCTCTTGTCCGCTCCTCCCTGCACAATCTTGCGCAGGAAGACGATGTCGTCTCCCTTTTCCTTTACGGCGATGCAGTAGTTGTTCACCCCGGGGATCTTGCCCTCCAGTTCGGTGAGTTCATGGTAGTGGGTGGCAAAGAGGGTTTTGGCACCGCAAAGTTTCTGGTTGCTGATATGTTCAATCACCGCCCAGGCGATGGCCAGCCCGTCAAAGGTGCTGGTGCCCCGGCCGATCTCATCCAGAATGAGAAGGCTTTTGGAGGTGGCATTGCGCAGGATGTTGGCCACCTCCGTCATCTCCACCATAAAGGTGCTCTGTCCGCTGGAGAGATCATCGGAGGCTCCCACCCGGGTGAAGATCCGGTCCACAATGCCGATGCTGGCCTTATCCGCCGGTACAAAGCTTCCGATCTGAGCCATTAAAACAATCAGAGCGCTCTGGCGCATGTAGGTGGACTTGCCGGCCATGTTGGGACCGGTGATCACGGAGATTCTCTTTTTGTTGTTGTCCAGGTAGGTGTCATTGGGAATGAAGAGTTCATTCTCGATCATCTGCTCCACCACCGGATGACGCCCACCCCGGATGTCGATCACACCGCTTCCGTTGACAGCGGGACGAACATAGCGGTTTCTCTCCGCCACCAGAGCCAGGGAGGCAAACACATCCAGAGCGGCCACCGCCTTAGATGTCTTCTGGATCCGCAGGATCTGCTCTCCCACTGACTCTCTCACCTGGCAGAAGAGTTCGTACTCCAGGGCATAGAGTTTATCCTCGGCTCCCAGGATCAGATCCTCCAGATCTTTGAGCTCCTGGGTGATGTAGCGCTCCGCATTGGCCAGTGTCTGTTTTCGTATGTAGTAATCCGGCACCTGATTGCGGAAGGTGTTGGTCACCTCCAGGGAATAGCCGAATACCCGGTTAAACTTGATCTTTAAGGACTTGATGCCGGTTTTTTCTCTTTCCCGGGCTTCCAGTTCCGCCAGCCACTTCTTTCCGTCGGTGCGGGATCTCCTAAATTTGTCCACATCCTCGTTAAAGCCCTCCCGGATGATCCCCCCGTCCTTCTGGGCCAGAGGCGGATCGTCCACGATGGCCCTGCCGATCAGATCCGCCACATCCGTTAAACTGTCCATGTCCTGGTTGATCTGCACCAGGGCCGGAGCCTTAAATTCCCCCAGCACCTGCTTGATGGGGGGAAGCATGGCCAGAGAGGATGAAAAGGCAATCAGATCCCTGGGGTTGGCGGACTGGTAGCTGATGCGGCTGATAAGACGCTCCAGGTCGTAGACGGGATTTAAGTACTCCCGGATCTCATCCCGCAGCATGCCCTGATCTTTAAGTTCCCCCACCGCCTCCAGCCTGCGGTTGATCTCCTCTTTGTTGATCAGGGGCTGTTCCACCCAGGAGCGAAGCATCCGGGCTCCCATGGCGGTTTTGGTTTTATCCAGAACCCAGAGCAGGGATCCTTTCTTCTGCTTCTCCCGCAGGGTTTCCACCAGCTCCAGGTTTCTCCGGCTGGAGCTGTCGATCAGCATGAACTTCTCCGCGCTGTAGGGCCGGATCTCCGTCATCTGGGTAAGGGCGGTCTTCTGGGTCTCTCGGAGATACAAAAACAGGGAGCCCGCGGCGATGATTCCGCTTTCATACTCCCCGATCCCCAGGCCCTCCAGGGAATTCACCTTAAAGTGATCCAGCAGGGTCCGCCGGCACAGATCATCGTCAAAGTACCAGGAATCCAGGGTGTTGACGGAGATATGGAGACGGTCCCGCAGATCTTCGATCTTTACCC
Source organism: uncultured Blautia sp. (assembly GCA_964550245.1). Taxonomy (GTDB): domain Bacteria; phylum Bacillota; class Clostridia; order Lachnospirales; family Lachnospiraceae; genus Blautia_A. The sequence continues at coordinate 2,454 of CAZJYM010000007.1, read as the reverse complement.
CGCTTAATAAAAAAGCATCGTTACAGATGATTTCCGCCGGGGTAAACTTGTTGATCTCATCCATCAGCCGGGAGGGACTGTCCACCTGGGTGAGAAAACACTCCCCGGTGGTGATGTCCGCCATGGCGCATCCGAACCGGTCGCCGATGGAGACGATGGCCATCAGGTAGTTGTTTTTGGTCTCATCCAGGGCGGAGGCATCCAGAGTAGTACCGGGTGTCACAACACGGATGACTTCCCGCTTTACCAGCCCCTTGGCCAGCTTGGGATCCTCCACCTGCTCACAGATGGCCACCTTGTATCCCCTGTCAATCAGGCGCTTGATGTAGGTCTCCGCCGCATGAAAGGGAACCCCGCACATGGGCGCTCTCTCTTCCAGACCGCAGTCCTTGCCCGTCAGGGTAAGCTCCAGCTCTTTGGTCACCGTCAGGGCATCCTGAAAAAACATTTCGTAAAAATCTCCCAGACGGTAAAACAGAATACAGTCGGCGTACGACTCTTTTGTCTTCAGGTATTCCTGCATCATCGGACTGAGCGCCATAGTCTACCAGGCTCCTTTTCTTTGTGTGTCCCTGACCCCATTGGGGGGAGGGACCGGCTTTGCCTATCATAGCATCCTTTCCCCGGCTTTTCAAGATGTTGTTTCCCGATGAAAGGCGGCGGGGAAGGATAAAAGGTGAAAAGGTAAGTTAAAACGGGGCTTAAAAGGCGAAAAAGAAGCCGGGCAGTACTCGCTTTCGGGGCGCTGTTGTGGTACAATAAGGCCAAAAGGAGAATGGATTCATGAATGATTATTCCAGAGTAAAGATACCGGACATGAAGGGTGTACACATCAAAAAGGCGGGGCAGAAAAGGCAGCCTTACGTGTACCTGATGCTAACAGGGCAGTCCGGGCGCAAAAGCATCAGCATCGGCAAAGTGTGCGAGGATGATCCGACCATGATGGTTCCCAATGGGAACTACTATTCGTACTGTGCAAAGCCCAATGAGGATGGCCTATGGGACTTCGGATTTACCTTCCTGTTCTACAAAATGGCGGAAGATGCCAGGCTAACTGACATCCTGTGGGAGACGGTGGGGGAAGATGCGGCCCTGGCTCTTCTGGCGGCCGCCGCCTGTAAGATCGCGACCGGACGGGACCCAAACGGGATGGAAGTATGGGCGGAAAGAGTCTGGCTTCCCTCTGGGACTCCCGTCTGCAGCCGGGACTATATGGATTTCCTTCTTTCCAGGCTGAATGAACACGTTCGCAGGAGGATCTTTGCCAGGTGGATCGAGGAAAACGGGGAAGATGAGACCATCTGTTACGATGTGGAATCGCTTTCACCCTATGACGATCCGGAAAGTGACTGGAAGTTGAAGCTCAGCGGAGTTGAAGAAGCGTTAATTCCCTGGCACATGTGCTGCTTTTCCTCCCGGGAAAAGAGGATCCCTTTGTACGCCGAGTGCCACGGCTGGAGGCTGGATGAAGGCAGTAATCTGGGAAACATTGTGGAGAATGCCTCCCTTCTGGGGTTAAAGAATCTCCATCTGCTGGCCGAGGGCAGCTACTTTAACAGCAAAGATTTCCGTCTGCTGCGGGGCTATTTTAAGTCCTTTACGGTCAGGATGCCCCTGGACAAAAAGAAATCCCGGGAACTGATTGACCGGGTTTTTCCTCGGACCGACTGGCAGTACATGGAGTTCAAAGAGACTGTTTACGGGGTAAAGGGAAGGGTACTGATCTTTTACGACGAGGAAATGGCCGAAGAGGAGCGGCTGGATCTGGAGGATGTGATCGATTACTACCGGGAAGAACTGGAAAGCACGGAAAGATATCCCGGAAAGAGAAAGTATGAACCCTACTTTATTGTAACCAGGCACGAGGATGACATGGGATTTGATTTTTCCCTCAATGATCAGAAGGTGGAGGAGATGCGGAAATCCCAGGGATTTTCCCTGTTCTTTACCACCAACGACTTCATGACTCCGGAGGAGATCCTTTCCGGCTATAAGGAAAAAGATGAGATGCAGGAGCTGTACCTGGGGGAATTTGCCTGGTTGACCTGGGGATATGCCCGTCCCCTGAGCCCGGAGGCTTCGGAGGGGAAAGGACTCGTCACCTTTTTAGGGAGCATCATAAAATCAAAGATGCAGAACGCTCTCTCCTCTTATCTGGAAGAGCAGTCCATGACCGTGGGATATGCCATTGACAGCCTTTCCTATCTCTCGCTGGCAAGAGAAGGGAACCGGTATTATCTCGTAAATCCCAGCCCGGAACAGAAAGGAATCCTGGAGGCAATGGACGCATACGACAGTATGATCCGGTACGTGGAGGCATTAAACTCCTGAAACGGATGAAAGGAGAACTGTTATGAACGGCAGCTGTTGGGGAGACAGGCCGATTCCCAGGCCTTCCGGAACATATGTGGACCGTCATGACGGGAAGGTTTTCCCCTGCTCTATAAAGAGTAC
>CAZJYM010000006.1:29611-33293 GCA_964550245.1 uncultured Blautia sp. | reverse complement strand
AGATCCCTTCCGATACGGACATTTTGATCAACGCCACTCCGGTGGGGCTTTTTCCACAGACAGATCTAAAGCCTGACATTGACTACGACAGTCTGCACCCGGGAATGATCGCGGCGGATGTGGTCTTTAATCCCGCCAGCACTCTCTTTTTGCAGGAAGCCTCTCAAAGGGGCGCCCTGCCTGTGAGCGGCCTGGGCATGCTGGCCTGTCAGGGGGCTTTGAATTTTACGCTGTGGACCGGGAAGGAGGCTCCATTGAAACTGATGGAGGATACGCTTCGCGCAGAGTTTGAGCTTTGAAGTGCATTGTAAAGTGCTCCCTTTTCCGTTATAATAAGAAGTGGAACCCGATCTGTAAGGTTGGGTCCATCATCACATCGCAAAGGAGAACCCAATGAAACTCATTTCATGGAACGTCAACGGAATCCGGGCCTGCATGAACAAAGGCTTTGAGGACCGTTTCCGGGAGCTGGACGCAGACATTTTCTGCATTCAGGAGACCAAATGCCAGGAGGGCCAGGTTAAGCTTGATTTTCCCGGATACAGTCAGTACTGGAACTACGCCCTTCGCCCGGGATACTCGGGTACGGCGGTCTTTTCCAGGAAGGAACCCAATTCCGTATCCCCGGGCATGGGCCTTCCCCAGCATGACCAGGAGGGCCGGATGATCACCCTGGAGTACGATTCCTTCTACCTGGTGAACGTCTACACCCCCAATTCCCAGGACGAGCTTCGCCGTCTTTCCTACCGCATGGAATGGGAGAGTGATTTCCTCACTTACCTTTTAAAGCTTCAGGAGAAGAAGCCGGTGGTCTGCTGCGGAGACATGAACGTGGCCCATCAGGAGATTGATCTGAAGAATCCCAAAACCAACCGGAAGAATGCCGGTTTTACCGATGAGGAGCGCTCCTGTTTTTCCAGGCTTCTGGACAGCGGTTTTATTGATACCTTCCGGTATTTCTACCCCGATGCGCAAGGGATGTACAGCTGGTGGTCCTACCGGTTTAAGGCCCGGGAGAAGAACGCAGGGTGGAGAATCGACTACTTTCTCACATCCCCGTCCCTGAAGGATAACTTAACAGGTGCCCGCATTCACACGGACATTTTGGGATCCGACCACTGTCCGGTGGAACTGGATCTGAACATCTGACTTGCGTCCTTAAAAGGACGAAAGGGCACAGCCCTGGCAGAGCACACAGGAAAGGCGGTTATTCATGACAGCACAGAAGATTCCGGACGCAATCAAAGGGAACCCCCTTCTCATGGGAGCATGCCGGGTACCCGAAGGATACCAGTTTACAGTGGAAGCCCCGGAGGAGGCGGAGGTTTCCCTTCTTCTCTACGGGGAGGAAGAAAAGAAACCCCGGATGGAGATATCCCTGGACGGGGAGTATGCGGTGGGAAACGTGCGCACCGTACTCCTTCCCGGATTTTCTCCCAGGGGGATGGCCTACAACTTTAAGATCAACGGGGAGATCCGCACCGATCCCTGGGCCTTTCGGCTTTTGGGCACTGAAAAGTTTGGAAAGAGCTTTCCGGAGGATCCCCATCAGATCCGCTGCGGATTCTTTCCGGAAGAACCCCTGGACTGGGAGGGGGATGTATCGCCGGACATTTCCTTTGACAGCTGTATCCTCTACAAGATACACGTGCGGGGCTACACCATGCAGCGAAAAATGTCCCCATCCCAGAAGGGCACATTTTCGGGGCTTATACAGATGATTCCCTACTGGCAGGAACTGGGGATCAACGCCCTGGAGCTGATGCCTGCCTGTGAGTTTCCCGAGACGGGATCTCCCGGAACCTCCTCCGGGCTGATCCGCTACCGCAGGAGAGAGGAGAGAGTCAACTACTGGGGATATGTTCCCGGGTATTACTTTGCCCCCAAAAGATCCTACTGTGCCGGAAAGGAGCCGGAGAAGGAGTTTGCCTCCTTTGTTCGGGCCCTGCACCAGGCGGGAATCGCCTGCATCATGGAGATGTTTTTCCCGGAGCATATTTCTCCTATGCTTTCTCTTCGGGCCCTGCAGTTCTGGAAGCTCTATTACCATGTGGACGGCTTTCATCTCACCGGACAGGGGGTAAACCGGGAACTGATCCTGCGGGATCCGGTGATCGCCGGCAGTTTCCTTCTCCTGGACGGGGACATCCCGGCGGGAGAGATCTACGGGAACCGGGCTCCTGTCCGCCGTACACTGGCCCGGTACAGTCCGGGATTCATGCAGGACATGCGCCGCTTTATCAAAAGCGATGAGGGCATGGTGGCGTCTGCCGGCTGGCACATGCGGGAGAACTCCCCCTTTTACGGGGTGGTCAATTACCTGGCCAGCCAGAACGGCTTTACCCTGTATGATGCGGTCAGCTACAACTACCGTCACAACGAGGCCAACGGAGAAGACAACCGGGACGGCATGAGCAGCAATTATTCATGGAACTGCGGGGTGGAGGGACCCACCCGGAAGGTGTCGGTGAAGCGTCTTCGGGAGCAGCAGCTGCGCAATGCCTTCTTTCTTCTCCTTTTAAGCCAGGGAGTGCCCATGATCTACGGAGGGGACGAGTTCGGAAATTCCCAGCAGGGAAACAACAACGCCTGGTGTCAGGACAATCCCCTGGGATGGGTGGACTGGAAGGCGGAAGTGAAAAATAAATCTCTTCTTTCCTTTGTAAAGGAGGCCATCGCCTTTCGAAAGGCTCATCCCGCCCTTCATCAGTCCCGGGAGCTAACCGGAGGAGACCCAAAAGGAACCGGTATACCGGACATTTCCTTCCACGGGGAGTTTGCCTGGTATCTGAATCAGGACAACGACAGCCGGCTTCTGGGAGTGATGATCAACGGATCCTATGCCCAAAGGGAGGACGGCACCCCGGATGATTTCCTCTTTATCGCCTGCAACTTCCACTGGGAAAAGCGTAAGGTGGCTCTTCCCGCGCTTCCCGGGGAGCGGGTATGGAGAAAGGCGGCGGATACCGCAGACTGGAAGGGGGATTCCTGCTTTGGCATCTCCCCGGAAATCTGTGAAAAACAACTGGAGATTTTGCCCCGCGCCGTTGTGGTGCTTCTGGGCAGGCAGGAGTGAGAACGATGCATCCATGGCTGCACTTTAAAACCATCACCAGACACAAGCTGATGGTAATGAGATACTGCTTTGCGGTAGGATTATACCGGCAGGGCCTTCTTCACGACATGTCCAAGTACAGCCCGGCGGAATTCCTGGTGGGCTGCCGCTACTATCAGGGAAACCGCAGCCCCAACAACGCGGAGAGGGAGGACCGGGGCGTTTCCATGGCCTGGCTTCATCACAAGGGCCGGAACAAACATCACTTTGAGCACTGGGTGGATTACAGCCTGGACGGAGAGCATGTGATCATGGGGGCCCGGATGCCCAGAAAATACGTGGCGGAGATGGTCTTTGACCGGATCAGCGCTTCCAGAAACTACCTGGGGGACGCCTACACCCAGCAGCAGCCTTTGGAATACTTCTTAAAGAGCAGGGACAGCCTGTGGTTTATCCATCCCCAGACCAAGAAGGAACTGGAGGGACTTCTGCGGATCCTGGCGGATAAGGGGGAAAAGCCCCTTCTCTGGTACATCCGGAACGTGTACCTGAAAAAACCGGAGAAGAAGTGATGGGCAGGATCGACCGCAGCAGCTCCAATCTGTTTCCGGTTCCCAAAGGGGCCTT
>CAZJYM010000006.1:13624-29511 GCA_964550245.1 uncultured Blautia sp. | reverse complement strand
AAGGAACGGATGTTTTATGCCAATGAGACGTATCGAAAGATGACGGGGATCCGGGAGCTGCCGGATCCTCCCCTTTACTCTGACAGTCTGTCTGTGGGGCTTTTCAGTCTGATTCAGGCCATTGTGGTACAAAGCGGCCTGGATGAGGATCTGGCAGCAGCCTTTGGAGAGGAGGACGCCAGACAGATCCTGGACTGCAGCCACTACATGCTCTCCCGGGGAACCGCGGATATGGACTGTTATCCTGCCTGGGCGGGGGAGCATGCGCTCTTTTCGGAAGAGATCATGGAGGATGAGGAGATGGAGAGGTTTCTGACCAGGCGTCTTTCCTCTTCCAGCATCCGCAAATTTAAAAAGCTCCGGGCACATCGGAGTATGCCAGACTCCGGCACTCCTTTGTATCTCTGCCTGGACTCCATCAAGGTCAACGGTCAGGTGGATACCGCTTATGTTGTCAGACAGGACGGCATGCCCTTTACGTACTTCCGCTGCCCGGGACGGATCAGATCTTTCCGGAAGATCATCTCCTTCGGGGATCGTCTGAAAAGACACGGCGCATCTCTTACGCTGATCTGTGACCGGGGAAGTCTTTCCGAAAAAAAACTGCGGCTGCTGGATCAGTCAGGCATCGATTATCTCCTGGTGCCCCGCGATGACAGTAAGATCCGGGATACCCTGATTTCTGAGATCGAAAGTATCGAGACGATGCCGGACAGATGGGAGACGACCCTTTATGAGGGAGGCCCCCGGGTGTACGCCCATATTTTCTGGAGCAGGAGCCGGGACGCTGCCGGAGAGATCAAAAAAGAGAGAAGGAAACTTAAAAACTTTCTAAGATCCGCAGAGCGGTCATTTCGGCCGGAAAAACTTCGAAGGACTGCGCCTCATTTCAAGCTGGAACTGGAGGAAGCGGAAGCGGGAAGGGTACGCCTGACGGGATTTTCAAGGGATGAAGAAGCCATCCGCCGTCTGCATCTGAAGGCCGGAATGACGGTAATGATCACCCGGCAGGAGATGACGGCCGACAGATGCCGGGAGGAGTATTCCAAAAGGAACTTCGCGGAGGAATCCCTTGCGGATCTGAAAAACGATCCGGGAAGAGTTTTCGGGAAAGAAGCGCCAAAGGGAAAGGGCCTGATCTGGTTTGTGGCCTTTATCTTGTGGGCATATCTCGATGATTGGGATTTCCCGGTTTGGGAGATCATCCATGAGATGGAAGACATAAAGGCGCAGAGAAATCCCAGGACGGGCGAACGGGAACGGCGCTACAGATTTACGGAGAAGCAGGAAAAGATCCTGGAATGCGCAGGGCTTGGTCCAGATCAGATCGACAGCCTGATCCGGGATCTGTCCGTCTGATCTGATGTTTTGTAGAATATTGTGGAGTTTTCGATGATGATTGGGTGGAGATTACCGGATCATACGAAAACCCCCGCTTTGGATATTGACAGCACACTCTCCTGCCGGACTCCGGCAGGAGCTTTTTTGTGACAGCCCTTGTATTTGCCCTTTCCATTTGCTATAATGTGGCTTATTGACGGGCGATCCGGGGAACACAGGTCTCTTTCCCGGGCACCAGGACTGGAATGAAATGTGCGGGCATCAAAAGGACCTGCAGCTTGGATGTGTGCCTTTTGATCCCTGACTGTTATCTATCGAATCAGAGAGGAAAGCAGGGTAAAGTGAATGAAGAAATATGACTATCTTATCGTAGGAGCAGGGCTTTTCGGCGCCGTGTTTGCCCATGAGGCCATGCTCCACAACAGGACCTGTCTGGTGATTGACAGGAGGAACCACATCGGAGGAAACATTTACACGGAAGAGGTGGAGGGGATTCAGGTTCACCGCTACGGAGCCCACATCTTTCACACCTCCAGAAAGCGGGTATGGGACTATGTGCAGCAGTTTGCGGAGTTCAACCACTTCGTGAATTCCCCCATTGCCATCTATAAGGATGAGCTCTACAACCTGCCCTTCAACATGAACACCTTCCATCAGCTGTGGGGGGTGATCACCCCGGCCCAGGCCCAGGCGAAAATTTCGGAACAGATCTCCAGAATGCACATCACCAACCCCCGCAACCTGGAGGAGCAGGCCCTGGCTTTAGTGGGACAGGACGTGTATGAGAAGCTGGTGGAGGGCTACACCCGGAAACAGTGGGGACGGGAATGCAAGGACCTTCCCTCCTTTATCATCAAGCGGCTGCCCCTGCGCTTTACCTACGACAACAACTACTTTAAGGATCCCTATCAGGGAATTCCCAAAGGGGGATACACCCGGATTGTGGGCAAACTGCTGGAGGGATCCCAGGTGGTGTTAAACACCGATTTCTTCAACAACCGGGAAGAACTCTCCGCCCAGGCGGACAAAATCCTCTTTACCGGCATGATTGACGCCTATTTCAACTACTGCTACGGTCCGCTGGAATACCGCTCTCTGCGGTTTGAGACGGAGGTTCTGGACATGCCCAACTATCAGGGCAATGCGGTGGTGAACTATACCGACTACCAGGTTCCCTACACCCGCATCATCGAGCACAAGCACTTTGACTTCGGGACACAGCCCAAAACCGTGATCACCCGGGAATACCCCGCCGCCTGGAGCCAGGGGGCGGAACCCTACTATCCGGTCAACGATCCGGAGAACGATCAGCTCTTCGCCAGATATCAGAAACTGGCCCTGGAGGAGAAAAACGTGCTCTTCGGAGGACGGCTGGGCCTTTACCGGTACATGGACATGGATGCGGTGATTGAGGCGGCCCTGAACCTGGCCGAATCGGAGCTCTCCCTGGAGGGATGAGAAGCCCTGGATACCGGAAAACAAGAGAAAGGGGAAATCATACATGAAAAGAGAAAGCGTACCCGCCTATGAAGTGATCACCCAGGAGAAGCTGGGGGATATTTCCTCGGAGGGCTGGATTCTGCGCCACAAAAAGACCGGGGCCAGAGTCATGCTCATCGAGAACGACGACGAGAACAAGGTATTTGCCATTGCCTTCCGCACAACCCCCTCGGACAGCACCGGGGTGCCCCATATCATGGAGCACAGCGTGCTGTGCGGATCGAAGGAGTTTCCCTTAAAGGATCCCTTTGTGGAACTGGTAAAGGGCTCCTTAAATACCTTCTTAAACGCCATCACCTACCGGGATAAGACCTGTTATCCGGTGGCCAGCTGCAACGATCAGGATTTCCAGAACCTGATGCACGTGTACCTGGATGCGGTGTTTTATCCCAACATCTACTCTCACGAAGAGATCTTCCGCCAGGAGGGGTGGAGCTACCACCTGGACCAGCCGGAAGGACCCCTGACCATCAACGGAGTGGTCTACAACGAGATGAAGGGAGCCTTCTCCGATCCGGACGAGGTCCTGGACCGGGAGATCATGAACTCCCTGTACCCGGATACCATCTACAGCTTTGAATCCGGCGGAGACCCACAGGTGATCCCCAAGCTTACGTATGAGCAGTTCCTGGACTTTCACAGAAAGTACTATCATCCCTCCAACAGCTTCATCTACATCTATGGAAATGCGGACATGGCGGAGAAGCTGAACTTTATCGATGAACATTACCTCTCCCGCTTTGAGCCCATGGAAGTGGACTCCACGATTGCTCTTCAGAAGCCCTTTGAGAAGGTGCGGGAGTTTACGCTGGAATACCCCATCTCCGAGAGTGAGGAGGAGGAAGAACATTCCTACCTCTCCTGGAACATGACCGTGGGAACCTCCGAGGACAGCAAGCTGCGCACCGCCTTTGAGGTGCTGGACTACGCCCTCTTAAATGCGCCCGGGGCTCCTTTAAAGAAGGCCCTGCTGGATGCGGGCATCGGCAAGGACATCTACGGCTCCTTTGACGACGGCATCCGTCAGCCGCTTTTCTCCGTGGTGGCCAAGGATACGGATCCGGAGAAAAAGCAGGCCTTTGTGGATCTGATCCGCCAGGTGCTCACAGAGATCACCCAAAAGGGCATGGATCCCCTGGCCCTGGAGGCGGGGATCAACTACATGGAATTCCATTACCGGGAGGCGGACTTCTCCTCTTTCCCCAGAGGACTGATGTACGGCCTGGATGTGATGGGAACCTGGCTTTATGAGAAGGGGGATCCCTTTGCCTCCCTGAAGCTGCTGCCCGTCTACCAGGAACTGAGGGATTCCATCGGGACGGGATATTTCGAGGGACTGATCCGCACCTGGCTGCTGGACAATCCCCACGGCACCGTGCTCACCCTGGTTCCCTCCAAAGGCCTGGCCGCCCGCAGGGAGAAGAAGCTGGAGGAGGATCTGGAGGCCTACCGGGCAAGTCTCTCCCCGGAGGAGCTGGATGCCCTGGTGGAGAGTACGAAGGCTTTAATCGCCTATCAGGAGGCCCCGGAGGAGCCGGAAGCTTTAAGAAGCATTCCCATGCTGAAGCGGGAGGACATTAAGCGGGAGATCATCCCCTATGTCAATGAGCCCCTGGACATGGACGGAAACCTGTTCCTCTATCACGATGTGGCCACCAACGGCATCGGCTATGTAAAGCTGCTCTTTGACCTTAAAGATCTGAGCCCGGATCTGATCCCCTGGCTGGGACTCTTCAAGAGCGTGCTGGGATACGTGGATACGGAGAATTATACATACGGACAGCTGTTCCACCAGATCAACGCCCGCACGGGAGGGATTCAGTGCGGGGTGGAAGTCCTGGAAACGGTCGGCTCCCCGGATGAGTTCACGGCCATGTTTGCGGTGCGGGGGAAAGCCCTCTACTCCCAGATGGAGGTGCTGTTCTCCATGATGGAGGAGATCCTTTCCTCTTCAAAGATGGAAGATACCAGGCGGCTCTATGAGATCATCACCCAGACCCGGTCCAGAATGGAGGAGAGCATGGTAAGCGGCGGACATCACACCTCCGTGCAGAGAGCCTCCTCCTACGGTTCTCCCATTTCCGCCTTCCAGGAAGCTCTGGGAGGAATCGACGCCTACCGCTTTATTGTCGGGCTGGAGAAGGAGTTTGATTCCCGCAGGCAGGAGACGGTGGAGAAGCTCCGGGAAGTGATGGCAGCCATTTTCCGTCCGGAGAACTACCGTGTCAGCTACACGGGAGAGCGGGAGTCCCTGGAACAGGTGATGGCCCTTTCCGCCTCGGTTAAGAAGATTCTCCACACCGAGCCTGTTGAGAGCAAAGGCGGAAAGATCGTCTGCGTTCAGAAGAACGAGGGCTTTACCACCTCCGGCCAGGTTCAGTACGTGGCCCGCACCGGAAACTTTGTGAGAAAGGGATTCGCCTATACGGGAGCCCTGGAGATTTTAAAGGTGATTATGGGATATGATTATCTCTGGATCAACCTGCGGGTAAAGGGCGGCGCCTACGGCTGCATGAACGGCTATCGCAGAGACGGAGAGGGATTTTTCGTCTCCTACCGGGATCCCCATCTGAAGCGCACCCTGGATGTGTTTAAGGGAATCCCGGACTACATCCGCAGCTTCCAGGCGGATGAGCGGGAGATGACCAAATATATCATCGGCACCATCAGCAACCAGGATGTGCCCAAGACTCCCAAGATGAAGGGAAGCCTCTCCGCCGCCGCCTACTTCTCCGGTCTGACGGATGAGATGCGCCAGAAGGAGCGGGATCAGATCCTGGATGCCACTCCCGAGGACATCCGGGCCCTGGCCCCTCTGGTGGAGGCCATTCTCTCGGAGGAGTCCCTGTGCGTGGTGGGAAGCGAGACCGCCATCGAAAAGGAAAAGGATCTGTTTTACTCCGTTCGTCCCCTGATCGGCGGCTGACGGCATGGGTGAGGAATTTAAATCCGGCTTTGCGGCCATCATCGGCAGGCCCAACGTGGGGAAATCCACCCTGATGAACCGGCTTATCGGCCAGAAGATCGCCATCACCTCCAGAAAGCCCCAGACCACCCGGAACCGGATCCAGACCGTGTACACCTCGAAGGAGGGACAGATCATCTTTGTGGACACCCCGGGGATTCACCGGGCCAAAAACCGGCTGGGGGAATACATGGTGCTGGCCGCAGAGCGCACCTTAAAGGAAGTGGATGTGATCCTCTGGCTGGTGGAACCCACCACCTTCATCGGAGCCGGGGAGCGCCACATCGGAGAACAGCTTAAAGACCTTCACCGTCCCGTGATCCTGGTGATCAACAAAGTGGATACGGTGAAGAAGGAAGAGGTTTTTAAGGCCATGGAGGCCTACCGGAAGTTTCACGATTTTGATCAGATCATCCCCGTGTCTGCCCTTCGCGGGCAGAACACGGAGGAGATCATTCCCTGTATCTTTCAATATCTTCCCCCCGGTCCCATGTACTTTGACGAGGACACGGTGACGGATCAGCCCATGCGCCAGATCGCCTCTGAGATCATCCGGGAGAAGGCCCTTTACTGTCTGGATGAGGAGATTCCCCACGGCATCGCGGTGGTCATCGACAGGATGCAGCCCAGATCCGGGGGGAATCCTCTGGTGGATGTGGAAGCCACCATTATCTGCGAGAAGGAGTCCCACAAGGGCATCATCATCGGCAAACAGGGAGCCATGCTGAAAAAGATCGGCAGCGCCGCCCGCTTTGAGCTGGAGCGCATGCTGGAAAGCAAAGTGAACCTGAAGCTTTGGGTAAAGGTGAAGAAGGACTGGCGGGACAGCGATTATCTGATCAAAAACTTCGGATACGACAAAAAGGAACTGTGAGCGATGAGTGACCTGATTCAAGTTCAGGGAATGGTGATTTCCTGCTCCCCCGTGGGGGAATATGACAAACGGATGGTGCTCCTGACCAGGGAGCGGGGAAAGATCTCCGCCTTTGCCAGGGGCGCCCGCCGGGTAAACAGCCCCTTTATGGCCGCCGCCAATCCCTTTGTGTTCGGCACCTTCACCCTGTACGAGGGGAGAAACGGATACTATCTGGAACAGGTCCTGGTCACTCACCAGTTTGTAAACCTGGCTGCCATGCAGCCGGGTGTTTATTATGGGTATTATTTTCTGGAGGTGGCGGATTATTTCGGCAGCGAGGAGATGGACGAGACCGGGATGCTGAATCTCCTGTTTGTATCCGTCAAGGCTCTTCTAAATCCCCGGCTTGATCACCGGCTGGTGCGCTGCGTGTTTGAACTTCGCACCATGGCGGATCAGGGTCTGTGCCCGGAGCTCTTTCACTGCGTCTCCTGCGGGAAGGATCCGGGAGAATCCCCTCTTTTTTTCTCCCAGGAGGCCCATGGAATTCTCTGTGAATCCTGCGTATCCTCCTTCCCGGATGCCCGGAAGATCTCCCGGGGGACTTTGCAGGCCATGCGCCACATGGTCACCGCCCCCTTAGGACGCCTCTTTGCCTTTAACGTGAGTGAGCAGATCCTGGAGGAACTGGAGGGCGTCATACACCCATATATGGAGAAAAATACGGACCGTCCCTTTAAAAGTCTGCGGATTCTTCGGATTATGTGTGAAAAGGCTTGAAATAGCCCCGGGTTGTTAGTATAATGAGGGGGTTTTATGGAGAACCGGAAAAAGGAGTAAAAGATTATGGAAAAAACGATGGATAAGATCGTCTCTCTGGCCAAGGCCAGAGGATTCGTATATCCAGGCTCCGAGATCTACGGAGGCCTGGCCAACACCTGGGATTACGGAAACCTGGGCGTAGAGCTGAAAAACAACGTGAAGAAGGCCTGGTGGCAGAAATTTATCCAGGAATCCCCCTACAACGTGGGCGTGGACTGCGCCATCCTCATGAACCCCCAGACCTGGGTGGCTTCCGGTCATCTGGGAGGATTCTCGGATCCCTTAATGGACTGCCGGGAATGCCATGAGCGCTTCCGGGCCGACAAGCTCATCGAGGATTACTGCGCGGAGCAGGGCATTGCCCTGGAGGGCACGGTGGACGGCTGGTCCCAGGAAAAGATGGTGACCTTTATCCGGGAGCACCAGATACCCTGTCCCAGCTGCGGAAAGCACAACTTCACCGACATACGCCAGTTCAACCTGATGTTCAAGACCTTCCAGGGGGTTACCGAGGAGGCCAAGAACACGGTTTATCTCCGTCCGGAGACCGCTCAGGGCATCTTTGTAAACTTCAAGAACGTGCAGAGAACCTCCCGGAAGAAGATCCCCTTCGGCATCGGCCAGATCGGCAAGTCCTTCCGCAACGAGATCACCCCCGGCAACTTCACCTTCCGCACCCGGGAGTTTGAGCAGATGGAACTGGAGTTCTTCTGCGAGCCGGATACGGACCTGGAGTGGTTTGCCTACTGGAAGAAGTTCTGTCTGGACTGGCTGTACAGCCTGGGACTTAAAGCGGATGAGGTGCGCTACCGGGATCACGAGAAGGAGGAGTTAAGCTTTTACAGCAAGGCCACCACCGACGTGGAATTCCTCTTCCCCTTCGGCTGGGGAGAGCTGTGGGGCATTGCGGACCGGACCGACTACGACCTGACCCAGCACCAGAAGGTGTCCGGTCAGGACATGAGCTATTTTGACGACGAGAAGAAGGAGAAGTACATCCCCTACGTGATCGAGCCCTCTCTGGGGGCGGACCGGATGGTGCTGGCCTTCCTGTGCAGCGCCTACGACGAGGAGGTACTGGACGCGGAAAAGAACGACGTGCGTACCGTCCTTCACTTCCATCCGGCTCTGGCTCCGGTAAAGATCGGAGTCCTTCCCCTCTCCAAAAAGCTGGCGGGACCCGCAGAGGAGATCTATCACACCCTCTCGAAGAAGTACAACTGCGAGTATGACGACCGGGGCAACATCGGCAAGCGCTACCGCAGACAGGACGAGATCGGCACTCCGTTCTGCGTCACCTACGACTTTGAGTCGGAGACAGACGGGGCGGTTACCGTGAGAGACCGGGATACCATGGAGCAGGTCCGGGTGAAGATTGAGGATCTGGAAGGATATCTGGAGGAAAAGTTTCGTTTTTAAATAAAGCAGAGGAGGAAACTGTTATGGCTACAAAGAGAAACATCATCGTTGGTCAGTCCGGCGGCCCCACATCCGTGATCAATTCCAGCCTTGCCGGTGTTTACAAGAATGCCATTGAGAGAGGATTTGACAAGGTGTACGGCATGCTGCACGGCGTGCAGGGACTTCTGGACGAGCGGTACATCGATCTCTCCACCCAGATCCATTCCGAACTGGACATCGAGCTTTTAAAGAGAACCCCGTCCGCCTTCCTGGGCTCCTGCCGTTTCAAACTGCCGGAGATCCATGAGGACAAGGGGATTTATGAGAAGCTTTTCGGGATCCTGAACAAGCTGGATATCGACGCCTTCATCTACATCGGCGGCAACGATTCCATGGATACCATCAAGAAGCTTTCCGATTACGCCATCCTTACCGGACACACCCAGAAATTCCTGGGGGTTCCCAAGACCATCGACAACGACCTGGCCCTGACAGACCACACCCCCGGCTTCGGAAGCGCAGCCAAGTACATCGGCGCCTCCACCAAGGAAGTGATCCGGGATGCGGAAGGCCTTACCTACAACAAGAGCATGATCACCATCATGGAGATCATGGGCAGAAACGCCGGCTGGCTGACCGGAGCCACCGCCCTGGCCAAGACCGAGGACTGCGACGGTCCGGATCTGATTTACCTTCCCGAGGTTCCCTTTGACATTGACAAGTTCCTGGTCAAGGTGAAGGAACTGCTCACCCGGAAATCCTCCGTGGTCATCGCCGTATCCGAGGGCATCCGCCTGGCGGACGGCCGCTATGTGTGCGAGCTGGGCAGCGTAGGAGATTATGTGGATGCTTTTGGTCACAAGCAGCTTCAGGGAACCGCCACCTATCTGGCCAACTTCCTGGCCAGCGAGTGCGGATGCAAGACCAGAGCCGTGGAGCTCTCCACCCTGCAGAGAAGCGCATCCCACATGGCCTCCCGTGTGGACATCGACGAGGCCTTCATGGTGGGCGGCGCCGCAGTGAAGGCTGCCGACGAGGGAGATACCGGCAAGATGGTGGTTATCGACCGTGTCTCCGATGATCCCTACATGGCCGCCACGGGCATCTATGATGTTCACCGCATCGCCAACGAGGAGAAGCTGGTTCCCAGAAACTGGATGAACCGGGAGGGCAACTATGTGACCAAGGACTTCATCGACTACATCAAGCCCCTGATCCAGGGTGACTATCAGCCCATCATGGTCAACGGTCTTCCCAGACATCTGGTTCTCAATACCAGCGGCACCAGGAGAAAGAGATAAAACGTCACTGTTTTTTTGTACAGAAAAGACGGGGCGGGACGCACAGGCCGGAGAGCCCGGCGAAATCCGGGCTCTCCGCTTTTTTTGCCTTTTTTCCCGGTTTTTGCTTGACTAATGTCAGGGAACAACTTACAATATTCTTATGCACAGGTGCATGAATTTTTATTTGTGTGATAAGAAAGTAATAGGAGGAAATGTAGAATGGCAAAATGGGTTTACATGTTTACGGAAGGAAATGCTTCCATGCGGAACCTTCTGGGAGGCAAGGGCGCCAACCTTGCCGAAATGACAAACCTTGGCCTGCCGGTGCCCCAGGGCTTCACCATCACCACCGAAGCCTGCACCCAGTACTACGAGGACGGCAGACAGATCAATGACGAGATCATGGGTCAGATCATGGAAGCAATCACCAAGATGGAGGCTGTCACCGGCAAGAAGTTTGGCGACAGGGAAAATCCTCTCCTGGTTTCCGTCCGTTCCGGAGCCAGAGCTTCCATGCCCGGCATGATGGATACCATTCTGAATCTCGGCTTAAATGAGGACGTTGTGGAAGTTCTGGCAGAAAAGTCCGGAAATCCCCGCTGGGCCTGGGACAGCTACAGAAGATTCATCCAGATGTACTCCGACGTGGTTATGGAAGTGGGCAAGAAGTATTTCGAGGAGCTCATCGACAAAATGAAAGCCGCCAGAGGCGTCACGCAGGATGTGGAGCTCACCGCGGATGATCTGAAGGAACTGGCCAACCAGTTTAAGGCTGAATACAAGGAGAAAATCGGGGAGGACTTCCCGGTGGATCCCAAGGATCAGCTGGTAGGCGCCATCAAGGCCGTATTCCGTTCCTGGGACAATCCCCGTGCCAACGTGTACCGCAGGGACAACGACATTCCCTACTCCTGGGGCACCGCTGTCAACGTGCAGATGATGGCCTTCGGAAACATGGGCGAAACCTCCGGCACCGGCGTGGCCTTTACCCGTGACCCGGCAACCGGTGAGAAGCACCTGATGGGAGAATTCCTGATGAATGCCCAGGGCGAGGATGTGGTGGCCGGCGTCCGGACTCCCCAGACCATTGACCAGTTAAAGGAAGTCATGCCGGAAGTCTATGATCAGTTCGTAGGCATCTGCAAAACTCTGGAAGACCACTATAAGGACATGCAGGACATGGAGTTCACCATTGAGGACCGCCACCTGTACATGCTCCAGACAAGAAACGGCAAGAGAACCGCCCAGGCAGCCCTGAAGATTGCCTGTGACCTGGTGGATGAGGGCATGATCACCGAAGAGGCCGCCGTTTCCATGATCGATCCCCGGAACCTGGACAGCCTTCTTCATCCCCAGTTTGACGCGGCTGCCCTGAAAGCCGCCACCCCCGTAGCCAGAGCTCTGGGAGCTTCCCCGGGAGCCGCCTGCGGCAAGATCGTCTTCTCCGCCGAGGACGTCAAGGAATGGGCAAAGAGAGGAGAAAAGGTGGTTCTGGTCCGTCTGGAGACTTCTCCGGAGGACATTGAAGGCATGAAGTTTGCCCAGGGTATCCTCACCGTCCGCGGCGGCATGACCAGCCATGCGGCAGTGGTTGCCAGAGGCATGGGCACCTGCTGCGTATCCGGCTGCGGCGACATTGCCATGGATGAGGCCAATAAGAAATTTACCCTGGCCGGAAAAGAGTACCATGAGGGAGATTTCATCTCTCTGGACGGCTCCACCGGAAATATCTATGACGGCATTATCCCCACCGTGGATGCCAGCATCGCCGGTGAGTTCGGAAGAATCATGGGCTGGGCCGACAAGTACAGGACCATGAAGGTCCGCACCAACGCCGACACCCCCGAGGATGCCAGAAGAGCCCGTCAGCTGGGCGCCGAGGGCATCGGTCTTTGCCGTACCGAGCACATGTTCTTTGGGGAGGGCAGAATCGACGCCTTCCGTGAGATGATCTGCTCCACCACCGCTGAGGACAGAGAGAAGGCTCTGGCCAAGATCCTTCCCTATCAGCAGAGCGACTTTGAGAAGCTCTATGAGGCTCTGGAAGGGAACCCCGTCACCATCCGCTTCCTGGATCCGCCTCTCCATGAGTTCGTTCCCACCGAGGAGGAAGACATCGAGAAGCTGGCCCAGGCGCAGGGCAAGACCGTGGAGGAGATCAGGGTGATCATCGATTCTCTCCATGAGTTCAACCCCATGATGGGACACAGAGGCTGCCGTCTGGCCGTCACCTATCCGGAGATTGCCAGGATGCAGACCAGCGCCGTGATCCGGGCCGCCATCAAGGTGAAGAAGGCTCATGCGGACTGGGATGTATGCCCGGAGATCATGATTCCTCTGGTAGGGGATGTGAAAGAGCTGAAGTTTGTGAAGAAGGTCGTGGTGGAGACCGCAGATGCGGAGATCGCCGCTGCAGGCGTGGATCTGAAGTACCAGGTGGGTACCATGATCGAGATCCCCAGAGCCGCTCTTACCGCGGACGAAATCGCCAAAGAGGCCGACTTCTTCTGCT
Source organism: uncultured Blautia sp. (assembly GCA_964550245.1). Lineage (GTDB taxonomy): Bacteria > Bacillota > Clostridia > Lachnospirales > Lachnospiraceae > Blautia_A. The sequence goes on along the minus strand of CAZJYM010000006.1, from coordinate 16,831 downwards.
TCGGAACCAACGACCTTACCCAGATGTGCTACGGCTTCTCCCGTGACGACTCCGGCAAGTTCCTGAACGCCTACTATGATGCCAAGATCCTGGAGTTTGATCCCTTTGCCAAGCTGGATCAGAACGGCGTGGGCAAGCTGATGGAGATGGCCATCAAGCTGGGACGTCCCGTGAATCCCAACCTGCACATCGGCATCTGCGGCGAGCACGGCGGAGATCCCGCTTCCGTGGAGTTCTGCCATCAGATCGGACTGGATTATGTTTCCTGCTCACCCTTCCGCGTACCCATTGCCAGACTGGCAGCGGCACAGGCGGCCATTAAGAGCAGGTAAGAAAGAAAAGTTTTACAGGTCAGGCCCCCGGGCCTGACCTGTCTTTAAAGTGACAAAGGTATAGGCAGCCTTCATCGAACCGGAAATGTGTGACAACCTGTGAGGACGGGTCGGAACCAGGGGACGCTGATTATCAGCAGTGAGGATTTTGCGCTGAACTTCTTTTGCGGGGAGAATACGGATGATTGAAAACAAACCGGGTATTACCGATGCGCGGGAAGAGGAGAGAATCAGCAAGAAAAAAGCCTGGGAGCTGTTTGAAAGCGGTTTTCTGGAGACTTTATCTCCGGGAACTTATAAGACACTTTCGGCCATTCACAGGTACCTCTTTGAGGATATTTACTCCTTTGCCGGAGAGATGAGAAATGTAAATCTGGCCAGAGGAAATTTCCGCTTTGCGCCGGTGATGTATCTGGACGCTGCCCTGAAAAGCATTGAGAAAATGCCCCGGAGTACCTTTGACGAGATCATCGAAAAATATGTGGAGATGAATGTGGCGCATCCCTTTCGGGATGGAAACGGCCGCAGCATGCGTATCTGGCTTGATCACATGCTGAAAAAGGAGATCGGATATGTGATCGACTGGAGCAGGGTCGATAAGGAGGATTATCTCCTGGCAATGGAGCGCAGTCCGATTAAGGATCTGGAGCTTAAGCATCTGTTAAAGCAGGCTTTGACCGATAAGACAGATGACCGTGAAGTGTACATGAAAGGCATTGATCACAGTTACTGGTATGAGGGATACTATGTATACAAAACGGAGGATTTATGCCGCTGAACTGAAGGCCTTGAGATATATGCGGCGAATAACAATATCTTATAATTCGCTGTAGAATGACGCCATGCGGTCAAGAGATATTACGTTCTGGCATTTTGCATCACCAGGAATATCTCCTCTGGCTTCTTTCCACGGAAGCTCACGATGCGTCATCTCACGTAATTCATATGGATCAAATGAACCATAGGTATTTAAAACAATATCGACAGAGTCCCTCTCATCGTCATTGAGATCAGATAAGCCAAAACATTTTTTGACAATATCTGACTCACAGATCATGAACTTTCCCTGATGTACATAATAGAGTTCCGGACATACAGGTCCATTTGCCCAGGCCTCAAAATCTTCGCGAATCAGTCTTTTCTCTGTCCAGACCATATGCCACGCCTGACAATAATAACATAATTTGTGAAGTTTCCAGGTACTGATCCTTCCCTGATTATGTAAAATATATCGAGCAGCAACTAAAACAGAAACCATGATAAGCACCTCCTTTAATGTCTTAGAGTCCATACCCCAGTCAGACCGTAGGATTCCAGAATCATATATTTCCCCCCGTCTTCTTCTCAGCCCTTTTCTCTTATTTCTTCCCAGGCCTTACACATCGTTTCCACCCTATCGGATTTTCCATCTCGTTTTTTGTCAGTGCAGGCCGATCTCAAACCAGCCTGCACTGTGCAGGTTAGATAATGAAATGGAACAGCAAATATGGAAGGCACAGAAGTGGCACTGAAATCCCTGATTCAAACCACTGGGGGACAGTGGAACGGTGGGAGGCTGTTCGTCAGGATTTCTGCTGCTTTTGTCTTCCGTACCGACCGGATGAAAGAGGGGATGAGTCTCCTTCCCGGCGGTACAATGCTTATTATAGCAGATGTTTTCCTCAATTAATAGGACAAACAGCACAATTTTTAGGATTATCTTTCGTTTTCCCCGGAAAATTGAAAAAATTTTCGTTATCAACCTGCCACGGGAGGTGTCTGGTGTTCCCCTTGTATCGCAAAATGTGCCGCTTTATTAGGACAATCTTTCGCGCATGACTGATAACTGCCTCAACACTTTCATCTGAATAACATATTGACTATTCATTTTCAATCTGGTAGACTGGATCAAAGGAGGTGCGTGCCATGAAAGTGATTTATGATCACGACCGGCTGGTTATGTTCATCCTGCGCATCCATGAACTCACCCACATCTGGGTCAGGATTTACCGGTCCTGCGGGGAGGTCATCCCCATCTGCGATGTTCACACTGAATTCTGCCAGGCCGTCAACGCAGTGCCTGATGGCCGCTCCCGGTGCATGGCCTGTGCTTCCCAGGCTGCCAGGATCTGCAGAAGGACGGGGGTACCGTATCATTACCGCTGCCACGCCGGAATCCAGGAGACTCTGATCCCCATCATCGAATCAGGTGAAACCGTTTCCTTTCTGGGTTTCGGACAGTACCTGGATGAGTCTCCAATGGAGGAATCCTGGAAGCAGACAAAAGAGCTGCTGTCCTGGTATCCCGGCAGTCTGGAGGAACTCCAGGAGAAGTTCATGAAGCTTGAGCAGATCCCGGATACCAGAGCCGCCGCCGTCACAGCTTTGCTGGAAGACCTGTCCTCCCACACGAAAATCAGTGAGAAGGTGATTCCCGTCACGCTTTCGGCGCAGCAGAGACTGGAGTCATATATCTCCAGGCATTTCCGGGAAAAGCTGAATCTCAGAACCGTCTGCTCCGAGCTGGATATCGGAACCACGAAGCTGTGCGAGCTTACCAAAATCATCTCCAACGGACATACGTTTACCTGGCTTGTGTCGCACTACCGGGTATCAGAGGCCCAGATGCTGCTGTTTTACACGGATGATCCCATCTCGGAGATCGCCGAAAAGGTCGGGTATGGGGATTACAGCTATTTCTCCCACGTCTTTAAGAAAATGACGGGATACACCCCCAGGCAGTACCGCAGCCGGCGGATCGGTCCTTTCGGGGAGAAGAGCAGTGACGGAGAAATGAGCGGATCAGAACAGGAAATTTAAGAGTTGATAAAGAGAAAGAAAATACCGCCGTCCGGGTACCGGACGGCGGTATGCTTTTTGATTATTTCCTCTGTTT
>CAZJYM010000006.1:0-13524 GCA_964550245.1 uncultured Blautia sp. | reverse complement strand
ATACCGCCGTCCGGGTACCGGACGGCGGTATGCTTTTTGATTATTTCCTCTGTTTCTTTAAGGTCTGCACGCCTTCCACGGCCAGGACAAGGGCCAGGCACACCAGAAGGACGGCGATTCCGGCCCGGGTCCACATCCAGCCCACACCGGCAGCCGCGCCTGAGGTGGCGTTTCTCACGTTGGTGATGATGGTCTGGCACAGGGAGACGATGGTAACCACCAGCATGAAAGCCATGGGAAACAGGAACATCTTGTTGTTCCTGCCCATCTTTCCCAGCCAGGCAGCCACTGCCAGAAGTCCCAGAGCAGCCAGAAGCTGGTTGGCGGCGCCGAACAGCGGCCAGATGTTGGAGTAGCCGGTCATGCCCAGAGCTACGCCCAGCACCACCGTGATGATGGTGGCCACATAGGGGTTGGTGAGGGTCTTCTTGTAACCGGTGGCATCCTCATAAGTCTGTCCGGGCTCCAGCCAGAATTCCTGGAACATGTATCTGGCCAGCCGGGTGGCCGTATCCAGGGAGGTAAGGCAGAAAGCGGACACAGCCAGGATCAGCATGGAGTAGATCACGTTTTCGGCTCCCGCCAGGAAGGGGATTGCCGCACACATTCTGGAGATACCGGTGGCAAATACCGTGGTGGGATTGACCGTACCGCCGGGAACGTACTCTTTCCAGATGTAGCCCACTGCACACAGAGAAATCAGAGCCAGCCCGCACTCGATGAGCATGCCGCCGTAGGCGATGGGTCTGGCGTCAGACTCTTTGTCCAGCTGCTTGGAGGTGGTGCCGGATCCCACCAGTGAATGGAAGCCGGAGATGGCACCGCAGGCGATGGTGACGAACAGAGCCGGGAACAGGGTTCCCAGGGAAGTTCCGGAGCCGTTTACTCCCTGATCCACAAAGCCGGTGAAAGCCGGGATGTCCAGGGTGGGATGAGCGCCGATGATGCCGATTACGGCCACAATCATCATGCCGTAAAGCAGGAAGGAGCTCAGATAGTCACGGGGCTGGAGAAGAATCCATACCGGGGTGACGGATGCTATGGCAATGTAGACGCCCACGATGATCATCCAGACGTTGCTGGGAAGCCGGATGGGATACCAGTTGTAGCCGATTACCATACAGATGATGATGGCAATGATGCCCACGATGGTGGATACGGCCACGGAGGCGTTTCTCCTGTAAACCATCATGCCGAAGATGATGGCGATGAAGATGAACAGGATGGAGATCATGGCGGTACGGGCATTGGCGATGCCGTTGGCGGTCAGAGCCCCTGACTCGTCATAGGTAACGCCGAAGGTTCCGGCCACGATGGATGCAAAGGCAGCCACCACCAGGATCAGTGTCAGATAGGAGAAGATCAGGAACAGCTTTTTGGCCCGGCTGCCGATGCTGATGGCGATAACCTCACCGATGGACTGTCCCTTGTTTCTCACGGATGCGAACAGGGCGCCGAAATCGTGGACGGCTCCAAAGAAGATACCGCCGATCAGGACCCACAGCATGACCGGAACCCATCCGAACACAGCCGCCTGGATGGGCCCGTTAATGGGTCCGGCTCCTGCGATGGATGAAAAATGGTGTCCCATCAGAACCGGTGCTTTAGCCGGAACATAGTCGTTTCCGTCCTCCAGTTCGTGTGCCGGTGTTGGTCTGTTGGGATCGATTCCCCACTGATCCGCCAGCCATTTCCCGTAGAACACGTAGCCCAGGATCAGAACCACAACACCGATGATTAAAATTAGTGCAGCGTTCATTTTGTGTCATTTCCCCCTTTGTTTCTCCTGATTCAGGATTTTTTTCATAACTTTCGTGTTGTCACGGCCCATCCGGTTGGAAAAAATCCGGTTTTCCTCCCGGACCACCGCGGTTGCATGGAAATTCATCCATCCATACCACGAAAAATGAAAACTTTTGTAAATGTTGCACTTTTTAAGTGCCCGTTCCCCTTCCGGCGTGCACCTCTCACAGATGAAGACCGCCGTGATGTAGCTGTACATGTGGCCGGGTTTGGGATCGATGAGCTTCATGCCTTCCCGGTAGGCGTAGTCCTTGCAGGAGGTAAAAAGATTTCCCGTCAGCTCCGGAAGAGAAAAGATGTATACATATTCATTGCAGTCCGCTTCCCAAAGCTTGGCCTTCTTCACCAGCACATACTTCTCCGAGTGGACATAGAAGCGGCAGGTGGCCGCGAGAGGCACATCCGGGAAGTTTTCTTCGATCCGGTCCACGTCAAAGTACGGGGCATAGTTTTCCAGCAGCTTTTCCAGAATATCTTCTCTTGTCAGTGCGAGATCCATATCGTTTCTCCAGTTTGAAAGGGATGCCCTGTTTTTAGGGCTCACTTCCCGAAATTCTAAACAAAAAATAAAATCTATAAAATTTTTATTAACTGATAGAAAAGTCTATCACTCCCTGCATAAAAATGCAAGTACTAATATAAATACACACCCTGAAGAAAAAAAGACGGAAAAAAGCCTGTAAAGCCTTATTTTCCGCCTCTTTCCGGCCTTTTCCGACCGGAAAGGCCCATCCCGATCCTGTCCGAAAAAACGCCAAAAAGGCAGGATGATCCGTCTCCTGACCTGGAGACCTGTATGGATCCCCACAGGCTTTTCCCAGGGGCTTTTGACGGACTGTCCGTATGGTGGTATAATCAGCCTGTGCTGAAAGGACGCGCAGCAGATAAAGGAAGGAGGTCTGTTTCATGAAGCACATGGTAAAGGTAACCGTAATCGATAAAAAGCTGTATCCCGGGCTGCAGGAGCAGTACTGTGCGGATCCCCTAAGCGGAGTCTGTCCCTGCTACAACGTGGGGGATGAGTTTTTGTTTCGCCGGGATGAGGAGAGGGATGACTTCTGGCACATGGGGATCGATACCCTGATCAAAACCCAGGGGGATCCGAAAGAGGTGGCGGGAGGTCCGGTCCTGCCCTTTTGTTCCGAGGCATGGGATGCCATCTCCCGGTACATTTACACCGGCCTGCAGGGAGGTTCCATCATGCGGGGCTGGATGAAGGAGGAAAACACCATGATCACCTGCTGTTCAGACGGAACCCGGCCGGTGATCTTTAAGATTGAGCGCATTGATGTGGAAGAGGATGAGACATGAACGGAGATCCGGTTCTTCCCTGCCGGTTTGATGCCGGAGGAAGAACGGTCGATCTTTTTCCCGGCAGGGAAGAGGATGCTCCCCTGATCGTCCTGAACACCTTCTCCGGAGAGGGAGAGTCTGTGCGAAAGATTCTGAGGGAGATGAACTGCCCGGATTTTTCCCTGGCAGCCATAAGCGGCCTGGACTGGAACCGGGACATGTCTCCCTGGGAGAGCCCGTCTATTTTTAAGGATGAGCCTCCCTTTACAGGAGGAGCAGACGAATACTTAAGTCTGCTGACCGGAGAGATCATTCCCCGCTGCGGAGGGTCGCCTGCCTGGCTGGGAATCGCCGGGTACTCTCTGGCGGGACTCTTTGCCGTCTATTCCATGTATCGGACCGGTCTGTTCTCCCGAATCGCCAGCATGTCCGGATCCTTCTGGTTTCCCGGCTTTACGGAGTTTGCCCTCCAAAGGGAGCCGGTAAAGAAGCCCGAACGGCTGTATCTCTCCCTGGGAGACCGGGAGAGCAGGACCCGAAACCCTTCCATGAAGACGGTCCAGACCTGTACGGAACAGCTGGCGGCCTTCTATGAGGAGAAGGGGATAAAAACTGTGTTCCGGTTAAATCCGGGGAACCATTTCCAGGAGGCGGACAGGCGTTCGGCCCTGGGGATTCTCTGGCTTTTGTCGGAATGACCGGAAATTTTCACTGAGAAAAGAGGTTTTCCAAATGCAGATCAATATCGTACCGATGGAAAGAGACATGTGGAACTGGGAGAAATACCAGAAGAATGCCCTTGCCTCGTATCCCGTCTACTGTCATGATACCATACAGGAGGCCTTTACGGCCGCGAACAGCAGAAACTATAACGATGCCTTAAAGCTGTGCAGCCAGCTTCCTCACGTCCAGGATGATTCGGCCATACAGATGCTTCAGGGCATGTGCAACATATACCGCGGAGACTATCCGGAGGGCAAACGCCTGTTTACAGCTCTTACTGAGAAATTCCCCGAAGAAAAGGATTACCGCATCTATCTGGGATTATCAGACTTTCTTGTCTTTCAGATTGATGATGCCCTGAAAGACTTTCGCAGGTGCTTTCCGCCGGAAGAGTTCAACGGCGATTATTATGCCACGTACGGGGAAGTCCTCCTGGTGAAGGGAAACGTAAAGCAGGCCCGGGAAATGTTTTGCCGTGTTGTGGATTACTGGCACAGCACCGGAGACATCCGCTGGCTGGATCCCATAGAATGGTCGTTCACCCGCATCCTGTGTCTGGATGTCTCCGTTGGAAGAAAGAAGTTTGAGGAAGATGAAGAGCTGTTCTTTGACTTCCTGGATCAGGTGGAGATGACAACAGACAGGCAGTATACGCTGGCGATGCATGTGGCCGCACTGTCCGAACTCATGGAGGATAACAAATGGTTTCGACCGATTTTCATGAACTTTGTCGAGAGAATCAGGGAAAAGGGATTTCTCTCGGAATTTGAGGGCACTCTGGATTCCGCCTATCCGGCCATGGAATACTATGAAAGCCAGGATGACAACCGGCTCAGCTCTGTCATGAGCAAATATCTTATGTTTCAGACGGAGACGCAGGATATGGAAGATCCGGATTCCATGCGTGAAGAAACCGCAGATATGAAGGCCATGGCGGTGGCCTATAAGTGGTTCATGTGTCAGTACCTTCCCGGGCATGTGGAGGAACTGGAGTATGTGAAGGACAGGTACCCTCACATGTATAAGATCCATGAACCTTTCTTTCAGGAGGTACTGGATGATCCCCGGGGGGAGGCTGACAGGATACTGGAAGAGCTGGGCCCCCTTGGTCTGTCGGGTCCCAAAAAGCAGGTGGAGGACTTCCTGTACGGCGTTTACGGGGATGCCCTCAAAGACACCAGGAAAGTGGGATTTACGACTTTGGGCACATACAGGAGGAATCAGCCCAAGGTGGGCAGGAATGATCCCTGTCCCTGCGGCAGCGGGAAGAAATATAAAAACTGCTGTGGGAGATGATTGTGGAAGCTGCGAAGCAGCGAAGCAATCCGTAATCATTTGAAGAAAATTATAAAGTGACCTGCCGCTGCTGCGGCAGGTCACTGTGCTTTATGGCCTCCAATCTGTCCGTTCCTCTCGATGGTGGTGGCTCCCTCCATCAGGTTCATTCCCTTTAAAACCGCGTTTTTTCCAAACTTTTTCTGCAGTTCCAGCACGGCTCTCTGGAGATTTCTTTCTTTTTCGTCATCCTGTTTCTCTTTTTCCCTCTGCTTTTCCAGCGCTTCATAGTCTACAAACAGAGACAGCTGTTCCGGTTCCTCCTCCGGGATCTCCGACTCCGGTATGAGTGCGCAGGCTGTGATGTTCACCCGGCGGATCAGAAGATCCGGATCCACCACCCGGGTGTACAGATCCATGACGGCGGAGACGATCTTTCTGGTGGAGCTGGTAAACTTCTCCAGGTTCTCCGTGCCGTGGGCATGCCGGGGATGGGGCCGGCCGTAAAGGTCGGGGGTGACGGCTCCCCGGTATGCCTTTCCGGTTTTCGTTACCAGGTAGACACCGCCTCCCTGGGCGGAGGGCTTCAGGCTTTCCCGGTCGTAGCCGATGTGCAGCACCATCTGTTTTGTGACCAGCCTTTTGTCCACCAGATCCAGGGCCAGAAGCTCCGCCATCTCCCGCACAATCAGCCGGCCTTTTTCATAATCGTAGGGCTCTTTTAAGACCTGCCCCGTGGAGAGGGAAGTGGTGGAGGGGCGGTAGGACTTGATCTCGGCGATGGTCACCGGCTCCCAGCCCCAGGCGTGATCGATGAGCAGCTCCGCATTGATGCCGAAGGCGCGGTACAGCATGTCCTCCAGCACGGGAGAGAGGGAAGCCCTGGCGACATCCCCCATGGTGAAGAGTCCCATACTCTCCAGCTTTGTGCTGTATCCCCGGCCGATTCTCCAGAAATCCGTAAGGGGACGGTGGCTCCACAGCAGCTCCCGGTACCGGATTTCATCCAGTTCTGCCAGACGGACTCCGTCTTTGTCCGCCGGCACATGCTTGGCCACGATGTCCATGGCGATTTTAGCCAGATAGAGGTTGGTGCCGATTCCGGCCGTGGCGGTGATGCCGGTGGAGTAGAGGACCTCCCGGATCATGGTCATGGCCAGCTCATGGGCGTTCATCCGGTAGGTCTCCAGGTAGGGGGTGGCATCGATGAAGACCTCGTCGATGGAGTACACGTGGATGTCCTCCGGGGCGATGTATTTCAGATAGATGGAGTAGATCTTCGTGCTGTACTCCTCGTAGAGCCGCATCCTGGGAGGAGCCGTGTAGTAAGCCAGCTCCAGGGAGGGATCCGACTGCAGTGCCTCGGAGTCAAAGGAGGGGGAGGAGAAATGGTATTCTCCGTCCTCTCCCCGCCGGATGCAGCCGCTTTGGATGCCCTGCACCATCCGCTGCTGATTTACCTCCTTCACCCGTTGAATCACTTCAAAGAGCCTGGCTCTTCCGGGAATGCCGTAAGCTTTCAGGGAGGGGGATACGGCCAGGCAGATGGTCTTTTCCGTACGGGAGGGATCCGCTACCACCAGGTTGGTGGTGAGAGGGTCAAAGTGACGTTCCGCGCATTCCACGCTGGCGTAAAAGCTTTTCAGATCAATGGCGATATAAGTGCGTTCCATGGGGATGCCTTTCCAAATGTCAATTGGACTCCACAAACCAGCGTCCGGTACGGGCCGCAAACAGATCGCTGGTCTTTTCAAAAAACAGATGCTTTTCCTGACCGCCGATGATCACCGTGTAGCAGTCCCCGGATCTCCCTTCCGCCAGAGCGGAAGCCGGGCGGAAGTCCCGGACCGCATCGATTCTAAAGGTCCGGCCGTCCGACCAGGTGATGGCCCGGGGCTGCATGTAGCCTGTCTGGTCGAAATCCGAGTTCACCTTCACATAGATTCTTTCTGATTCCTTCTTCATGATCTGTCACCACTTTCTGAAAACTTTATCGTAGGACGGAAGATCCACCCGGGGAATGTTGTAGTTGCGGATGGACATGGCTTCCGTCTTGTAGTCGATCACGTATTCCGGCACTTCCAGTTCCCGGGCCATCTCCGGACGGGAAAGGATCTGTCCGGAACCGGCCAGATCCGCCGCCTGTTCCTGAAGCCGTTCATACAGCCGGGACAGTTCTTCCCGGTAGGACTTCATCTTCCGGATGCGCTCCTGGGGAGATCCGGCCCTGATCACGGTGTCAAAGTGGTTCTGGTAGTCCTCAACCGCCTTTTCAAAGGAGGAGAGGCTTGCCAGATAGGACTTTACCTCCCCGCTGAAAAATCCGCACATCTCCAGAAACACTTCCGGCTCAATGAGTGCATCCGCCGCTCCGATATTGGCATCCCGCTCCGTGATGGCAACCGCATGCCCTTCCAGAAAGGAGTCGGCATGAGCTCCGTCCTGTAAAAACCCGGGGGTGTCCAGGTGGCCGCAGATGGCGTGGAAAGCCTCGTGAAAGGAGGCAAAGGCGTACTTTTGCCGGCTGAAATTTCTGTTTACACCGTAGTAGACAAAGCCCTTTCTCCGGGTGATAAAACCGGGCAGGCTGTTTCCGGGATCGATGCAGATGAATCCCATGCTGGAGAGGACTGCATCGGGATCGCGGGTTCCGGCCTTCTTCATGATCCGGTCCATTTTTTTCAGATGTTCAAGTTTCAATTTAAACGCCTCCTCCCCATTCCCCAGGGAGTCAGCGGTTCTGACCGCCGTCGGTGTCCCGCTCCTGCATCTGCTGATCCACGGAGCGGATCAGGTCATCCGCGCTGGAACGGATCTCCTCCGTGTTTTTCTGCCATACGGGGGTGCGGAAGCGGTTGGGCGTGTACTTTTCCTTGGCCCGGATCTCCGCATCGATGAGCACCTTTCTCATCACGGAGATGAAGTCCAGCTGTTCTTCTGTGGACAGGGTGCCTCCGGCCAGAAGGGCGCTGGTGCCGTCCAGATAGGCCTGGGCGGAGGCGGCGGCCTGATTCCCGTACAGCCGGGAGATGTCCTCCACGGCACTGCCCTTTTCCATCAGGGGCGCGGCATCCGGAACCCCCAGCAGATCCTCCACCGTGATGCCGAAGATCTGGGCGATCTTAAAGGCGGTATCCGCCCCGGGCATCCGGGATCCGCTTTCATAGTAAAAAAGAGTGCTGGGGGCGGTTCCCACCAGCTCTGCCAGTTCCTTGCGGGTCAGGCCGGCCTGCTTGCGAAGCTTTACCAGCCTTTCTGCAAAGTCCTGATAAGGTTTATCCTCCATAACGAGTCCTCCTTCATAAAAATGACGGACATAATTCATAGATGTGATTTATCTGTATTATAGCAGTCTGTCATGATTGTGTCAACAGGAAAATCACAGGTGTGAATGAGATTATCAGAAGGAGGTTGCAGCAGAAGAGAAAAAGCATTACAATAGGAAGAAACAGGGCTTTGCAAGGAGGCGACAATGATGTGGACCTGTCCAAAATGCCACAAGCAGTTTAAAAACATAAACCAGAGCCACTACTGCGGGGAAAAACCCCGGACGGTGGAAGAGTACATCCTTTCCCAGGATGAGGAGAAGCGGGGGGATCTCTTCGAAATGAGGGAGATATTAAGGGAGGCCCTTCCGGATGCCCAGGAGCGGATCTCCTGGAGCATGCCCACCTACTGGAAGAAAAGGAACCTGTGTCATTTCGCGGCGGCTAAAAAGCACATCGGCTTTTATCCGGGGGATAAGGCGGTGGAGGAGTTTTCTCAGGAGCTTGCCGGTTATGACACCAGCAAGGGGACCATCCGCATCCCCTACGGAAAGATTGACCGGGATCTGATCACGCGGATCGCCAGGTGGTGTGAGAGCAACAATGTATGAAATACGCCGTCAGAGGAACTTCTGACGGCGTAAATATTATCGGAAAAGCGAAATCTCAATCTTCCCAAACATTCCGGTGGGCTCCAAAACGGTGCGCTCCTTCCCAAAGGGACCGGGTTTGGTGTTGGCATGGCGAAGGGCGGTGGAGACTACGGAGATCCGGATCTCATTGACGCCCGGCTTCAGGGCGGGTGTGATATCCACCTCATAGGGCGGGGCAAGGGCAAAGCCGGCCTCACTTCCGTTTACGGTTACCGTCATGCATTCATACACATACTGTGCCGTAAGAAGGGCCCGGGCCGGAACCTCCTCCAGGTTCACCGTGGTGTTGTAGATCATCTCTCCCGAGAAGTCTCTGTCCAGGGAGGAGACCGGTACCGGATGGAAGTGGGAGATAAGGGCGGTCTCGGAGCTTCCGATCCCTTTCAGCGTCAGGGAGAACTCCTCCAGGGGGATGGTCCCGTAAGGAGTGAGTACCGGTTCGGCGGGAAGGGCATTTTCCGGATCGGTGAGGATCACAAGGGATTCATAGGGGGAAAGGACCAGATGGAAGTCTTCTGCGGTGATCAGTTCTCTGGTCACATCCTTCATGGCATCGTAGATCCCGTACTTCTTTCCCTCCGGGAGGTGAAGATGCACATCCACCGCATGGGAGAGGGAGGCGTTCATAAACATCCAGGCATCCCGGCCCTCTTTGCGGTAGTGGAACTGATGCAGATCGGCATCTGTCGTCCTGGGATACAGCTCATCCCGGATTCCCGCCCGGATCAAAGTATCAGAAAGGGATTCAAGCGGAACACAGGCCCTTCCCCTGAGGGCTTTGTCCAGAAGTTCCTTCTCATCAGAAGCCTTTCCGGTGATGCCGATGGGAAGGCTGTTGATGTAATACACGGGAAAGTCGGGATTCTCCCCGATAAACGCCGCCGCCGGAGCCGGCAGGTATTCACACTCCGGGATGATCAGGGCCTTTAAGGGATGGCCGTTGATGACAAGAACTCCGTTTTCCACTTTACAGCCGAAGTATTCCCTGTTGGTGAACACGTCTGCGGGGATGATGGTGTAGTCGATCTGATGCTGGATCAGCTCTTTGCCTATGGCAGATCCGGACATCACATTTCCGGACCAGTCGGATTCCGCCTCGTAGAGCAAAGCGGCAGAGGTCACGATCTCTCCCTCGGAGAACAGATTGCAGAGACGGTCCGTGTATTTCATCAGCTTACAGAAACTGGGGAACTGGGGATTTTCACCTCTGGCGTAAAAATGGGGCGGACAGTCGGGATCCGGATATTCGCCCATGGAGAAGGCATGGGGAACAAAGTAGTTGGTGCCCTGGGTCAGGAAATAGTCCACCAGCCACTTCATGTCCCGGACACCCAGTCTCCAGCCGTAGGCTCCGAAATTCTCGCACATGGTGCGTCCCTTCTTTAAGGGATCGATGGCGGCACAGGAACTTCCCAGCTTTCCCAGCTCGTAGTGGAAGAATTCCGGCTTCAGATCCTGGTATCCGGTGTGGCGGTTGGCCCGGTCGTTGCCCGGCATCAGCTGATACCCGATGTTGTCGATTCCGGCCATGTCCTGTCCGGTCATGGAGCGGAAGTAGTGACCCACGCCGGCTCCCAGACGCATGTGGCCGTTGTTGTCCTCCACGATGTGTCCGATGTAGCGCACCCCGTGATCCCGGCACCAGTCTCCCAGCTGATCGCAGAAGTTTCTGCTGTAGAGGGTGGTGACCGAATCCATGTAGGTGGCGCGGATGGTCCTTTCCAGACCGGACTTTTCGGAGTTGTAGAGAAGGGGCAGGTCTCTGTACAGGTTTTCTCCGTACTGACTCTTCATCAGTTCTTCCATCTCCCGGCCCCAGGGAAGAACCATGTAGACACCCAGGTAATTGAACTCATCATAGGTCTCCCGGGTGTAAAATCCGGGCTCATCGGAGAAGAAGCCGGCGATGGTGGTTCCGAACAGGTCTTTGTATCGGGCATAGTGCTTTTCGTACACCTCATCGATGAGGACTCTCACGGAATCCGCCTCGATGTAGTTGATGTACTCCGGTTTGGGTCCGATGGCGGTGGTGGAAAAGGTCACGTAGATTCTCCAGGTTCCTTCGGGGATGTCTGCGGTGAGCCAGCCGTCCGCGACTTTATCTGTCAGATCCACCGGCTCTCCCTCTGTCACGTCTCCGTCATACATTTTGCAGGCTGTGACGGACAGCAGCTTCGTTTCTTCATACAGAGGGGTGTTTACAGGCTTGCCCAGGTCCACCCAGGTAAACTGTTTTGTAAGAAGCAGATCCACATCCACCTGGGCCATGGGCATGGGACCGGTCACGTCCACAAACTGGGTGTACAGCCATCTCCTGGCTTTTTCCGGATGTTTGTTCATTCCGTTGTTGGCCATGCCGGTGGGGAAGTGGGCATCGTCCAGGAACCAGACCTGCATGTCCAGCTTTTTGGCTTCCTCAATCACGATGTCCACGTCGTGCCACCAGCCCTCACCGGCAAAGTCGGGATGAGGCCTGGCTTCCAGACAGACCGCCCCCATACCCGCTTCGTGGATCTTGTTCATCTCCGTTCGTATGATTTCCGGTTCCTCCCCCCGCATCCAGAGGAACGGGAATATGTGATTCTCTCTCATCAGGTTCTCCTTTCCATACATTTTTAATCATTGTATCACAAACCGATCAAAAACCCTTGTACGGATCTGACCTCTTTTTTGTAAATTTTTGACTTCCCGCCTACAGTGTGGTAGAGTATCCGGGGAGGAGGATGAGAGATGAAGCAGGAAAAAATTTACAACAGACCTCTGGAGGAGGATGAAATCATCCTGAAGAACGCTTACCAAAGGGGAGATCAACGCCTCTGGACAAGCCCCATGACCTACGCGGAGTATGAGAGAGGCTGCCGGGAGGGAATCCTGGTCCAGACGCCCAGATCCTACATCTACCGGGAAAAGAGCATCGGGAAGAAGGGGGATACGGTGGCGGACGTGGAGAGCGACTCCCATGTGGAGGTGGCCCTGCACCGGAGGTACAGTTATCCCGTGCTGCACAACCATGACTACGTGGAGATTATCTATGTGGCGGCGGGCAGCTGCATGAACTGCTTTGCCAAATCTTCCTTTCCCATGAACGAGGGGGATGTGTGCTTCATGGCGCCGCAGGCCAGCCATGCCCTGTCCTGCCTCAATGACGAGAGCTGTATCGTAAACCTGATGGTGAGCCGGAAATTCCTGGGCCGGAACTTTCTCTACATGCTCAAAGGCGGCCGGCTGATGGCGGATTTCCTGGAGAGCGTCCTCTACCGCAGAACCATCAGCCCCTACATTCTCTTTCCCACGGGAAAGGATCCCTGGCTTTTAGAGCTCGCTGGACGGATCCTCACGGAGGCGAAGTACCGGCCCCATGCCTACGCCTACTCCATCAGCCTTCTCACCGGAGAGTTTCTGCTGCACATCACCCGGGACTACGAGATCCGGGCCATTGTGCCCAATACCCAGGGGGAAGCCCCCAACAACCTGATCATCTCTTTACTGGGGTATTTAAGCGTAAACTACACCCGCACCACCCTGGCGGAGATGGCGGCCTTTTTTGGATACTCCCAGGGGTATTTAAGCCGGGTGATTCATGAAAACACGGGAAAGACCTACAATCAGATTGTGACAGAGCTGCAGATGGAAAAAGCGGTGGAACTGCTGCGGGAGGGAAACAAAAGCATCACGGAGATTGCCCAGGAGGTGGGGTGTTTTGATTCCAGCCATTTCAACAAGAAGTTTAAGGCAGTCTACGGGAAATCTCCGGGACAATATATGGAAGACCTGAAAAAGTCCGGGTAAAGGGACAACAAAACCTTCTTCCAGGTCAAAAATTTACAATCCCCGGATCAGAGTCATACAATTCAAAGGGACAGGAGACGGGTATACTGACGGTAAAAATTTTACCTGACATCAGACCGGGAGGGGATTGAGAAAATGAGAATTCAGGGACTGGAAAAGGAAATGGCGCCCATCATGATCGGCACATCCCCGGCTTTGTTCTCCGATGAGACCACACCGTGGATTCCCGGGGAGAAGAGACCGGGGGAGTACCTGGTATCCTAAAGACCGGGTAGAGGAGGCGGTGATCCTGACAAAGGGCTGTCACCAGAACGCCTACCGAAAGAGAGTGACGCCCTACGATCTTTTAAGCGACTTTCATGATTCTCTGGCCAGACTGCACAGAGACTGCATTGACATCTACATGCTTCACCGGGATGACGAGAGTGTACCCGTAAGCGACATCATTCCTGTCCTGGACAGGCTGAAAAAGGAAGGCAGGATCGGCATCTACGGGGCTTCCAACTGGTCCATGGACCGGTTCCGGGAGGCCAACGCCTTTGCTTTGGAAAACGGGATGGAGCCTTTTCGGGCCATCAGCCCCCACTACAGCCTGGCTCATCAGATCCGGGAGGTATCTCCATCACCGGACCGGAACACGCCCGGGTACTTTGCGGAGGAGAACTTCAAGCGTCTTAAAAGAGCCGAGGAGCTCTCGGAGAAGTACGGCGTCACCGTGGCTC
>CAZJYM010000005.1:14436-34181 GCA_964550245.1 uncultured Blautia sp. | reverse complement strand
GTGCCCGGACACCGCAAAAGCTCCGGTGCTCTGGATCATGACATCCGAACGGCCAGGGATTGGGGGATGGTTTTGACATCAAAGCCAGGGCCGGCCGGCTTTACAATCGGTCATCTACTGCTTCATGTAGTGAAGGTTGTCTTCAGAGTAGAAAGGATCCGGGGCGATTGCAAAGGGAATGCGCTGTTCCCTTACTGCTGTCTCCAGAAATATCGTAATGGCTTCTGACAGGGAAAGTCCCAACTCATGGAGGACTTTTTCGTGCTTCTTCTCTATGGGAACCTGCTTCAAACAATCCTTCGTGTTATTGATATTATCCCGCAAAAACAGGTTCGTGTCAAGCAAAAGGTGAAACACTTATGCACTTCCATCTTCATCAGTCATTGATTATCCTGTGCTGTCCTTGAATTATTCTCTGCCGATTTATCAGACTAAAGCGGCTGGCAACGGCGGGGCCTGTTATTCATCTTCAATGTCATCTCATGGAATGAGCGCAGGTGATTTCTTCGCATATGATTGACTTATTAGTTCAACGGAGATCCCGGATAAGACTTTAAACGTACGGCTTTATGTGACACAATGGCCCTGAAGGGAGGCGGCAGGGTTGAAACTGCTGAGGTAAGAGCGAAGCATTTTAAAAACTGCAGGGATTCGACTTTCACGAAACGGCCCTGGACCTGTTGCGATTAATACCCCTGTTATAATAGGAAGGAATTCCTCCGGAAAAACCACATCCCCTGAGCTCCCTGACTGTGCTTATTCCCTTCCGGGGACAGAAACCCCAGGGATAAGTATTATTACTGTGGCGGGGCGGAACTGGAGATCACCTTTTTTCATGAAGGTTTTCTCTGCCTGTATGAAGTTGTCACTGCGAGGATCTGATGACACTGAAGAAAGATCCTTATGCAGTGAAAAACCCGAAGGAGTTTCCTCCCCCGGGCTTTCATAATCACAGCTTCATCAGTGTCCGAATTCCGTCAATCAGATACTGCTGCCCGTTTTTCTCCTCCGGGCCTTCCACTTCCGTAAATCCGTGCAGTACCCCCATGTAGCAGTGGGAGATGACGGGTACCCCTGCTTCTTTAAGTCTGGCTGCGTAGAGATCTCCGTCCGGACGGAGGCAGTCCAGCTCACAGGTCTGGATCACCGCAGGGGGAAGACCTTTCAGTTCTTCTGTGGAGGCATTGAGGGGAGAGCAGTAAAGGCTTTTCTTCTCTTCCTCCGCACAATAAGCGGTGGCAAGGAGGTCAACCAGCTCTTTGGGAAGGGCCCCTTCTCCATAGTAGCGGCTGGACTCATCCACAATCCCCAGGCCCATGTCCAGAACCGGGTGATCCAGCACCTGACAGGCAAAGTGAAACTCACCCCGGTCCCTGGCCATGATGGAGAGAGCGGCGGAGAGATTTCCTCCCGCACTTCTTCCCCCTACAATCATCCTGTCGGGATCCAGGTGGAATTCCTCCTTGTGAGCCACCAGATGGGAGACGGTATCGTAGAGCCAGTTAAGGCCCTCCGGGAAAAAGGCATCGGGCACCAGCGGGTAATCCAGGGCATAGACCTCAATTCCCAGCTGTTCATTCATCCGGTGGCAGAGCAGGTCTCCCTCCTCCATCATGCCCCAGCACATGCCGCCTCCGTGGATGTCAAAGTATACCGGGGCTATTTCTTTCCCGCTGGAATAATGGAGCATCCTGTGAACCTTTCCCCCGATTATTACATCCATCCTCTCCCCGTGGATGTGGCGGGTTTTCACCTTTTCTCCCACCTGGGAGAGAAGCTGCTCTTTAATGGGCATCAGAGCCTGAACGGCTTCCTGTCTTGTCATGACCAAATCTCCTTTCACTTGGGGATGGGCAGGGAAAACCTTTTCTCCAGCCAGACTCCCGCCAGATCCGCCCATTTGCCCGCATCCGGCCGGATCTGAGAGTGGCTGGAGGCAGAGGCCTGAGTTGCCAGACTCATTCCGTGCTCTCCCTCTTCAAACACATGAACTTCAAAGGGAATGCCCTGATCCGCCAGGGCCTGAGCCATCACCAGGGTATTCTGCACCGGCACCAGGCTGTCCTGGGCCGTCGCCCATAAAAAGGTGGGAGGAGTGAGATCATTTACGTGCCGGGCGGGACTGATCTCCTGCATCATTTCCGGACCGGGCCAGGGAGTTCCGGTGTAGGCCGTGTTGGACTGACCGTAAAAGGCTTCCAGGAAACCGGGCTTTACGGCCTTTTCCATTATCCGGTAGTCTCCCACGGTGTAACAGAGGATGGAAGCTGCGGGGCGAAGAAGCTTTGGATCGGCTTTAAGAGCTCCGGAAATCAGGTCCCCATGCCAGCTGTTGGCATACATGGCCGCGTTGTGGGCTCCGGCCGAAAAGCCGCACAGGGCAATCTTTTCCATGTCCACCAGCCACTGGTCAGAGTGTTCTCCGATCAGCAGCATGGCCATGCCGATCTCCTGCATGGGTTTGGGATACTGGCAGTGAGCCCTGGGGGGAAGAGGTTTTTCCAGGTCATAGTTTTCCCGGACGCCTTCTCCGTACACGGAATAGCGAAGGACAAAGGCGTGGTAGCCCATGGAGAGAAACTTCATGGCCACCGGTTCACCCTCCCGGTCGGAAAGATTCAGATAGGCTCCTCCGGGACAGATCAGAACGGCGGGACGTTTCTTTCCGTTTAACATCTCCGGGGAATCATCCAGAATGTAGGCGGTAAGAGTCACATCCTGTCTCTCCGGATAGAGATTCAACTTCTGGACAAGCATGATGGCTGCCCCCTTTCTTTAAAGATCCGCGGTAAACACATAGGATCCGCTGCCCACGGTTTCTCTTTCCCGTCCGGGAAGGCGGATTTCAGCTTCTGTTCCCACCGGCACTTCCACATGGACCAGAGCCTTTTTCTCCAGAATCTCCCAGGAAACGGAAGCTTTACCCCAGGGAGTCTCCTCACTTACCGCTGCAGATGTGAGACCGCAGTCCAGGGCCGGTTCCACCAGGATCTTTTTATAGCCGGCCTCCAGCATCTTTAAGCCGCCGATTTCCCGGTAGATCCACTCTCCCACACAGCCGAAGGCATAGTGATTGTAGCTGTAGGTGCTGACCGTTCCGTCTTCTCCCGTGGCTCCCCAGCTCTCCCACATGGTGGTGGCTCCGTGCTCCACCATGTAGAGCCAGCTGGGACACTTCGTCTGAAACAGGATCTGATACGCCATTTGTCTCTGACCGTTTTCCATCAGCACGTCCAGCAGGAAGGGAACGCTTAAAAAACCGGTATCCAGACACCCCCTGTTATCCCGGATCATCTGACACAGATGTTCGGTCATTCTTTCCCGAAGCTCATCCGGCACCAGACCAAACTTTAAGGCAAGAACGTAGATGCCCTGGAAATCGGCATCCATGGTGCCGTCCTGGTGAACGTATTCTTCCATGAAGGCCTGGCGGATCCGTTCATACCGTTTTTCATAAGCTTCCTGATCTTTTTCCTTTCCCAGGATCCCGGCGATTTCTCCCATGTTTTTCGCACTGAAGGCGGCATATGCCGGAGCCACATACTTCATGGTGGCGGTTGCGGTGGTGTTCATGGCCATGCCGTCGGGATTGCCCAGGACCACGCTGGGGATCAGCCAGTCTCCGAAGTGGAAGTCCGTGTTCCAGAGATACCGGCTTCTCTCTTTGTGCTTTTCATCCCAGGTCTGATACTCATCCGGGTGGAAGTTTTCACACCGGTCCTGGATGTAGTCCATCCAGCGGGTCATGGCCCCATAGTTTTCCTCCAGGATCCGGGTGTCTCCATACTGACGGTAAAGGGCCAGGGGAACCAGGATCACCGCATCCCCCCAGCCGCAGCTGGTCTCAAAACCGAAGGATTCGGTGAGAAAACTTTTGTAGGCCGGAAGATCCGGTACCACATCCGGTACGGCACCACTGGGAAGCTGATCGATCCGCAGGCTGTTCATCCAGCCCGATAAAAAGGCATCCGCTTCCCGGTTGAAGGTGAGAGTGGGGGCAAAGACCGCGATGTCTCCGGTCCAGCCGGCCTTTTCTCTCTGGGGGCAGTCGGTGGGGATGGAGATGGTGTTGGCCAGCTGGCTGGAGAGAATGTTGCGGGTGAGCTGGTTTAAACGGGGATCGGAACAGGCAAAGGTTCCGATGTCCTCCATCCGGCTGCTGTACACATGGATGGCAAAGTCACTGGCGGAGATCCGTCCCGGCCAGCCGCTGATGCGCACATAGCGGAAGCCGTGGTAGGTAAAGTGCGGGCAGTAGGACTGAGTGCCTTCTCTGGTGATGTACACATCCGTCTGTTCCTTGTTGACTCCCAGGATGTTGTTGTAGTAATTGCCCTTTTCATCCAGGACCTCCGAGTGCTCCAGGGTAATCACGACTCCTTTGGGGGCATTGACGGTAAAGCTTACCACACCGGCCACCACCCGGCCGGCATCCAGGATGGTCTCCCCGGCGGGAGAGGTAAAGACGGCTTTGGGTTTTAAGGTGCAGACCTCTTCTACCGGGGGAGCATACTGTCCCACCAGGTTGTCCATGGGGTAAAGAACCTTTTTGACCGGCTTCCACGCAGAATCGTCAAATCCGGGACTGCTCCAGCCCGGGGTTTCCTTTCGGGCATCATATCGTTCTCCCACAAAGAGGTCCGCGTACACAAAGGGACCGGTGGAGGATACGCCCTGTTCTCCGGTGACGGTTTCCGTTGTGCCGTCCTGGTAACGGATCACACAGTCCAGGAGAAGGCCCAGTCTGTCCCCATACTGGCAGCAGTCTCCGGTGGTGCCCACCCTTCCGGCCCACCAGCCGTCTGCAATGGTGACGCCGATCACGTTTTCTCCCTGATGGAGAACGGAGGTCACATCGTATGTCTGGACCTGGAGGATCTTGTGGTAAGTGGTGAACTCCGGGGCAAACTTCCTCTCATCCGCTTTGATTCCGTTTACCTCCAGTTCGTAGATTCCATGGGCGGTGGCGTAGATTCGGGCCTGTTTTACCGGACGGGAGACGGCAAAGGGAATCCGGATCCGTTTGGGAGGCCGGAACTCCGCAAAGTCCCTCTTTACCTTTTTATAGGGATTGACTCCGTCCGCGGCTTTGCTCATGTCCTTTCCCACCATGCTGGGGGGAGTGGGTTCCTGCTCCGGTTCCACCCACCCTCCGGCAAAGGGTATTCCCATCCGTCCGGTCTCAAAGCGGCTTTCCGACTCTGCCTGGCGTCCGAGAGTGTCCCAGACCTGAAGAACCCAGTCATAACGGGTCATGGGAGAGGCCTCAAAGCCCGGTATCTCCACGTCCACACTGCATTTGCTTTCCACCACGCCCGTATCCGCTGCCAGGTCCTCCCCGGTAAAGAGGCGGATACGATAGGCCTTCTGATACAGGTTTTTCTCCCTGCTTCGAAGCTTCCATCCGAAGCGGGGATTTTTTACATCGATTCCCAGTGGCGTACACTGGTGCTCAATCACCAGGCTGTCCACGGTAAACTGATCTTTCATGGCTGTCTCCTTTCTTTCTGATCCCATGATACCACCCTTTTCATCCGGATGCCATGATCACGGATCATCAGGTTCATTGACTTTTGGGAAACTGACATCTATAATAAAACTCAAAGGAGGAGAGACATGGACTGCGATCTCATCATGGAGAAACTGAAGGAATGGCAGGATGACGAGAAACTGTTCCGGGATTACTTTTTGATCCGGCAGCAGGGAGGAGACCTGGAGGCTTTTTTGGAAAGATATTCTTCTGATCCGGTAAACCTGGAGATTGTCCGGCATCCGGAAAACATCCCCCGCTTCCGGCCGGAGGAGGAGTTTATGAGGGAAGGGCAGAATGCGGTCATTGTCAAGCATCCCAGGTTTTTGCCCCTTTTCTTTCATGAGCATGCCTTCTTTGAGATCATCTGTGTGCTGACGGGCGGATGCACCCAGCACTTTCCGGGAAGGAAGATCTCTCTTCAGGCAGGGGATCTGTGCCTGATGGCTCCCCGGGTTTCCCACGGCATTGAGGTCCAGGATGAGAGCCTGGTTCTCAACATTCTGATCCGCTCCAGCACCTTCACGGACATCTTTCTAAACATGGTGCGGGATTACACCCCGGTTTCCCTCTTCTTTCTGGGAAACATCCATGCCGGGAAGCGCCTCCCCTACATGCTCCTCCATACCGGGGAGGACAGGGTGATTCGGGATCTCATCCTGGAGATGGTTCAGGAGCAGCAGGAGGGGGATGAATACTCGGACCGCATTATCTGCAGTCTTTTGACCATCTTTTTTGCGCAGCTGATCCGCAGGCATGAAAATTCTCTGGAACTGCCTCCCCTGCAGGGACATCCTTCCGGTTATCCCATGTTGAGTTACATCTGCGACAATTACCGGGATCTCTCCCTGGAGCAGGTGGCGGACCATTTCCATTTCTCCAGGCAGTACTGCTCCCGCCTGATCCGGGACATGACCGGATCCACCTTCTCGGAGCTTCTGACCTGGATCCGGCTTCGCCGGGGAGAGAACCTGCTCTCCTCCACTTCTCTGGCGGTATCGGAGATCAGCGCTGAGCTGGGGTATAAAAATCCGGAGACTTTCATCCGGGTGTTTAAGAAACATGAGGGCTGCACCCCGGCGGCCTTTCGGAAAAGGAGGGAGATGCGATGAGTATGGAGGAAATGATGTTTTGGGACCGGTGGCCGGATCTTTTGATTCTTTACCAGGCTTTCCGGGATCTGGTTCTTAGCCGTTATGAGGACGTGGACATCCGGGTGGCCAAAACCCAGATCTCCTTTTACAACCGCCACATGTTTGCCATGGCCTCCCCGCCCCTGCGAAGGAGAAAGGGCTGGCCCCGGGAATACATGCTGGTTTCCTTTGGGCTTCCCTACCAGGTTGAGTCTGAGCGGATTGCAGAGAGCACGGAGGCCTATCCCAACCGCTGGACCCACCATGTGCTGGTGGAGGAAAAGGAGGATCTGGATCAGGTCCTGATGGGCTGGGTGGATGAGGCTTACCGCTTTTCCATGAGCAAACGTTAGCAAACGCCAGGCGCTTTGTTTTTTGTTGACGGGCATGGGTTTTACGTCTATACTGAAATGGGTAAATGGGGAGGCTGATGGAAAAGGAGTGGTTTTTGTGAAAAGGCTGATTGGAGTCATGCCCCTCTGGGATGATGAGAAGGAGAGTCTGTGGATGCTCCCCGGGTACCTGGAGGGCATCCGGCAGGCGGGAGGACTTCCCCTGATGTTTCCTCTGGATCTGGAGGAGAAGGAGATTTTTCAGTTATCGGACCTTTGTCAGGGCTTTCTCTTTACCGGGGGTCATGACGTTTCCCCGGATCTCTACGGAGAGGAATCCGCTGCGGGAACGATCTCCTGTCAAAGGAGAGACCGTCTGGAAAAGCTGGTACTGGACTACGCCCTGGAAAGAGATAAGCCGGTACTGGGGATCTGCCGGGGAATTCAGTTTATCAATGCCGCTTTGGGAGGAAGCCTGTATCAGGACCTGCCCGCGCAGCATCCCTCTTCGGTGGATCACCACATGAGTCCTCCCTACGACCGGATCTGCCACCAGGTGAAGATCGTAAGGGATTCTCCCCTTTACGCTCTTCTGGGGCAGGAGACGCTGGGAGTCAACAGCTACCACCACCAGGCGGTGAAGAGGGTGGCCCCGGGGCTTTCGGTGATGGCGGTATCGGAAGACGGGATTGTGGAAGCCCTGTACATGGCCCGGAAAAACTTCCTCTGGGCCGTTCAGTGGCACCCGGAGTTTTCTTATCAAAGCGACTGGAGCAGCAGACGGATCTTTTCCGCCTTTGTTGCCCACTGTTAGGAGGCGCAGGTATGATACTGGCAGCATACATGGTTCCCCATCCCCCCATTGCCGTGCCGGAGATCGGCAGGGGAGAGGAGAGAAAAATTCAGGATACCCTGGATTCCTTCCGGGAGGTGGCCAGGGATATCGCCCGGATTAAACCGGATACCATTCTTCTTACATCCCCCCATTCGGTGATGTACCGGGACTACTTCCACATCTCCCCGGGGAAGGGTGCCTCGGGAAGCTTCCGCCAGTTTGGCGCGGGTTCTGTACGGTTCCAGGTGGACTACGACGAGGCGCTGGTCCGTCTGATTGCTTCTCTGGCGGAAGAGAAAGACTTTCCCGCGGGGACTTTCGGGGAGAGGGATCCGGAGCTGGATCACGGCACCATGGTTCCCCTTTACTTTGTAAATCAGGAATACCGGGATTACCGCCTGATCCGCATGGGCTTATCGGGACTGCCTCTTAAGGTTCACTGGCAGTTTGGCCAAATCATCGCCGAGGCGGTGGAAAAGCTGGGCAGAAAGACCGTCTTTATCGCCAGCGGGGACTTAAGCCACTGCCAGAAAAAAGACGGCCCCTATGGATACCGCCCGGAAGGACCCAAGTATGACAGACGGATCATGGAAGTGATGGGATCCGCTGACTTTCCCGCCCTTCTGGATTTCCCGGAGAGCTTCCTGGACCAGAGCATGGAGTGCGGCCACCGCTCCTTCACCATCCTGGGAGGAGCCCTGGAGGGAGTGAAAGTGGAGACCCGAGAGCTTTCCCATGAAGCTGTGTTCGGGGTGGGGTATGGATTCTGCATCTACCACAGGAAGGAGGAAGAGTGATGGATCCTTACGTAGCACTGGCGAGAAACACTGTTGAAACGTATGTCTCCCGGAGAAAGATCTATGAGCCGGAGGAGAGGGAGCTTACCCGGGAGATGAGGGAGACCCGGGCCGGAGCCTTTGTCTCCATCCATGAAAACGGAGAGCTGCGGGGCTGCATCGGCACCATCGGCCCTACAAGAGACAGCCTGGGAGAGGAGATCATTTACAATGCCATCTCTGCCTCCACCCGGGATCCCCGGTTTCCGCCCATCGGAAAGGATGAATTAAAGTACCTGGAGATCAGTGTGGATGTGCTGGGAGAGCCGGAACCCGTTTCTTCCCTGGATGAGCTGGACGTAAAGCGCTACGGCGTCATCGTGGAAAAGGGATACCGCAGAGGCCTTCTCCTTCCGGATCTGGAGGGCGTGGACACGGTGGAGGATCAGGTGGACATCGCCAGAAGAAAGGCGGGAATCCGGGAGGGTGAGACCGGACTCCGTCTCTACCGCTTTCAGGTGATCCGCCATGAATGAAGCCGTCTGCCCGGTCTGTCCCCATCACTGCAAGATTGGGGAAGGGAAAACGGGAAGATGCCGGGCCCGGAAAAATGAAGGCGGAAAGATCGTCTGTGCCAGCTATGGAAAACTGACATCGATGGCTCTGGATCCCATCGAGAAAAAGCCGCTGGCATACTTTTACCCGGGAAGCCGGATCCTCTCCGTGGGAAGCTACGGATGCACCATGTCCTGTCCCTTCTGCCAGAACTATGAGATTGCCGCCGCCCGGGAGGAGGACTTTGACCGGCTCTACCAGGTGACGCCCGAAGAACTCACCGGGATGGCCCAGAGGGAAAAGCCCCGGGGAAACATCGGGGTGGCCTTTACCTACAATGAACCCCTGGCCGGGTATGAGTATGTCCGGGATACGGCCAGACTGGTGCATGATGCGGGCATGAAGGCGGTGCTGGTCACCAACGGCATGGCCGCGATCCCCGTGCTGGAGGAGATCCTGCCATATGTAGATGCCATGAACATCGACTTAAAAGGCTTTCGTCCGGAGATCTATTCCAGGCTGGGAGGAGATCTGGAGACGGTGAAGGCCTTTATCGCCCGGGCCGCCGAAGGGTGTCATGTGGAGCTTACTTCGCTGATCGTCCCGGGCCTTAACGACGATCCGGAGGATATGAGGGAAGAAGCCGAATGGATCAGCACGATCAGTCCGGAGATTCCCCTTCATATCACCCGCTACTTCCCCCGCTATAAGATGAAATCACCCGCCACGGAGATCACCCTTTTAAAGAAACTGGCCGGGGTTGCTTTGGGGAGCCTTTCCAGGGTTATGCTGGGAAACGTTTAAAGTGCCTGTTTACCAACCCGTTTTGTGCATGTTGTACAAAACGGGTTTTTTCATGGTTAAAAGGCGTTCCGGCAGAGAGAAAAAAGACGGGAATCCTGCGAAGTATGACAGGTTAAAGGAAAGGTTAATGAATTTAAGTAAAACATCCTAAAATTCACTCATTTAACCATTTTTAATTGACTAATTAAGTTTGCAATGCTATATTAAATCAAAACAATTAAAGATTACGAATGGAGGTAAAGACTATGAAACTGAAGAAAATGCTGGCAGTAGGACTGTCAGCGGCAATGGTTCTCTCTCTTCCGGCTTCGGTTATGGCTGATGACGCCGCTGCGGATGAAGGAGGCGTACCCGGATACCTGGACATTACCCTGGGTGAGGACTACACCGATCTCACGGCTACCATCAAGTTTCTGCACTGCAGAACAGACCGTGAGGAGGACGGCACTATTGCCAACCTGGTCGCAAGCTTCAACGAGATGTATCCCAACATCACCGTGGAGACCGAGGGCGTAACCGACTATGCCGAGGATGCTCTTCTTCGTCTTTCCACCGGAGACTGGGGCGACATCATGCTGATCCCCGCCATCGACACCAAGGATCTGAGCACCTACTTCCAGCCTTACGGCACACTGGACGAACTGAGCGAGGCTCTGAACTTTGTAAGCGCCTGGTCCTACGACGGACAGTGCTACGGTGTTCCCATGTGGGGCAACGCCCAGGGCGTGGTTTACAACAAGGCCGTTTTTGAGCAGGCCGGAATCACCGAGCTTCCCAAGACCCCCGATGAGTTCATCGCAGATCTGCAGCTCATCAAGGACAACACGGATGCCATTCCTCTTTACACCAACTATGCGGCAGGCTGGACCATGGGCGCATGGGATGCCTACCTGGGTGTGGTTTCCGACGGCGATGACACCTTTATCAACCAGAAGTTCGCCCATATGGCCAATCCTTTTGAGGACCACGGAGACGGCACCGGAGCCTACGCCCTGTACAAGATCCTCTATGACGCCGTGGCGGCAGGCCTGATCGAGGACGACTACACCACCACCGACTGGGAAGGCTGCAAGGGCATGATCAACAACGGCGAGATCGGTGCCATGGTTCTCGGCTCCTGGGCTTTCATCCAGATGGTACAGGCCGGTGATCACGGGGATGACATCGGATACATGCCCTTCCCCATCACCGTGGACGGAACGCAGTACGTGCTGGCCGGCGGCGACTACAACTACGGCATTAACGTAAACGCCACCGACGACAACAAGATCGCTTCTCTGGTATTTGTCAAATGGCTCACCGAGGAGTCCGGATGGAACATCATGGAAGGCTGCTACACCACCTCCAAGAGCGGAGAGAACCCCGACATGTACAGCGCATTTGACGGCTGCACCCTGCTTTCCGATCAGCCCGCCATCGCGGGAGAAGAGGATCTGCTGGGCGAGATCAACGCCGAGTCTGAACTTTCCTTCAACGCCGGCGGAGATGCCAAGGTTCAGAGAATCGTAGAAGCTGCCTTTACCGGCAACGAGACCTTTGACGACATCATGGCTGACTGGACCACCGCCTGGAACGATGCCCAGGAAACCCTTGAGATTGAAGTAACCGAGTAAAGCTGCGCTTTTCAGGGAAAGAAAAACGGGCCAGGGGGAACCCTGGCCCATTTTAGAAAGAGAGGGAATCGGATGGAAACGGCAGTGAAAAGAAAACGGACATTCAAAGAGTGGGCAAGGAGCAGAGACGGACAGAAGGTTTTTGTGATGGTGGCATTCATGACCATACCTTTGCTTCTCCTCTTCGTCTTTACCTACCTTCCCTTTGCGGAAATGTTCGGGTTCAGCTTCTACAACATGAAATACGTGGGAGAGCGGAAATTTGTGGGCCTGGACAACTACGTGAAGGTCTTCCAGCGCAAGGACTGCTTCGGCGCTCTCAAACTGAGCATCTACTACATGGTGGGCTCCATTGTCCAGCTGGCCATCGCCCTGTATCTGGCCACCATCCTGAGCTTTAAGGTCAGGCTGGGAAAGCTGTTCAAGGGCTTTATGTTCTTCCCCTATCTGATAAACGGAATCGCCATCGGTTTTATTTTCAAGTTCTTCTACACCAGAGGCTTCGTATTCGATACGGTGCTTCAGTGGTGCGGCTTCGAGCTGGAAAATCTGCCCTACTGGCTGCGGGATCAGAGAATCAACAACATTTCCCTGGTGGGTACCTCCGTCTGGCGGTACTTTGGCCAGAACATGGTTCTCTTCATCGGCGCCATCATGTCGGTGGATTCCACTTTGTATGAATCCTCCATGCTGGACGGCGCCAACCGCTTCCAGCAGTTCCGATACATCATTCTTCCCAGTATCCGGACCATTGTCATGCTGAACGTGATCCTCTCCATCACCGGATCCCTAAGCGCCTTCGAACCGCCCTACGTAATCACGGACGGTGCCAACGGTACGGGTACCTACTTTGTGGTCATGCACGAGATTGCCCATACCCAGCAGAAGGTAGGCCTGGCATCCGCAATGGCCATTGTTCTGCTGGTGATTATCCTCTTTGCCACGGTGCTCCAGAAACTCTTCTTTAAGTATATATTCCGAAGCGGGGAGGACGATGACCCGAGAGCGGGAATTCGCAGAGAGAAGCAGCTGGCCAGGTATGCAAGGCTTCACGGCGGCGCAGCTGCCGGAAAGGGAAGGTGAGACCTGTGAAGACCATGGATTACGCAAAAAGAGGAATTGTGACCTTTGTTAAGTATCTGTCTCTGGTGTTCTTCTCCTTTGTGGCGGTTCTGCCCGTGGTTTCCTGTGTGATCACCGCCTTCAAGACCGACGAGGAGTACCAGTCCACCAACGTGATGACGCTGCCCCAGAACTGGCTGAACTTTGACAACTTCATCCAGGCCTTCCAGAAGGCAAACATGGGCCGGGCCTTCATCAACTCCACCATTATCCTGATCAGCGTGCTGGTGGCCTCGGTGTTCATCGGCACCCAGCTGGCCTACGTGCTGAACCGTTTCAAATTCAAAGGCAACAACCTGATCCGGGATCTGTTCCTGTTTGCCTCCCTGCTTCCCGGAGTAGCCATGCAGGTATCCCTGTATGAGATCATGTACAAGCTGGGCTTCATCAACTCCATAATCGGCTACATCGTGGTCATGTGCGGAACGGACGTCATCTCCATCTATATTTACATTCAGTTCTTCGAGAACATAGACATCTCCCTGGACGAATCGGCCATTATGGATGGAGCCTCCTACTTTACCATCTTTTACAAGATTCTCATGCCGCTGTTAAAGCCGGCCATCGTCACCTCCTGCATCCTCAAGGGTGTGGGAACCTACAACGAGTACTACATGGCCAACCTGTACCTGCAGGATAAAAAGCGCTATCCCACCGTGGCCACTTCCCTCTACACCTTCGTGGGCCCCCTGGGAAGCCGCTACAACCTGATCTGCGCAGGCGTCATCATTTCTCTGCTGCCGGCTCTGATCCTCTTTATTCTCTGTCAGGATCAGATCTACAACGGCCTTACCGCCGGAGCCGTAAAGGGCTGATAAGGGAGAGAGGTGAAACCTGTGTTTGTTCAGGAGATTGAAAAACATTTAAGAGAGACCATCGTTCCCTTCTGGAGGGGAATGCGGGATTTGCAGTACGGGGGATTCTACGGATTCATGGACTTTGAGGGAAAGGTGGATCCAAAGGCTGTCAAGGGCTGCATCTTAAACAGCCGGATCCTCTGGTTCTTTTCCAATGCCGCCAGGCTTCTGGATCAGCCTGCCCTTTCAGAGCAGGCAGGCCGCGCCTACGGCTTTCTGCGGAATTACTGCCTGGACCGGGAATACGGAGGCATCTACTGGTCGGTGACTTATGACGGGAAAGTTGCGGATCCCACCAAGCATACTTACTGCCAGGCCTTTGCCATCTACGGACTTTCTTCCTATTATAAACTGACGAAAAACCCGGAGGCTCTGGAGCTGGCACTGGACCTCTTCTCCCTGGTGGAGGAGAAGTGCACCGACGAGAAGGGGTATCTGGAAGCCTTCAAAAGAGACTTCTCTCCGGAGAGCAATGAAAAGCTCTCGGAAAACGGCGTCATGGCGGAAAAGACCATGAACACCCTGCTCCACGTGTTTGAAGCCTATACCGAGCTCTACGACGCCTGTGGAGACCTTCGGGTGCGGGAAAGACTCCTTGCCATGCTGGACATGTTTCAAAACAGAGTTTATAATAAAAAGAGACACCGGCTGGAAGTCTTCTTTGACAAAGACTGGAATACCCTGATTGATCTGCACTCCTTCGGCCATGACATCGAAGCCTCCTGGCTGATTGACCGGGGCTGTGCGGTGCTGGGGGATCCGCAGGTTACCGCCAGGATGGCTCCCATCACAAGAGATCTGGCAGACTGTGTGTACCGGGAGGCCTTTAACCGCAGTTCCCTCTCCAATGAGTGCGAGAGGGGAAAGGTGGATGAAACCCGCATCTGGTGGGTGCAGGCCGAGGCGGTGGTGGGCTTTTTAAACGCCTGGGAAAAAGATCATGAGCAGGAGAGATACTTAAAGGCTGCCCGGGAGATCTGGACCTTTATCCGGGATCATGTGGCGGATCACCGGAAAGGCATGGAGTGGTTCCGCAGTGTGGGCCCCGACGGAGAGGTAAAGGTGCACGAGCCCATCATCGATGAGTGGAAGTGTCCTTATCATAACGGGCGGATGTGCATCGAAGTCATCCGCAGATTAAAGGAGGAGGAAAAACCGTGCTGATCGTTCCCGGTCACGAATATCTCCAGTACAGCGGAAGAGTGGATGACTCCCGCCCGGATGAGCGGATGTTTATCTACCCTGCCACCTCGGTGACCATCCGCTTCTGGGGAACGGGCATCTCCGCCCTCCTGGAAAATCACAGACAGTTCTGGGGCAACTACATGGGCGTCATTCTGGACGGAGTCCAGACCACCCTCTGCCTGACCAGGGGAGAGGGGGAGGACGTGCCCCGGGTTAAAAATCATGTGCTGGCGGAAAACCTGCAGGAGAGGGAGCATGTGCTGACTCTCTTTAAAAGACAGGATTCCTGCCACCTGGTATACTTTCACGGCTTTGAGCTGCCGGAGGGATCGGAGATCCTGCCGCCTCTTCCCAAACCCAGGAGGAGAATGGAAGTCTACGGAGACTCCGTCTCCGCCGGGGAGGTGGCGGAGGCGGTGGAGTACACGGGAAAACCGGATCCGGAACATAACGGAGAGTACTCCAACGCCTGGTATTCCTATGCCTGGATTACCGCCAGACTTTTAGGAGCCGAGCTTCATGACATCGCCCAGGGAGGCATTGCTCTTCTGGACGGCACCGGCTACTTTAACGCCCCCGCTCTTACCGGCATGGAACAGGTGTGGGATAAGCTGCAGTACAACCCGGCTCTGGGGGAGGTGACCCGGTGGGATTTTTCCCGCTATACACCCCATGTGGTGGTGGTAGCTATTGGACAGAACGACAGCTACCCGGACGACTACATGAAAACGGACCCGGAAGGGGAAAAGGCCCGGACCTGGAAGGCTCATTACCGGGCTTTCGTGGAAAACCTGCGGGAAACCTACCCCCAGGCCCTGATCGTACTGGCAACCACCATCTTAAACCACGATCCCTCCTGGGATGCAGCCATTGAAGAGGTCTGCAGTTCCCTGGGGGATCAGCGGACGGTACACTTTTACTATAAGAGAAACGGCCGGGGCACGCCGGGACACATCCGGGCGGGCGAGGCCAGGGAGATGGGTGAGGAGCTGGCGGCCTTTATCGAAAAGGAAGCGGCCGGACTTCACTGTTTCCCGGAGTGAAGATAATGGAAGGAGGGGAGGACCATGGGAGAGCGCAGACAGCAGGGCGTGACCCAGACGGACATAGCGAGGGAATTAAACATCAGCGTGGTCAGCGTATCCAACGCTCTCAACGGGCGCAAGGGCATCAGTCCCAGGCTTCGGCAGAAGATCCTGGATGTGGCGGATGAGATGGGCTATGAGGGGGTGTCCTCCCAGAACTTACGGAAAGAGCCCCTGGTAAGAATCGGGGTTTTGATCGCCAGACGGTATTTGCGGTATTCCCCATCCTACTACATGAAGGTCTACCAGGAGATCGTCATCGCCGCCCAGAAAAAGAAGTGCATGACCTTTCTGGAGATTTTGGATGCGGAGGATGAAAAACAGGGCAATCCCCCCAAACTCTTTCAGGACAGTGAGCTCAACGGAATCCTGGTGCTGGGGGAACTGGAACATCCCTGCACGGAGATGATCCAGGAGAAAAGCCCGGTACCGGTGATCTTTGTGGACTACT
The DNA here is from genome assembly GCA_964550245.1 of uncultured Blautia sp. Classification (GTDB taxonomy): domain Bacteria; phylum Bacillota; class Clostridia; order Lachnospirales; family Lachnospiraceae; genus Blautia_A. The sequence goes on along the minus strand of CAZJYM010000005.1, from coordinate 17,903 downwards.
ACGATGCCATGGAAGAAGGGGACTTTATCGTCCGGGATGACTATGCCCTGGCCTACCGCCTGACCAGACAGCTGCTGGGGGAGGGCTATAAAAGGATTTCCTTCGTGGGCCGGATCGATGAGACCTCCAGCGTGCGGGACCGTTTCTTCGGCTATCGGAAAGCTTTGATGGAGAGAGGGATTGAGGTTCCCCCGGAGTGGATCCTTCCCGACCGGGAGGTGCCGGAGGGAGATATCTTTGTGGATCTGCCCAGGGAGATTCCGGAGGCCTTTGTGTGCTGCTCGGATCTCACGGCCTCCATTCTTATTGGAGAGCTTCGCAGAAACGGATTTCGGGTGCCGGAGGATGTGGGCGTTACAGGCTTTGATCACTTTCTGATGGAAAAGATAGAAGGGGTGGAACTGGACACCTGTGAGGTGGAGATGGACAAACTGGCGGAGATCAGTGTGAACACCCTGATCCGCAAGATCAATCAGACCAGTTTTCTGCCCAGGATGCGCATTGTCACCGGAAAGATTATTCCGGGGAACAGCTACCGGAGAGCTGCCGGGGAAGAGGGCCTATGGAAAAGAGCGTAACCTTAAAGGACATCGCGAGAGAGATGAATGTCAGCATCGTCACCGTGTCCAATGCCCTGGCGGGCCGCAGCGGAGTGGGGCCGGCCCTGCGGGTGGAAATCGAGAAAAAGGCCCAGGAGATGGGTTATCAGCGCAAGATCCGCCGGGAGAAGAAATCCTCCTCCCAGAGCCGGGTGTACCGCACCGGCACCAAGATCGGCGTCATCACCTCCGAGATCTACCTGTCCAAGTATACCTCCTTCTACTGGGAGATGTACCAGCGGGTGGCCATGGAAGCCTCCCGGAAGGGATGCGTGGTCTCCCTGGAGGTTTTATCACCGGAGAGGGAAAAACAGCTGGAGATGCCCCTTCTTTTCCGGGACCGGGAGTACTGCGGGCTGATTGTGCTGGGAATGCTGGGCACTTCCTACCTGAAGATGCTCTGCCAGCGGGCGGACATTCCCATTCTCTTTCTGGATTTTGACAACGTGGACATGCCCTGCGATGCGGTGATCTCCAACGGCTACTACGGAATGTATCAGGTGACCAACTATCTTTTGGGGATGGGGCATACGGACATCGGCTTTATCGGCAACTACATGGCCACGGGAAGCATCATGGACCGGTATCAGGGGTTTTCCAAGTCCCTTCTGGAGCATGGGATCCCCGAAAGGAGAGAATGGATCCTCTCGGACCGGGATACGGATACGGGAAAGACGAATCTTTCCTTCCCGGAACAATTGCCCACAGCCTTTGTATGCAACTGTGACTACACCGCGGAGGTGGCGGCGGGGATCCTGACCGCGCTGGGATACCGGATCCCGGAGGACATCTCCCTGGTGGGATATGATGACTTCCTCTCCAGCGGCATGTTGAAGGGGAAACTGACCACCTATGCGGTGGATATGGATGAGATGGCTCATCAGGGACTGAAGCTGCTGCTTCGCAGGATCGGCGGGGGAGAACAGGAGAAAACCCTGCGCACCGTGGACGGCAGAATGGTGGTCCGGGAAAGCGTCAGAGGAATTTCCCTCTGACAGAAAGGAAAAAAGATGCAAAGTACAGCAAATCCCCGGGCAACCGGGGAAGCCAGAAAACTTTTGAATGATCTCTCGGAACTGGCGGGAAAGGGCATTCTCACCGGACAGCACACCCAGACCAACCCCATGGAGGAAGTGGGATACATCCGGGAAGTGACGGGGGCAGCGCCTGCTTTACTGGGCTTTGAACTGCTGTCCTACTCTCCCAACATCAACTACGGGGACGCCTCGGAGGCCTGTCTGACAGAGATCTATGAGAACCGCAACACCCTGGAGACTGCCATGAAGGTGGCGAAGACCACGGATACCATCCTCACCTTCACCTTTCACTGGTATTCTCCCCTGGGGGGAAGAGACAAGAGCTTCTATGCGGAGCATACGGACTTTGACGCCTCTAAAATCCTGGTGGATGGAAGTCCGGAAAGACAGGCTTTCTACCACGACATGGACGTAATCGCCCTGGAGCTGGAGAAATTTAATAAAGAGGGAATCCCCATCCTCTGGAGACCTTTCCATGAGTCCGACGGAAGGTGGTTCTGGTGGGGAGCCAAAGGTCCGGAGGTGGCCAGGGAATTATACAAGCTGATGTTTGACTACTACACCGGCCATTACCACCTGGACAACCTGCTGTGGGTGTGGAACTGTCCCCTGAAAGAGGGATACCCCGGGGATGAATATGTGGATGTGATCTCCCGGGATGTGTACCTGGAGAAGTACTATCCCACGGATTACGCAAAGGAGTACCAGTCTCTCATTGAAGCCACCACGAAAAACAAAGTGGCAGCTCTGGCGGAAGTGGGATACCTTCCCGACATCACCTTGCTTGAAAAGTCCCGGATTCCCTGGGCCTACTACATGACCTGGTCCAGGGAGTTCTGCATCGGGGAGCAGTACAACAGTAAGGAAAACCTTAAGAAGATGTATGCCAGCCCCTATGCGGTATCCCTGGAGTGAGGGCAGGGATTGGAAATTTTCGAATAACTGGATCAAAAGGATAACAACAAAGGCAGCCCCTGCGGGGCTGCCTTCTTCAGTCTTCCGATATTTCTTTTTGCTTACTCGTCATCCTCCCCCGGAGGATCGATGCGTACAAACATGATGGAATTCCCCTTATAGGAAAGATCCAGATGCCACCCCTTCCGGTTGTCCGCCATGTAGAAGTCGTCCCCTTTGCTGTAGTCTACGGTAAATCCCTGGTCGGAGCAGGCGGTGACATAGGCGTCATAGTCCTCTTTGGGGGTTTCTCCCAGATAGAGGGCGAAGCTGTCCTCATCCTCAAAGGCATACTTTCCAGTCTGAGATTTTGCCGGGGGCAGCAGCTGTCCGGCTCTGCCCGTGGGCCAGGTGATGGGTCCCATCTCCATGGGAGCTTTTAATTCCAGGGATAAATCCCTGGAGAAATGGCTGATATCCAGGTAATAGCCCTTTTCGTTGTAAGCTTTGTAGGAAGAGGAAGACTTGTCCGGATCAATGGTGTATCCCGCATTGATACAGGCGTCCAGATAATCGTTGTAGGCGTCGTCGGGCATTCCCTCTTTGTACCTTATCCAGAGTTCCTCATCGGAATTCTCATGCACCTCTCCTTTTGTTACCGGAGGTTCAGGAACGAGCTCTCCCAGTTCCATCTTTGACCAGTCAATGGTTTCCGTCTCCTCCTCCTCCGAACTGTCATCTCCCCCAAAGAGAGCCACAAAAACTACAAGGAGGACAACCGAAAGGATAAGCCACAATGGAAGATAGAATGGTTTCTTTTTCCTGGCCTTTTTGGTGGGAGGTTTGGGGGTGGGTTTTGGGGCCTGTTCCTGTGCTCTGGTACCGCACTGGGGGCAGAAGTTGCCCTCAAACTCCGTTCCGCAGTTCTTACAGATCA
>CAZJYM010000005.1:11060-14336 GCA_964550245.1 uncultured Blautia sp. | reverse complement strand
CCGCACTGGGGGCAGAAGTTGCCCTCAAACTCCGTTCCGCAGTTCTTACAGATCATAACCATTCTCCTCCTTCATGAAACCTTCAGCTTTTGGGGATGGGCGGGGGAAAGAGATCCTGCAGGGCTTTTGTCTCTCCGGCAGGCTGCCACTCCTTCATGCCCTCGGTCCAGACCAGGGTATCCCGGGTAAGGGTTCCGGAGGAAATTTTTTCTCTCAGCTCTGTCTTTTTAAAGGGACCGGCTGCCTCACCCTCCAGAGCCAGGTAAAAGGAAACCTCCGGGATGGGAGGGGGAGTGGACGGGCTGTTTATGCTGCGGATGGAGTCCGCCAGGTTTTCACCCACCGCCTTTCCCAGGGCCATGCCTGCCATCAGGGAAGCCATGCTGTTTCCTTCGTCTGCTGTGGAGGGACTGTTTCCCAGGGAAACGCCCACCTCACCCAGCTTTTCGGTTTGGAAAGCAGACAGGTTGGCGGACTGAGTTCCCTTGTGCAGGGCATAGGCTTCCTCTTCTCGCCGGATCCGCAGTCTCTCCGCGTAGTCTGTTGTCTCCGCCTGCACTTTCGTTTTTGTTAAATCCCGGGTCACAGCCAGAAGAGCCTGGTAGCCCTCCGAGGATTTGTCCAGCTCAATGGCGCCGATGTCCACGGCCGTGACCTCCACTCCGAAGTCTTCCCTCAGCCGGTCCTTGATGTAAATCTCCACGGTGTCGTTGATCAGGGACGTTTTGGTCTCGATCTGCACCAGGGGGATGTCATTTTCAGCAGGGGCATTGGCTACCGCATCCTTGATGTACCGGGAAAGGGCATCTTTGATCTGGTTCTGGAAATCGGAGAGCTCAAAAGCAGCAAGCCTGTGAAGCCGGATAAACTGTTTGTAGTCTGATATCTTAAAGGTCAGGGTTCCTCTTACCGCCACCGGTACCCCGAAGTCCTCATATCTGGGATCATAGACGTCAAAGTAGGGAACGCCGAAGCGTACCTGAATGATCCGGGCCAGGTTGATAAAGTAGACCTCCGCCTGAAAGGGACTGCCCCCGTCGTAGGCGGCTCCCAGAAGGTCGGAGAGAACCGGGAAGTTTTCCGTCTCGATGATCTGATCATAAGGACCTTCGATAAAGTCCTCCATTTCTCCATTGTCCCGGGAGTAGACAAAGACCGCCGCCTCTCCCTCCCGGACACGCAGGGAGGAACCCCAGCGGATGGAGTTTTCCCGTTTGCCTTCCCCGGGAAGGGAACCGGCGGGATGCCATTTCCAGATCAGGTAGGAGGGTTCGTCGCAGCGGATCACATCCATGAGACTGTCCTCCTGTTTTTTATGAAACCATGCCATGTCTGCACCTCCCTTTCAGCTGCGCATGCTGTGATAGGTGATTACAATCATCACATCCGGATCAAATGTTCTTCTGAAAAAGGATGAAAGGCTTTTGCCGTTGATGGTGATCTCATCGATGGTGTCTGGCTTTGGCTTTTTCCGGATCCCCAGGGACAGATCATGAAGGGCTACGGTCTTTACGTTGGTAAAGCCGGCCTGGGCAAGAAGAAGTTCGGCCACGTGCACGTTGTCAACGGAGCCGTTGACTATCCCGGACGGAATTTTTATCTTTACCTCTTCATCCTCCGGGACGGAGGATGAAGAGGAAGAGGACTTTTTCTTCTTTTTTGGACCGGTGCCTTTCAGACTGCGGAAGTAGTTGACGGCCACCACGATCAGGATGATCACACCGCCCAGTTCCCCCATGGATCCGTTTTCCAGCAGGAAGGACAGAAGGATCACCAGCACGCCGCTGCCGATGCCCAGGGCATAATCCGTCATTGCGGCACCTCTTCGTTCCAGGGTGGCGGCGGAGACGATGAGCACCACATAGGCGGCCAGTTCAATGAAACTTCCGTTTCCTCCCACCCGGTCGAGGATGATGGCGATCACCATCAGAAGAAGACCGGCCAGGAGGGGAATGTTGCGGATCAGGGTATCCCTGGCGATTTCCGTCACTTTCCGCTGCTTTTCCGCCTCGATGGTTTCCAGCCAGCTTTCATGGATGCTCTGGATTCTGGACAAATCCTCCTCCGTCTTAAAGAGCAGCAGGGCTTTCTGGTAGGCCTGATCAAACTTGGCCAGCCAGGCTTCGTAGATGTCCTGGTCATCCTCTCCTTTGATGTTGGAGGAGGCCATGATCATAAACTCCATGATGTCCTCTTTGGAGTTGGGGATGGGGAAATTTCGGATCAGGCTGTCTTTCTGGGCCGGGGAACCGGCGTTTTTCAGATCCCGGTAGAAGGCCTGAAGGGAATCAGCCGCCTCGTTTCCCCGAAGCTCATACCCGCAGGACGGGCAGACTCCCTCAAAGGAGGAGAGGACTTCCCCGCAGTTGGGACACTTGTACACCTTCCCCTCATAGTGGATCTTTCTCTTTGCAGGATCGGAAGAGGGAGAGACAAGCGGATGCCCGCAGTTGGTGCAAAATTTGTCCCCCTCATGGACTTCATATCCGCAGTTGCCGCAATATGGCATTCTTTATTACCTCCTTACCACGAATTCAGGGATCTTCCCTTCGCACAGCATCGCAGATGTCTCCAATGTTACAGTCCAGGTAGTCGCAGATCCGCAGCAGTACGGAAAGTGCGACTTCTTCATTATGACGCATTTTTGTCAGAGTACCCGTGGCAATGTTGAGGTCTTTTCTCATTTTTGCAGGTGTAATCTCTTTCTCGATGAGCAGTATCCAGAGTTTCTTGTAGCTGATCTTCATACTCACAGCCCGTTCCTCCCAAATAAGCAAATCGAGCACATACCACCTGTCCGCTACTATAGCACGGGGTATGCCAACTTGTCAATACGATTTGCTAACTTTAGTGATAAAACTCGCAAGAACTTGCGATAATTGTCAACAAAATAACAAATTTCCTTCTCTTCTTATTATAGCACATTTCGGGGAAATTTGCTCTTGAAAAGTCCCCGCCGGTCTACTATTCTAAAGAAAAGAAAGCCAAAGAAAAGGAGGATTATGCAATGCCGGCAGTCTTTGATGCAGATACACTGATACAGATGCTGAATCTCACCGGCTTTGAAGTAGAGCGCGTCCGGGTGGAAACGGTGACAGAGCAAAGCGGCGGCAGGGCCTGGGCGAATAAGGAGATTTACGCCGACATCCATCCCTTTAAGGAGGATCAGAGCAGGTGTCCCGTCTGCAAAGAGCCCTGTGTCCGAAACGGATTCAAGCAGGAGAGGGCCAGTGTATGGAGAGCCCCCAACTTCTACAAAACCCATGTCTTTTTGTC
>CAZJYM010000005.1:5801-10960 GCA_964550245.1 uncultured Blautia sp. | reverse complement strand
GAACGGCTTCGTGATCTTCGCCGCATCTGGATCGATGAGATCCGGTATAAAGGGGGCAATAAGCACATCACCGCCGTGTACGACTGTGACAGGGACCGGGTTGTCTGGATTCATGAGAGCCACGGGCGGGAAGTATATGAGGAGTTCTGTAAGGCCGTACCGGAAGAGGAGAGGGCGAAGGTGGAGATTGTGGCGGGAGGCAGCGCTTCCTGGATCGATGATTGCATGTCGTATTTTCCCAATGCTGCCCGCAGCAGGGGATTTCTGCCGTTTCTGTGAGGACATAATGCCTGGGGAAAAAAGAATAAAAAAGGCACCGGCCATCTCTGACCGGCGCCTTTCGTGAAAGGAGCCTTACTTAATTCTCGGGGTTTTCCCGGAGATCCATCTCCGGTTCTCCCATCATCTCGATGTATTCCCTGCCCCAGTCCTGCAGCGCTTCGATGACAGGACGGAACTTCTTCCCGATATCCGTCAGCTGGTAATCCACATGCAGGGGCATGGTCTCATACTGGGTTCTGGTTACGAGACCGCTGTCCACCAGAGATTTCAGCTGGGAAGAGAGGGTGGCATGGCTCATCCTGGGCATCATCCTCTGAAGCTCGTTAAAGCGCAGGGGGCCTTTTTCCAGGTAGTGCAGGATCAGGATGGCCCACTTCCCTGCGATCAGCTTCTGAGCCGTGGCATAGGGACACCTGCCGAATCTCTGCTCCATGGTTGTTTCCAATGCTTTCTCAGACACGGCGTCTTCTCCCAATGATTACAGGTCAAACTCTTCTTTCAGGTCCAGCATTCCTCTGATCTCGGCATGCCCCTCCTCCAGATAGAAAAGGCCCATTTCCCAGCCGTTGCTGTCATACATGGCCATCAGATCCGGCATGATCTCCCGCACTTTTGCCAGGACAGCCTCATTCTTCACTACTTTGGCCTTGCCGTCGTAGCGCATGAATTCGTCTCCGGCCGTGGCGAGCACCTCCACATGGGGGTTTTCGGTCAGCTGGCGGTAAACATTCTTGAATGTTCCGGTGCCGAAATAGATCTTATCACCTTCCAGTACATGGAGGCCGAAGGGACGGCCTTTGGGCTGGCTTCCGTCCGTGGTCAGAAAATAGAACACCTGAGCTCTGTCCAGGAACTCATTCACCTTTGCTGCATTGGACATGAGAAATACCTCCTTCGCAAATCTGGCGCTTAAAACAACAAAAGTGCTTCCGGGTCATGCCCTGAAACACTTGAGATTACGCCGTTTTCCCTGTTTTTGAACATCCCCGGGCCCCTGCTTACCTATCCATGAAAATAAGAGGGGCCGGAGACGCCAGTGCCAGATAACTGGTCACCTTTTTGTACCATGCTTATTATACGACCCAGTTGAAAGAAATACAAGTATGATTTTTTACAGTACCAGGTATTCTTAACCATACTGTTATGTCTGCTTTTGTCCGGCTTTAATAAGAAGCTTCATGCCGAAATATCCGAAGGAGGCAAAGAGCACCATGACTGCCGCCATATCAGCCAGATAGAACACCACCGGTTCCTCGAAGTCGTAGAACATAAAGGCGGATTGAAGAAGCAGGTAACTGGGGAACTCCCGCCGAAAGAAGGCGAAAACCCCGTAGATGGAGACAACCAGCACCGGGATCCGAAGAAAGAGTTTCGTCTTTTCCCCGGCCTGTCTTCCCGTCATCCTTCGGATACGGCCCAGTACCGTGTTCCAGTGAAGTCCCGCATGGAAGGACATGAGCAGAAATCCCCAGAAGGCGCAGGGCAGATGGATGGTCCGGGCCAGGGAGGCGCCTTTGGACAGGTTTAAAAAGGCGAACACATGGGCGGAGAGCATCACCCCGCTTACTCCCATCAGTACCATGCAAAGCAGCAGGAGGAAGTTGACGGCTGTATTCAGGATCCGGACAGGATTGTACCGGCCGTGAAAGAGATTCTGATACCAGCGGATGTTGAGGGCATGGTGACAGAGAAACAGCAGGATCATGGCGGTGCCCATCCACTCATGGGATACCTCTCCGATCAGGTTTCTGGCCATCAGGAGAGGAAGAAGAAGGATCATGGCCATGTCCACCGCTGTTTGAAGGATTCTTTTCCTGCTCATAAAAGATTTAGATTCCCAGCTCCGCAAGCCAGTCGGAAACGCTGGACTGCGCTTCGTCCTGTTTGTTCTGGGCCGTGCTGCCTCTTACGGCAAGACCGTCCAGGACGGTTGCTCCGGAACAGGTCTCCTCGATGGTTTTTTGGGTTCCCGAAAGGCCGCTGCCTTCATGGGTGCAGAAGGGGATCACCGTCTTGCCGGTAAAGTCATAGCTTTCCAGGAAGGTATAGACCGCCATGGGAAGATCTCCCCACCAGATGGGGTATCCGATAAAGATCGTCTCGTATCCGTCCAGGTTTTCCGGGGGATCCTGGATCTCCGGACGGGCATTGTCGTTTTGTTCCTGTTTGGCCACATCCGTGCAGTCATCATACCCTTCCGGGTAGGGATCCACGGTGGTGATCTCAAACATGTCCGCTCCGGTTTCTTCCGCGATCATGTCCGCGATGATGTGGGTGTTTCCCTTTTCGATTACGCCCACGTTGTAGTTCTCCCCCGTATGGGAGAAGTAGGCAATGAGGATCGTGCTTGGTTCTTCAGCTTCTTCCTCACCGGTTTCGGCTTCCCCATCTTCCGCCAGGCAGGAGACGGGAAACAGGACCATAAGAAGAGAGAGGATCAGTGCCGTTATCTTTTTAAATCCTGTCTTTTTCATCAGTTTTCTCCTCCTTACACCGACTTTTTTGCCCAGGAGGCCACCGTGGACTCGGATCTGGCGGCATCCGCACCGTGAACGGCAAGGCCGGGACCAAAGGAAGCCCCTTTGCAGATCTTTTTCAGATCCCGTTCACAGGATCCCAGGCCTGAACCCTCGTGGGTCATGACTGCCATCACCTTTTTGCCGGTGAAGTCCAGCTTTTCCAGCTGGGAAAAGACGGCCATGGGAAAGGTTCCCCACCAGCAGGGACCGCACACAAAGATGTTTTTATACTGAGAGATGTCCCCCAGGTAAGCTTTCAGTTCCGGTCTGGCCTTTGCCTTCAGCTCAGCCATGGCTTCCTCGGTGCAGGTGTGGTAGGAGGGGGAATACTCCTTTACGGTCTCGATCTGGAACAGATCTCCACCCACTGCCTTTTGAATAAACTCCGCCACAGTCTCCGTGTTTCCTTTGGAGATGCTGCGGACGCTGCCGTTCCAGTAGTTTTCTCCCCTGCGGGAGTAGTAGATGATGAGATTTTCTGACATGATTCTTCTCCTTTTTTCTGTATGATCCGTGACAATAACCCTGATTCCTGCAGCTATTGTAGAATCCCGAGAAGAATCCTTCAATCTGCTTTTCCGGGATAATCCATAAGCATTTGCTTATACGATATCGGCTGCAGTTGTTTTTGCAGCCGTTAAAAAAAGGAGAATGCCCCCTTGGAAGCGCATTCTCCTTCTCTCTCATGTACAGGCCACCAAGCCAGTGGAATGTCCTCGGCACTGTACACTACCAACCTTATGATAAGGGATAAACCAATGTTTTTCAAGATGTTTTTTAAAATTTTTTCATCTCATTCATGTCTTTTCTTACCGGTTCATCCGGTCAACGAATTCACTCATCCTGGCGGTAAGTTCCACCCAGGCGGGTTTAAAGCCGCATTTTAAGGCATTGCGGACAGACCTGATGTTGGACCAGGCGGCACAGTAAAAGGGTACTTTGCCCAGTTTCAGGATCTCCAGGGCAAGTCCGGATGTGAGAGAGGAAGCTATGCCGCGTTTTCTGTATTCCGGCAGGACATCCACCCCGATCTGATACATGGTCTCACAGTCGGCAGAGGCGCCGGAGAGTCCCACCAGTTTCCCCTGATCAAAGGCTCCCATGCAGAGCCTGTCCAGATGTTTTCTTTCCTGAGAAAGGGCGTTTGACCATTCATCGGAGTAATACGGCTGGAAATCCTCTGGCTCCAGGATCTTCCGTTCATAGTCACAGGGCAGGTCTCGAAGCTCATTCAGGTCGGGAAGAAAATACTCGGCCATAAAGCATACCTTGTATCCGAACACAGAGAGCCGCTCATTTAGGGCAATCACATTTGGCGTTTCAAAGCAGTGCTCCACGGCATATTTGCCGATGTACCACTCCACGGTTTCCCGCATTCTGGGACTGACCTGGGCCACGATGTTGTTCCCGTAGGAGACCAGATCACACTCCAGGGGGAGAGGGACGTAGGCCCTGGCCTTTTCATTAGCCCTGGAGATTACAATCCTGTTTTTTGATGATAAAAAATCATCTGCCCTGCAGTTGCAGTCAAAGGCTGACTGGCGCAGGGCAGTTTCATAAATTTCCTCATTCGTCATGGCAAGTTTGTCCTGTTTTTTTAAGCGATTAGAAAACACTGATCTCTTTGCGGAGCTGCTCCAGTTCCTCTTCCCGGTAGAGCCTGGCAGGAATGCTTATCCCAAAGGCATCCAGGATCCTCTTTACGTCTGGGTCATCCACATACGCAAACCGGTACAGATCCCCGGGAAGCCTGCTTACCTGCCACTTCAGAAGGGCATCCCGGCAGTCATCCCAGTCCATTTCTCCCGTTTTCTTTTCGATGATCTCCATGATCACAAGTCCAACCGTACCGATACAGTCTGCCCTGTCTGTCATCATCTCCCGGAGATGCTTTCTGACTTTTAAGATCTCCCGGTATCGGTTCAGTACTTCCCGTGGGTCCATGGCAGGCTCGGAGGTGACAAGCTGGAAAACTTTTCTTTTCCGGCAGACGACTGCCTGCTCTTTGATGATCCGGGCGTTTCCCTTTTTGTCTTTTGCCTCTCTCTGTACAATCCTGGACTTGTACTCCCAACCCCCGCCGGCTGGAATGTATCCCTCTTCCCTTTTTGCCCACTGCTGTTCTTCTTCGGTACTTATTGAAAGGCTCCGGGAGAGAATGTACCCGTCTCCTCCATCCAGGATCTGAAGAAGATTGGAATCTGACCAGGCCTTTTTGTTGCCCGCAAAGATGATCCGGGAGGATTGTAGTTTTGGAAAGGAAGAAAAGGGTTCCACGCAGATGGGAATTCCCTGGCTGTCCACAAAGAGACCGGTCTCGGTGTCAATGGGGCAGCAGTAGATCACATCCAGGGAGCG
>CAZJYM010000005.1:0-5701 GCA_964550245.1 uncultured Blautia sp. | reverse complement strand
GGCTCCGGATGGGCGATACACTCGGAACTGTCCGCCGTGAAGGTAAACTTCCAGGTCCTGGGCGCCTTTGTATCCGAACAGTAGGGTTTTAAGGAATCGATGAGGGGTTCTCCGTCCTTAAAAGACTTTTTCAGCCTTTCCACGTAATGCGGCTGCCCGTCATCGAAGCGCTCCAGGGGACCGATGTTTAAGATCACCTGCTTTTTGGGGTACTTTTTCCCGGAATTGCCGGTGACACGAACGGACTGAACCAGGCGCAGGTAAGGCTTTCCGTGATTCATAAAGCTTTCCACAAACATGGTCCTTCTCCTTACGGTTGAAACTGGGCTTTTAAGATGTCCGCAAACTCTTCAATGTAGTACCCGCTGTTGTCCGCCTTCCAGAAGGCACAGTAGCTGCGGCGGATGGGCTTTCCGTTCCGGCACAGGGGAAGACAGGCAATGGATTCGTCAAAGGGTGCGGGAGGCTTTCCTCCTTCCACCGGAAGGTATCCCCGGCCGCTTACGACCATGAGCCTGGCTTCCTCCAGGTTTTCCGCAAAGATAAATTCCCCTTGGATCCCGTAGATCTCCTGGTAGTGGGACTGTTCGTTTTCACGCTGCTCTCTGGAAGCCACCAGGATACAGGGAATCTGGCGCAGGTCCGTCACGTTGACGCATTTCTTCCCGGCAACGGGATTTCTGACCGGAATCTCGATGTGACAGCTGATAACCGTGAGAACCGAGTTCACATACTCATCCGAGAAGGCCCGGCGCTGATCATTAAGCACCAGATCCACCTGTTCCGTCCGCAGAAGCTCGTAGAGGTCTTCATGGTTTCCGCTCTGGACGTTTACGGGGACATGGGGATACCTGGCGGCAAACTCCGCCACGGCCCGCTGAAACTCCCCGCCTCCGTATCCTTTCAGATACCCGATCCGCAGGGTAAAGTCCTCTCCGCTGGCGATCTGTCTGGTCTCCCGGCAGAGCCTGTCAAAGTCCGCCACCAGCAGCAGGCTTTTCTCATAGAAGTGCTCTCCTGCGGGAGTGAGGGTGAAGTGTCTGTTTCCCCGCTTCAGGAGGGTAACCCCCAGTTCCCTTTCCAGGGCCTGCACCTGCTGGGAGATGGCGGACTGGGAGATAAAGCACTCCTCCGCCGCCCGGCTGAAGCTTCCCAGCCGGACAACAGCCTGAAAATATCGGATTTGTTTGATCATGGGCAGCACACCTCCAGTCTGTCTAATTGTGGAAAATCAGCTCTTCAGGCCCATCCTGGCAGCCAGTCTTTCTCCGGCTGCAATCTCCTTCTCGTCAAAGGGATATTTACTGTCTCTGGATGAAAAGACAACCTGTCCCGCAATACCCGTAAAGGCCGCCATTCCCAAAAGGTAAAGGATGGAAAAAAGCCAGTCCCGGCCGCTTAACAGGGAATGATCTACGGCATAAGCGATATAAAAAATCCCGCAGGGGACATGAATGCACAGCACGGCCGCCAGTCCCGGGTTGTAGAACCTGTGGAAGCGGATCCCGAAAAACCCCAGATGCAAAACCACCTGAAACACGCAGCCAAAGAGGATGGGTCCCATGCCCAGCCACATGATATCCGGGAAAAACACGGGCAGCAGGTAAGAGACGTAGCCGATCACCACATTTACAAGCATGGCGGAGAACTGATTTAGGGGGTAGCGTTCATCGCCGCCGCGGACATATCGGTTTAAGAAAACCGGGGCCCCTCCCGGCACGCCGTATTCTTCGAACTGATGAATCATCAGTCCCGCGAAGTTGATCAGGCTGATCCGTGCGGGTACGGAAAAAGCATTCCATCGGAAAACCAGGATCAGAAGGGCAGCTGCTCCGGGAAGAAGTCCCGCCTCATACCAGTGCCGAATCCACCATCTCATGACAATCGTCTCCTTTCCAGGATGGCTGCCAAGAGTATAGCACAATCGGGAGAAAGATTCCACTGACTGTTGCCCTTCTCCCAGGGCTGTTCATGATGATTTCTGGTTGACCATGGTCTGGAAGAGTATTAAACTGTTTTCAGAACAAAACCCCGGAGAGGAGAGGACAGTATGGGAAGAATTGAAAAAGTTGAAAGCAATCTGTATCCTGTTCCGCCCGGAGCTTTTCTGATGAATAAGAAATATGTGTTTGTCAACCTTTCCGATGCGGAGAAGGAAGCCGGAGAAGGCAAGAATCACAGGATCGCCTGTATCGGGGTGCTCCGGGACGCGGACCATCCCGAAGACAGAAGGTTCTATGCCAACACCTGGTATCTGAATAAACGGATCCGTGAGACGAAAGTCCAGAACGGACTTGCGGATCCTCCCCTGTTTGCCGACAGCCTGGAAGTCGGACTGCATGTCTGGATCCGGGCAGCCGGAGAAAAAAGCGGCCTCCTCCAGGATCTGAAGGACGTTTTCGGAGAGAAAGCCGCTTATCATCTGCTGGATCTGGCCGCTTTCCTGATCTCCTCCAGATCCGCCGACCTGCAGTATTATCCCTCCTGGGCGCGGGAGCATGCACTGTTCTCCGGAAGTGCAGACAGCGATCCGGATCTCTTTCCCAGGGAAATACGAATGGGCAGAAAGATCGGCCTTTTTCGCAGGAAATGGCTCTCTCATCATGCGGGTGACGGACGGATGCTCCTGTGCTGGGATTCTACCATGGCAAAAGGAAAGCCGGAAGGTGTTGACCTGGTTCAAAAAGAGCCCGTAAAAGACATGAACCGGGCCGATACCGACTATGTGATCCGGCAGCAGGACGGTCTTCCCTTAACATACCTGCACCCGCCGGGATCGTCAGCAGATTCGATTTTTGCCTCGGAGCTGATTACGTTTTTAAATCTGATAAAAAAACAGTCCGGGGAGACAGCTGAAATCTGCCTGATCTGCGACGGAGGAAGCCTCTCCTTCGACAGCCTGAGCCGGATGGAGGCGATGGAATTATCGTATATTTTGAAACTGCGGACGAACGCTTCCATTTATCAGCAGCTGAAGGATTCGGTCATGAAGGAAATCTTCCAGGATCAGAATAAGCTGGAAACCGGTGAGAATGACCTTCTGTACGCAATCACGGTACCCTGCTGGATCTTCACCACCGGTCCCGGCTGTTACGCCCAGCTGATCTGGAGTGAAAACCTCTGTCATTCCCGGAAAAAAGACCTGGATCCGATCATCAGGCGTGAGAGAATCAAGCTGGAGCGCTTTATCAGTTCTTCCCGGGATCTCTATTTTCATCCCGAAGATCTCCAATGGGTTCCGCCTTACTTTACGCTGGAGACTGTACCGCAGGAGCGGCCAGAAGGAGAGGAAGAAACTGCCGAAACACCCGCTGTCAGGGTGGTGGGATTTAAGTATAATGAAAAAGCCCTCGAAAGGATGCGTAAAAAGTCCGGTATGATGTTGTTTCTTACAAGCCAGGAGCAAAGCCCCCGGGAAACCCTGTCTTCCTTTCAGAAAAGAGACTGTGTGCAGGAGACCTTGAAGGTCCTTCGGGGTCATCCGATGAAAGATTCCGGGAAAGCAGGCCTTGTGTGGTTTATTGCCTCGATCCTGCGCTCCCTTCTGGTTACCGGGACTTCTTCTCTTAACTATTCGTTTCCGGAGATGATCGGCGCCCTGGAAGCCATAAAGGCAGACAAAGATCCTGAAAACGACAGCCGGCGCCGCCGCTATGGTCTTACCCGGATCCAGTCGGAAATCCTGGCACTCTGGGGCATTGATGAAGAGGCCGTCGATCGCGAAATCAGCCGAATAAACATATGACCATGAACATTAAAACTGGGAGGAAATATGAGAGTAGTACTGACAAATCCCCTGCTTCCGGGATTCTATCCCGATCCCTCCATCTGCAGGGTGGAGGATGACTTTTACCTGGTTACCTCGTCCTTTTCCTATTTTCCCGGTGTTCCCATCTTTCACAGCCGGGATCTGGCTCACTGGGAGCAGATCGGACATGTGCTGGAAAGACCCAGCCAGCTGCCCCTCTCCCCGTATGCCATCTCCGGGGGAATCTATGCCCCCACCATCCGGTATCATAAGGGAACCTTCTATGTGATCACCACCAATGTAACCGCAGGCGGCAACTTTATCGTGACGGCGAAAAACCCCAAAGGTCCCTGGTCCGATCCCCACTGGATTGCCGGGGCGGAAGGGATTGATCCGTCTCTTTTCTGGGATGACGACGGGAAGGCTTACTACACGGGAACCGGATCAGATGAAGAGGGAAAACCCGTGATCTGGCTTTCCCAGATTGATCTGGAGACGTTTTCTCTGGTTGGAGAGAAAAGCTTCATCTGGGGCGGATCCCTCTCAGAGCCCGCCTGGCCGGAAGGACCTCATCTCTACAAGATCAACGGGTACTACTATCTCATGATCGCCGAAGGGGGAACGGAACACTTCCACTCCGAGACCATAGCCAGAGCGGAGAAACTTAAGGGACCCTATCATTCCTACCGGGGAAATCCCATCCTCACCCAGAGGCATCTGGGGAAGGCCGCCCCCGTTGCCAACACGGGACATGCGGATCTGGTGGAATTAAAAGACGGCTCCTGGTACATCGTGTTTCTGGCATCCCGCCCCTACGGGGGATACCATAAAAACCTGGGAAGAGAGACCTTTATCGCCCCGGTGATCTGGGAGGAGGGCTGGCCGGTGGTAAGTCCCGGTACGGGAACCATCCAGTTCTTCTATGAAGGGCCGGATCTTCCCGAGTTCTCGGTAAAACCCCTGCCGGAAAAGGATGACTTTGACCAGGAAAAGCTCTCTTACTGCTGGAACTTTTTGGGAACCCCCGATCCGGATACCGTTCGCATTGAAGAGGGCTGTCTCAAACTGAAGTATTATGATAAGTCCATGGGAAGAGGCATGACCCTTCATCCCGGTGAAAAGCTGAAAAGCGAAACCATGGGCTTTCTGGGAAGACGGCAGCAGCACATGAGCTTTAAGGCTTCCTGCGCCCTTGTCACCATGCCGGAGGGAGACAGAACCGCGGGAATGGTGGTTCTTCAAAACGGCTTTGCGCAGCTGCGGCTGGAGGCGGGTACAGACCCGGAAGGAAATCCGGTGATCCGTGCCGTCCGGGGGTATCACTCCCTGGAGCCCTCCCTGATTCACAAGCAGGATCAGGATGAATACCGGGAGGAGGTCCTGGGAGAAATTTCCTGGGAGGAAGAGAAGGTTGTTTTCCTGATCCGGGCCGAAGGTCAGCAGTTTACCCTCTCCGTCCTGGATGAATCCGGGGAGGAGACTGTTGTGGCCTTTGCAGACGGCGGTTTTTTGGGAAGCGAGACGGCGGGAGGATTTGTGGGCGCCTATGTGGGCATGTTTGCCAGCGGAAACGGAAAGACATATGAGGATTATGCCGCTTTTGACTGGTTTTCCTATCGGGAAAGAGAGTAGGAGGGTGAGAATGGAGATATTGGGCTATACCAGGGAACCCCTGAAGGACATCCTCTATGCCGCCAGGCTTGGGGGAAGCATGCATCTGGCATGGCGGGAGGATCAGGGGAAATTTTATCCCTTTCACCACAATGAGGGGATTTTGTATGCCAAAGCTGTAGAGAATAAAGAGGACGGCACTCTCTGTGCCAAAAGCCTTGCGAAACCCTGGATTTTTGAGCTGGGGGAAGGAGATTACGGGATTGTCGCCGTCCGTACCGAAGCGGAAGGGGAACCGGACCGGAGTTCTGCCGGATCCGTTCTCTTCTTTACCACCCGGGA
>CAZJYM010000004.1:34508-35954 GCA_964550245.1 uncultured Blautia sp. | reverse complement strand
CCCCAAAAGTGGGGAAATTCCCCGTTTTCCCCGAATTTTCTTCTTGCATTCAAAAACATGGAATGTTATAATCTTTCCATTAAAAAGAACAGGAAACGGGGGAGCCAAAGCCGGCTGGATGGTCCAGTGGGCTTTTTGACTGTTTTTAAGTAAATAATGACTCCTTCCGCCCTGTATTAAGGAGGAGACAATTATGAAAACCTGGAAAAAAGTGGTTGGTCTGGCAGCAGCTGCAGCCATGACCGTCTGCATGCTTCCCGCCTCTGTGATGGCGGAGGATGCGGGTACCTTTAAGATCGGCGGCATCGGCCCCGTTACCGGTCCCGCAGCCGCCTACGGCTCCGCCGTTATGAATGCGGCTCAGATCGCCGTGGATGAAATCAATGAGGCCGGCGGCGTAAACGGCGCCATGCTGGAGTTCAATCCCCAGGATGACGAGCATGATGCGGAGAAGTCCGTGAATGCCTACAACACCCTGAAGGACTGGGGCATGCAGATGCTGCTGGGTTCCGTTACCTCTGCACCCTGCATCGCCGTAAAGGCTGAAGCCCTTAATGACAACATGTTCCTGCTGACACCCTCCGGATCCGCCATCGAGTGCATCTCCGACGCGGACAACGCCTTCCGCGTATGCTTCTCCGATCCGGCTCAGGGTACCGCTTCCGCCCAGTACATCGGCGAGAACGGACTGGCCACCAAGGTAGCCGCCATCTATGACAGCTCCGATGTGTATTCTTCCGGTATCTATGCCAACTTCAAGGCAGAGGCCGCCAATCAGCCTTTTGAGATCGTAGCCGAGGAGGCCTTCACCGCCGACAGCAAGACCGACTTTACCGTACAGCTTCAGAAAGCCAAGGATGCGGGTGCCGAACTGGTATTCCTTCCCTTCTATTATAATGAAGCTTCTCTGGTATTTACCCAGGCGGCAGCCATGGACTACGCTCCCTTATGGTTCGGTGTAGACGGCATGGACGGAATCCTTTCCGTGGAAGGCTTTGACACCTCCCTGGCCGAGGGCGTCATGCTTCTGACTCCTTTCGCAGCCGATGCCCAGGATGAGAAGACCGTGAATTTCGTAGCCAAGTATCAGGAACTGTACAATGAGGTTCCCAACCAGTTTGCTGCAGATGCCTATGACGGAATCTACATCATCAAGGCTGCTCTGGAGCAGAGCGGAGCCACTCCCGACATGGATGCCAGCACCATCTGTGATCTGGTAAAGGGTGCCATGACCGAGATTACCGTAGACGGCCTGACCGGCGAGGGCATGACCTGGACCGCCGACGGCGAGCCCAGCAAGGCTCCCAAGGCTGTTGTGATTGAGAACGGCGCCTACAAGGCCATGTAAAACAACTGATTAAAGGATGTGAACCTGACAGGGGGTTGCAGCGCAACCCCCTGTTTTGGGATATTCTGCCTGCTGCTTTTTCATTCAAACGCTGGTAT
>CAZJYM010000004.1:3469-34408 GCA_964550245.1 uncultured Blautia sp. | reverse complement strand
CAACCCCCTGTTTTGGGATATTCTGCCTGCTGCTTTTTCATTCAAACGCTGGTATTTCAGGATGCAGGAGTCAAAAGTGATTACGGATTGTTCCGCTGCTCCGCAGCTCACACAATCCTTCCCGACATTCGGAATCCACGGGGCCCCTGCCCCGCTTCTTCCTCATGTCGGGGCGCGTCAATAATCCTTTCGCCGCTCACGTGCGAGCACGCAGCGGGCGAAAGGAAATTGACGCTGTAATCAGAACAGGATACGAGGTGAACTATGAGTTTTTTATCTTACTTGATCAACGGCATTAGTCTTGGCAGTGTATATGCTATTATTGCCCTCGGCTACACCATGGTTTACGGCATCGCCAAGATGCTGAACTTCGCCCACGGGGACGTAATCATGGTGGGCGGGTATGCGGCCCTTACCGTGATGCTCAACACCAGTGCGGGACCGGTTGTGGCTGTGCTGGTGGCCATAGTAGTATGTACAGTGCTGGGAGTAACCATTGAAGCGGTTGCCTACCGTCCTCTCAGAGAAGCCGCTTCCCCCCTGGCGGTGCTGATCACGGCCATCGGAGTCAGCTATCTTCTGCAGAACGCGGTGCTTCTGATCTTCAGCTCCAACCCCAAGAGCTTTCCGTCGGTGGTTTCTCTGCCTGACATTAAGCTGGCGGGCGGGGCTTTGATGATCACCGGAGAGACCATTGTGACCATTATCAGCTGTATCGTGATCATGACAGCCCTTACCCTGTTTATCAATAAAACCCGGATCGGACGTGCCATGCAGGCGGTGGCCGAGGACAAGGGAGCCGCACAGCTGATGGGCATCAATGTGAACCGGACCATTGCACTGACCTTTGCCATCGGTTCCGGACTGGCGGCTGTGGCGGGAGTGCTGCTGTGCTCCTCCTATCCCAACCTGTCCCCCTATACGGGATCCATGCCTGGAATCAAGGCCTTTGTGGCCGCCGTGTTCGGCGGAATCGGCTCCATCCCCGGAGCCATGATCGGAGGCATTCTTCTGGGCGTGATCGAGATTCTGGCCAAAGCCTATATTTCCTCCCAGCTGTCGGATGCCATCGTGTTCGCCGTGCTGATTGTGGTGCTTCTGGTAAGGCCCACGGGACTTCTGGGCAAGCAGATTCAGGAGAAAGTGTAGGTGTTGGAAGATGAAAAATAACAGGAAAACCTTTCGCAGCAGCATGATCACCTATGCCATGGTGATTGTGGCCTATGCCCTGGTTCAGGTCCTGCTGGTCACCGGCAGGCTCTCCAGTCTGTTTACGGGTCTTCTGGTGCCCATCTGTGTCTATGTGATTCTGGCTGTTTCCCTGAACCTGGTGGTGGGCATCTCCGGTGAGCTGAGCCTGGGACATGCGGGCTTCATGTGCGTGGGAGCCTTTGCCGGGGGATTCTTTACCAAGTGCACCCAGGACGTGATCACCTTTGTGCCTCTGCGGTTTACCCTGGCCATCCTGATCGGCGGCATTGCCGCGGGAATCTTCGGGATCCTGATCGGTATTCCCGTACTGCGGCTGAAAGGAGACTACCTGGCCATCGTGACTCTGGCCTTCGGGGAGATCATCAAAAACGTGCTCAACGTTTTCTATATCGGCAGGGACAGTAAGGGATTTCACTTTTCCATGAAGGATCAGTTCTCCCTGGGCATGGAGCCCGACGGAAAGATGCTGCTGGGAGGACCTCAGGGCATTACCGGCATCAGCAAGGACTCCAGCTTTACCGTGGGGGTGATTCTGATCCTCATCACCCTGTTCATCGTCCAGAACCTGATCAGCTCCCGGGACGGCCGGGCCATCATGGCCATCCGGGACAACCGGATTGCCGCCACTTCCATCGGCATCAACGTAACCCACTATAAACTGATGGCCTTTACGGTTTCCGCTGCCCTGGCGGGCATGGCGGGAACCCTCTATTCCCACAACCTGGCCACTTTGCAGGCTTCCAAGTTTAACTTCAACACCTCCATTCTGGCCCTGGTATTCGTAGTTTTGGGCGGCATTGGCAACATTCGCGGCTCCATCATCGCCGCAGTGGTGCTTACAGCCCTTCCGGAGCTCCTTCGGGGACTGTCCAACTACCGGATGCTGATCTACGCCATCGTGCTCATTGCCATGATGCTGTTTAACTGGGCGCCTGCGGCCATTGACTGGAGAAACAGGATCAAGGAGAAGTTCCGGCTTCTCCGCTCCGGCGGGAAGGAGGCTGCGTGATCATGCCGATGCTGGATGTGACCAACCTGTCCATCTCCTTCGGGGGACTTCACGCGGTGGACAGCTTCCATATGACCATTGAAAAGGGCCAGCTTTACGGGATGATCGGTCCCAACGGAGCCGGAAAGACCACGGTTTTTAACCTTTTGACCGGTGTGTACAAGCCCGATGAGGGCATCATCCGCCTGGACGGAGTGGACATCACCGGAAAGAGCACCATTGAGATCAACAAGGCGGGAATCGCCAGAACCTTCCAGAACATCCGTCTCTTCAAAGCTCTGCCCGTTCTGGACAACGTGAAGGCGGGACTGCACAACCACTATAAATACTCCACCCTGGCGGGGATCTTCCGTCTGCCTTCCTATTATAAAGTGGAGAAGGAGATGGATGAGCGGGCCATGGAGATCCTGAAGGTGTTTGACCTGGACGGGGAAGCGGAGTATCTGGCGGGGAATCTCCCCTACGGGAAACAGAGGAAACTGGAGATTGCCAGAGCCCTGGCCACGGAACCCAGACTTTTGCTTCTGGATGAACCGGCGGCGGGCATGAACCCCAATGAAACCGAGGAGCTGATGGAGACCATCCGTTTCGTGCGGGACCATTTCGACATGACCATCCTTCTCATCGAACATGACATGCGGCTGGTGGCCGGCATCTGTGAGGAACTGACGGTGCTCAACTTTGGTCAGGTGCTGACGGAGGGGGAGACCTCGGAGGTTTTAAATGATCCGGCGGTGATCAAGGCCTATCTGGGCGAATAGGAGGGAAATGGAAATGGCTATGTTGGAGGCGAAGGACCTGCATGTGTACTACGGAGTGATTCAGGCCCTGAAGGGAGTTTCCTTCCATGTGGATCAGGGGGAGGTCATCGCCCTGATCGGCGCCAACGGGGCGGGAAAGACCACCACCCTTCACACTTTGACCGGGCTTTTGTCTGCCAAGCAGGGACACATCCTCTTTGAGGGAAAGGACATCACAAAGGTTCCTGCCCACAAGATTGTCAAAATGGGAATCGCCCATGTGCCCGAGGGAAGGCGGGTTTTCTCCGAGCTTACCGTGTATGAAAACCTGATGATGGGGGCCTATACCCGCAAAGACAAGACAGAGATCGCCGAGAGCCTGGAAAACGTGTACAAGCGCTTCCCCAGACTGAAAGAGCGGAAAACCCAGCGGGCGGGAACCCTCTCCGGAGGGGAGCAGCAGATGCTGGCCATGGGAAGGGCTTTGATGAGCCGTCCCCGGCTGCTTTTGATGGATGAGCCCTCCATGGGGCTTTCCCCCATCTTTGTCAATGAGATCTTTGACATTATAAAAGAAGTGAACGAGGGCGGAACCACGGTTCTGCTGGTGGAGCAGAATGCCAAAAAGGCTCTGGCCATAGCGGACCGGGCCTACGTGCTGGAGACGGGCCGCATCTCCCTGGAGGGAAAGGCGGAGGATCTGCTTCACAACGAGGCGGTACAGAAAGCCTATCTGGGAGAGTAAAGGCGTAGAAAAGGAGGGATGAACAATGGAGCATGTGGTGATTACCATCGCCAGACAGTACGGCAGCGGCGGACGGACGGTGGGGCAGATGCTGGCGGAGAGACTCGATATTCCATTTTATGATAAAAGCATTATCCAGATGGCGTCGGAGGACAGCGGGATTCATCCCGGACTTTTCGGAAGGGTGGATGAGTATACCAGCGCCAAAGCGCCTTTCTACAAGAAGAACAGCGTCTACACCGGAGGACTTTATTCTCCCGGGGACCGGGAGTTTACCTCCGATGAGAACCTGTTTAACTACCAGGCCAAGATCATCCGGGAGATCTCCGAGAGAGAGTCCTGCGTCATCATCGGCCGCTGCTCCAACTACATTCTTCGGGACTGCCCCTGGGTGGTCAGCGTGTTCGTCCATGCCCCCCATGACTTCCGTCTCCGGGAGGCCATGAAAAAGATCAGCGGCTCGGAGAAGGACGTGGAGAAGTTTCTGCAAAAGGACGACAAGCGGAAAGAGGAGTACTACCACCGGTTTACCGGGGGAGAGTGGGAGAATGCGGTGGACTACGACCTGTGCCTGGACTGCAGCAAGCTGGGCTTTGAAAAATGTGCCCAGGCCATCATCAATCATGTGGAGCTCTTTATGAGTTAAAAGGACAGCCTTCCGGATCCCCGGAAGGCTGTCCTTTTAGGAGGAAGATATGGGAGTTATTAAAGAGATTGAAAGCTTCGTGCCTTTTAACAGGCAGGAACAGCGGGATCGGGAAGGAATGCTGCTCTTCATGAAAAGCCATGAGGATTACCTGGAGCGGAGTAATACCACGGCCCATGTGACCGTTTCCCTCTGGACGGTCAACGCCGACATGTCCAAAGTCCTGATGGTTTACCACAACATCTACAACTCCTGGTCCTGGATCGGCGGCCATGCAGACGGCCGGGAGGATCTGCCTGCCGTTGCCCTTAGGGAGCTTTGGGAGGAGACCGGCGTTTCCCGGGCATCTCTTGTAAGCCCCGATATCTTCAGTCTGGAGATACTGGCCGTAAACGGTCATGAAAAGGGAGGCCTCTATGTCTCCAGCCATTTGCACCTGAACCTGACTTAGCTGGCCCGGGCGGACGAAGAGGAACCCCTGCGGGTTAATGAACGGGAGAACCGGGACGTGCGGTGGTGGAAACCAGAGGAAGTCCTGCAGGTATCCAGGGAACCCTGGATGGTGGAAAATGTCTATAAAAAGCTTATGAAAAAGTGTGAGGGCAGGTTTTAAGAGAGCAGGTCGGAGAGCTTCTTCCCGTAAAAGTAGTCATGGACCAGGGCATTGTACTCCTTCCACATGGGCAGGGTTTTGCAGATGTCCCTGCGGCTGCAGGGTTTGGCGTCGCTTCGAAGACAGGATACGGCGGAGAGGGTGCCCTCCATGGTCTCCAGGATCTCTCCCAGGGTGTATTCGTCCGGCCTGCGGCACAGCCTGTATCCGCCCCCTTTTCCGCTGACTCCCGTGAGGAAGCCGTTTTTTACCAGCTCCTTCATGATGATTTCCAGATATTTTTTGGAGATTTCCTGCCTTTCGGCGATGTCCTTTAAGGGTACGTATTCCCGGTCTTCCTGTTCTGCCAGGTCCAGCATCACACGCAGGGCGTAGCGCCCTTTTGTTGAGATCATAAGGAGGTTTCCTTTCTTTGTTTTTTCTTTATAACCTATTATAACATAGGGCAAATGGGTAAAACAAGAGAAAGTTGGCAGGCCTCCGGGGAGCGGCTCTGATTAAAATTCCTTGCATTCGCAACATAAGTCTGATACAATACGGGTGTTTCAGGAGGAAATGCCCCCAAAGGGGCCGGAAATCACCGGAAGAAAGGAGCGGGAAGGATGGCACAGGCGGTACAGCGAAAAAAAGCCCCGGTACGCACCAGGACCATAAGCAGATCCAGAAGTGCGTCCAGAAGCAGAACTGCGAAAAAACCCGGCATTTTTACCGTTCCCAAATCAGACTTCTATGATTACAACCTGGTGGCGGTTATCGTTCTTCTCACCTGTTTCGGTCTGGTCATGCTCTACAGCACCAGTTCCTACACGGCGGAGATCACCTTCGGGGACGACATGTACTTTTTCAAGAAACAGGCTTTTGTCAGCCTGGGAAGTCTGGCAGCAGCCCTGTTCTTCTCCCGGTTTGACTATCATGTGCTGATGCGTTTTACCACCGAGCTGTACGGAGCGGCCATTCTGCTGATGCTGCTGGTGCGGACTCCCCTGGGAGTGGAATCCAACGGAGCCAAAAGGTGGCTGAACCTCTTCGGAATTCAGTTTCAGCCCTCGGAGGTGGCCAAGATCGCGGTGATCGTGTGCCTCTCCTACATGATTGTCAAGATGGGACCCCGGATCCGCAGCCTGAAGGCCTGCATGGTGCTGCTGGGAATGGGAGGAATTCTGTCCCTGATCGCCTTTGTGGGCACCCAGAACCTGAGCACCGCCATCGTTATCCTGCTGATTACGGCCGGCATGATCTTTCTGGCCCATCCCAAAACCCGGATCTTTGTGATTATCGGCCTGTTTGCCATTGCGCTTATTATTGCGGGAGTCAAAGTTGTGTCTGTCACCTGCGATGTGAATGATCCCAACGTGTCTTTCCGTCTGCGGCGAATCCTGGTATGGCTTCATCCGGAAGCCTATGCGGACGATGAGGGATACCAGACACTGCAGGCCCTGTATGCCATCGGCTCCGGCGGCCTTCTGGGGCGGGGACTGGGAAACAGCATGCAGAAGCTGGGAAACGTGCCGGAAGCCCAGAACGACATGATTTTCTCCATCGTCTGTGAGGAACTGGGACTGGTGGGCGGCGTGATCGTGCTGCTCATGTTTGGATACCTGCTCTACAGGCTTTTTATCATTGCCCAGAGCGCTCCGGATCTCTTCGGCAGCATGATTGTCAGCGGCATCTTCCTGCACATCGCCCTGCAGGTGATTTTAAATGTTTCCGTGGTGTTAAACCTGATGCCCAATACGGGGGTTACCCTGCCCTTTATCAGCTACGGAGGAACCTCCATTCTGTTTCTGATGCTGGAGATGAGTCTGGCCCTCAGCGTGGCCCGTCAGATTCACTTCCGGGAACCGGTGCAGCTGCTGTAGAGGAAACAATTTATTACTTTGTGTGCGTCGAAAAGCTTTTTTCCCGCCGCCCGGGAAGGGCCCAATCAGGCTTTTGACGCTGTAATCATCATTTTTATGTAGGAAAACCCTATTGACAAATATTAATGCAGAAAGTATGATAAGAGCGTCAAATGGAAACAGGCGTTTTAGCCTGTTTTACCGGAGGTAAGGAGAAGAGAAAAATGTTAGAGAAAATGAAAGAAATGATCGCGGAGCAACTTGGCTGTGATGCCGACGAAATTACACTGGAAACCTCTTTCAAGGATGACCTGGGTGCGGATTCCCTCGATCTGTTTGAGCTGGTGATGGCTCTGGAGGAGGAATACAATGTGGAGATTCCCGAGGAAGAGCTGGAACGCCTGGAGAAGGTGGGCGACGTGGTTGACTATCTAAGAAGCAGAGGAATGGATGCGTAACTAAAGCGCCGATCTCCTTAAGGCTGCCGCCTTAAGGAGATTTTTTTAAGTGTGATTACAGCGTCAAAAGCCTGACTCCACGGTGTGCTCGCACGCCGGTGGAGGAAAGGCTACTGACGCGCCCCGACATGAGGAAGAAGCGGGGCAGGGGCCCCGTGAATTCCGAATGTCGGGCAGGATTGTGGGAGCCGCGAAGCGGCGGAACAATCCGTAATCCCTTTTGATGCCTGCAGTCTAATTAAAAAACCAGGAGAAAAGAAAAAATGCCTACAACAAAAATCAGAACCAGATTTGCCCCCAGCCCCACCGGCCGCATGCATGTGGGAAATTTGCGTACAGCCCTGTATGCCTACCTGATCGCCAAACATGAGGGCGGGGATTTCATACTGCGAATCGAGGATACGGATCAGGAGCGATACATGGACGGAGCGGTGGACATTATCTACCATACCCTGCAGGAGACAGGGCTGATCCATGACGAGGGACCGGACCGGGACGGAGGGGTGGGCCCCTATGTCCAGAGCGAGAGACAAAAAAACGGGATCTACCTGAAGTATGCGAAACAGTTAATCGATCAGGGGGATGCCTACTACTGCTTCTGTACGCCGGAAGAGCTGGCATCCATGAAAAGAGTGGTAGCGGGAAAGGAGATCTGTTTTTACGACAGACGCTGCTATTCCCTTCCCAAGGAAGAGGTGGAGCGCAGGCTGGCCCAGGGGGAACCCCATGTGATCCGCTTCCACATGCCCTCGGAAGGAACCACCACCTTCCACGACGTGATCTACGGGGACATCACCGTAAACAACGAGGAGCTGGAGGATCTGATCCTGATCAAATCCGACGGATATCCCACCTACAACTTTGCCAACGTGGTGGATGACCACCTGATGGGCATCACCCATGTGGTGAGGGGAAACGAATACCTGTCCTCCACCCCCAAGTACAACCGGATCTACGAGGCCTTCGGCTGGCAGATCCCCGAGTACGTGCACTGTCCCCTGATCACCAATGAGGATCATCAGAAGCTCTCCAAGCGTTCCGGTCATTCTTCCTACGAGGATCTGATTGAACAGGGCTTTGTGACCGAAGCGGTGGTAAACTTTGTGGCTTTGCTGGGGTGGTGTCCCCAGGAGAACCGGGAACTCTACACTCTGCAGGAGCTGGTGGAGGCCTTTGACTACCACCACATGAGCAAGTCCCCGGCAGTGTTTGACATTGTAAAGCTTCGCTGGATGAACGGGGAGTACTTAAAGAGGATGGATCCGGAGAAATTCTGCAAGATGGCTCTTCCCTGGATGCAGAAGGCTCTTCCCGGTACCTACGACTGGAAGAAGATCGCCGCCATGGTCCAGACCCGCATCGAGGTCTTCCCCGATATCCCGGATCTCATCGACTTCTTCGGAAAGGTTCCGGAGTACGACTGCTCCATGTACCGCCACAAGAAGATGAAGACTACGGAGGAGAGCTCCCTGGCCGTTTTAAAGGAAGTGCTGCCTCTTTTGCAGGAGATGGAGGATTACTCCAATGATCCCCTCTATGAGAGACTCAGCGGATTTGTAAAGGAGAAGGGCTACAAAAACGGATACGTGATGTGGCCCCTGCGCACCGCACTCTCCGGAAAGCAGATGACACCCGCAGGGGCCACCGAGATCATGGAGATCATCGGAAAGGAGGAGACTCTCTCCCGGGTGGAGGCTGCCATTACAAAGCTGGAGGGGTACCTTCAGAATGAAAGCGGGGATGGTCAGTGAACGGAGTGATCTACTACACGAAGATCCCGGAAAAGTACAGGAATAAAAACCTGGCCCATATGTTCGGGGAAAAAGTTCTGGAAAAAGGCCTGAAGCAGGAGTACGGACTGGACCTCTCCCATGAGCCCAGGGCAGCAGGAGAGCACGGGAAACCATTTTTTACCCTGCGGCCTACCATCCACTACAACATCTCCCACTCGGGAGACTATGTGGCCTGCATCTTTGCGGGAAGAGAGGTGGGACTGGACATCCAGATCCACCGGGAGGTCAACTATGAGCGGATCCTGGAGAGAACCGTTCCCGGGGAGATGATCCCGGAGATCCTGGAGGCCGGTGATCCCATGAAAGCCTTCTACACCCAGTGGGTGATCCGGGAGGCCTACATCAAGTGGACCGGGGAGGGATTATCAAGAGATATGAGAACCATTCCCGTAGATTCGGAGTCCCCGGAGGACGGATGGTATTCCCTGCTGGACTTTGAGGAGGGATACAGCTGTGCCGTCTGGTCCGCCTTTCCTCTGGAAATCCGCTGGGAGTATGTGGAGACGGACCTTGATGCTTAAAACAGTGAAGAAAAAGGCCTGCACGTTTCCGTGCAGGCTTTTTTGTGGATTTGTGACGTTGTGAGGCTCCCTCTTTTTCCTTGACATACCCAAGTCCGGTGTAATAGAATGATTGAAGCGTCAAAAGAGATTACGGATTGTTCCGCTGCTTCGCAGCTCCCACAATCCTTCCCAACATTCGGAATTCGCGGGGCCCCTGCCCCACTTCTTCCTCATGTTGGGGCGCGTCAATAAGCCTTTCCCCCACTTACGTGCAAGCACGCAGTGGGCTCAGGCTTTTGACGCTGTAATCATAGAATGAATTCACTGTCAGTACTGCGGCAGTAAGAGAAAGAAGGTACCGGAAGAACTGGTCTTTCGGATTGAGATATCAGGAGGATTGTCGTGTCACTTAAGAGTGAAATAGAGAAAAGAAGAACCTTTGCCATCATCTCTCACCCGGATGCGGGCAAAACCACCCTTACGGAAAAGTTTCTGCTGTATGGAGGAGCCATCAACCTGGCCGGAAGCGTAAAGGGCAAGGCAGCAGCCAGACATGCGGTCTCCGACTGGATGGAGATCGAAAAGGAGAGAGGAATCTCCGTTACCTCCTCCGTACTTCAGTTTCATTACCGGGGCTGCTGCATTAACTTACTGGATACCCCGGGCCATCAGGACTTTTCCGAGGATACCTACCGGACTTTGATGGCGGCGGATTCGGCGGTGATGGTCATCGACGGATCCCGAGGCGTGGAGGCCCAGACCAGAAAGCTTTTTAAGGTCTGTGTCATGCGCCACATCCCCATCTTTACCTTTATCAACAAGATGGACCGGGATGCCCGGGATTCCTTTGACCTGCTGGACGAGATTGAAAAGGAGCTGGGAATCGCCACCTGTCCCGTGAACTGGCCCATCGGCTCCGGAGCTCACTTCCGGGGGGTGTATGACAGGAACACCAGGAAAGTGCTGATATTTGCCGATACCCAGAAAGGTACCCGGGAGGGAACCTTTGAGGAGATCGGTCTGGAAGACGAAAGGCTGGATCAGGTGGTGGATCCGGATCAGAAGGAACAGCTCCTGGAGGAGATCGATCTTCTGGACGGGGCCAGTGCCGAGTTTGATCAGGACAGAGTGAGCAGGGGAGACCTGACGCCGGTGTTTTTCGGATCCGCCCTGACCAACTTTGGGGTGGAGACCTTTCTGGATCACTTTCTTTCCATGACCACACCGCCATTGCCCCGGATGTCCGATCAGGGAATGATCGATCCCCTGTCCGATTACTTTTCCGCCTTTGTGTTTAAGATTCAGGCCAACATGAACCGGGCCCACAGAGACCGGATCGCTTTCTTCAGAGTCTGTTCCGGACACTTTGACGCCTCCCAGGAGGTGTACCACGTGCAGGGAAAGAAAAAGATGCGTCTTCTTCAGCCTCAGCAGATGATGGCCGAGTCCAGGCATGTGGTGGATGAGGCCTATGCGGGGGACATTCTGGGGGTGTTTGATCCGGGCATTTTCTCCATCGGGGATACCATCTGCAGCCCCGGTCAGTCCTTTGCCTTTGAGGGAATCCCCACCTTTGCCCCGGAGCACTTTGCCCGGGTAAGCCAGGTGGACACCATGAAGAGAAAGCAGTTTGTCAAGGGCATTGTCCAGATCGCCCAGGAGGGTGCCATTCAGATCTTTTTGGAGCTGAACGGAGGCATGGAGGAAATCATTGTGGGGGTAGTGGGCGTCCTTCAGTTTGAAGTGCTGAAGTTCCGCCTGGAAAACGAGTACGGTGTGGACATCCGGATGGAGACACTGCCCTATGAACATATCCGCTGGATTGAAAACAAGGACGAGGTGGACGTGGAAAAGATCACCGGAACCTCCGACATGAAAAAGGTGCGGGATTTAAAGGGAAATCCTCTGCTGCTCTTTGTGAATTCCTGGAGCGTGGGGATGACCCTGGACCGGAATCCCAAACTGGTACTCACAGAATTCCAGAAGTAACAGGAGGACAAAGATGGCGCAGAGGGTGGAACGGAACAACCTGCTGGATCTGATGAAGGGAGTGGGCTGCATCATGGTGGTGCTGCTTCACTTTCCCACGGACAGGTTCGGGGACGGGTTTTACTGCCTGGAGATGGTCCTGGGCCGCTGCGGGGTTCCCCTGTTTCTGATGATTTCCGGCTACCTGGCCGGTCAGAAGATCCTTTATGGCAGAAAAGAGATCGATGCGGGAAAGTGGTTTCTCCGCCAGTGCCGGAAGATCATGACCTACTTTCTGGTCTTCAGCCTGATGATCTATGTTTTTTACAGGGTTTTTGATCTTATAACCCGTGCGGGAAGTCCCACCCTGACGGTGACTCCGATCAGTGTGCGGAGCATCCTGCGGCTGATCTTCGGATCCGAACCCCTCTTTTCCGGGTATCTCTGGTACCTGCCGGCTTACGGGGAATGTCTCCTGGTGTTCTTTGTCCTTTCCCGGTTTGGAGAGAAGGGCTATGCCCTGGCGGGGATCTGTACGCCGCTGCTTCTCATTTGCTACCACGTGCTGGGCCGGTATTCCCAGGTGTTTCTTCACCGGGATCTGCCCGAGTACTTTGCCAGGAACTTCATCTTTGCGGCGGTGCCCATGTTTTGTCTGGGATTTTACCTGCCCAGGTTCCGGGCAGCCTCCAGCCGGGCCAACCAGTTGCTGCTTCTGGGAGCTTCCTTTTTCGCCCTGGTGTGCGAGTATCAGGCCTTTGCCGCCCGTCCGGATCTGAATCCGGGCCGCAACAACTACTTTTTCAACCTGATCGCTGCCTTTCTGCTGGTGCAGCTGGTCACCGTCTTTCCCTGGAGAGTAAGTGATGAGAACTACCTGGTGCGCATCGGCCGGAAGTATTCCCTGTACATCTACGTTTTTCAGTTTGTGGCCGGGGTACTGTGGAACCGTGCCTTTTTAAGCCTGTTCCGAAAGTTTTCCGGGGGGACGGTTTTTATAGCCATGTACCGGTACGGCAAACCCCTGGTGATTTTTCTGACGGCTCTGGCCATCGGGGCAGTCCTGCACCGGGTGGAAAAACAAATAACACTTTTATTTTCCCGTACAGTTTGATATAATGATGATCACAGCGTTAGAAAGCGCGAAGCGGCGGAGCAATCCGTAATCATTACGTTTATGTATGAAAGGCTTTAACATATCATTCTGGAACCCAGTACGGCAGGGGCCGGAAGGCCCGAAGGAGGAGTTGTCATGCCAGAAAAGAGAAAAACCTACAAGATACAGGAAATCGACGGAATCGGGCAGGTACAGACCACCGAAGAGGTGGTGGCCATCATCGCCGGACTGGCCGCCACGGAAGTGGAAGGGGTTGCCTCCATGGCCGGAAACATTACCAACGAGCTGGTGAGCAGGCTGGGGATGAAGAGCCTTTCCAAGGGAGTGAAGATCAACATCTCCAAAGGTGTGGTCAGTGTGGATCTCTCTTTAAACATTCAGTTTGGATTTAATCTTCTGGAAACCAGCAGGAAGGTTCAGGAGCGGGTGAAATCCTCCATTGAAAACATGACCGGCCTTCAGGTCTCCAGTGTCAACATCCGCATTGCCAACGTGGACATGGAAGCCCAGAAGGGAAAGTAAGAACCTGTTCAACTGAAAGCACACAATCAAAAAAGGAAAGGAATACTTTCCTTTTTTTACTATATGCGATTACAGCGTCGAAAGCCTTCCCCTGCGTGGGGGAGCAGCAGTCGCACACTAATGATTACCAAAGGGCAGTTTCATCGGGAGGAACCATGGGAAGACGGGAACTGAGGGAGCACATTTTTAAACTGCTGTTCATGGACGAGTTTCACTCTGCCGAAGACATGAAGGATCAGCTTGCCAACTACCGGGAGGGCCTGGAGCGGGCAACGGACCAGGAGTGGGACTTTATCGTGAGAGAGTACAACGGAGTCTGGGAACACCGGGATCAGATTGATGCTCTGCTCAATGAATACAGCACGGGATGGAAGACCAGCCGTATGGCCAGGGTGGACATTGCCATCCTGCGGCTGGGAGTCTACGAGATGAAATACTGCGGGAAAGAGGTACCCCTGGGGGTAGCCATCAACGAAGCGGTGGAACTGGCCAAAACCTACGGGGGAGAAGATTCCGGATCCTTCGTGAATGCGGTGCTGGGAAAGATTGCCCGGGGGAACAGGGAATCCCCGGAAAAGGAACCCTCCCGGCCTCCCAAGAGCCATGCAAAAATCATTCTCCGCTCAGGCGGGGACAAGGAGTCTTCAGGAAAGGAGAAGGCCTCTGGAAAGGAAACCGGGGAGAGAAGGGAGAGAAAGCCTTCCTCCGGAAGAAAGCCTTATGAAAACAGGGCCGGAAATCATTCATGAATTCAGTATTAACCGTGGGCCAGGTAAACAGCTATGTAAAAAACATGTTTACCCGGGATCCGATCCTTTCGGGCATCTATGTGAAGGGGGAAGTCTCCAACTGCAAGTATCATACCAGCGGCCACATCTACTTTTCCCTGAAGGATGAGACGGGCGTTTTAGCCTGTGTCATGTTTGCCGGAAAGAGAAGAGGCCTTTCCTTTACCATGAAGGACGGGGATAAAGTAATCATCCGGGGAGAGATCAATGTGTATCCCCGGGACGGGAAGTACCAGCTCTATGCCAGTGAGATCAGGCTGGAAGGGGCAGGAGTCCTCTACGAGAGATTCATGGCCTTAAAGAAGGAATTAAATGCGGCCGGACTGTTTTCCCCGGCCCATAAAAAGCCCATTCCCAAATATATCAAGCGCCTGGGCGTGGTGACGGCTCCCACCGGGGCAGCCGTCCAGGACATCCGCAACATCTCTCTTCGGAGAAACCCCTACCTGCAGATCATCCTCTACCCGGCCCTGGTGCAGGGAGAAGGAGCCGCCCAGAGCATCGCCCGGGGCATCCGCATGCTGGACCGGGCCGGAGTGGATGTGATCATTGTGGGCCGGGGCGGAGGATCCATGGAGGATCTGTGGGCCTTTAACGAGAGGATTGTGGCCACAGCCATCTATGAGTGCAAAACCCCGGTGATCTCCGGGGTGGGCCATGAGACGGACGAGACCATTGCCGACTATGTGGCGGATCTTCGGGCTTCCACCCCTTCTGCGGCTGCAGAGCTGGCGGTGGATGACTACCGGGTGGTTTTGGACCGCTTTTCCAGTGCCCATGACCGGCTTCGCCGGGCCATGGGCAATAAGCTGGACCTGATGCGGGGAAAGCTGGGACAGTATCAGATGCGGATCGGGTACTTAAGCCCTGAAAACAGGCTGCGGGAAGACTCTCAGCGCCTCTCTGACCTGCAGGAGGAGATTCAGAAGGCCATGGAGAGAAAGCTGCAGGAGAACCGGCACCGGCTGGGGCTTTACCTGGAGCGCTTTTCCGGGCTCTCACCCTTGAAGAAGCTCAATCAGGGCTACGCCTACGCTGCGGATGAGGAGGGAAGGACCATCTTCAGCGTGGAGCAGGTAAAACCCGGAGACTCTCTTCTGGTCTGGGTGGCGGACGGCAACATCTCCGCCCGGGTGGAAGAGGTACACAAAGAGGAACTTATGGAGGAATGACGTATGAAGGAGAAAGAAATGGAAACTGAGATCAGAGAAGAGAAAACCCTGGACGAGGCCTTCCGGGAGCTGGATGCAATCGCCAACAGGCTGGAGAGAAGGGAGACCACCCTGGAGGAATCCTTTGCCCTTTACAAGCAGGGCATGGAACTTTTGAAGTACTGCAGCGACCGGCTGGACCGGGTGGAGAAGAAGATGCTGCAGATGAGTGAGGATGGGGCGCTCCGTGAATTTTCTAAGTGAACTGGAAAAAAGAGCCCGGGAAGCGGATCAGATCATTGAATCCTTCCTTCCCAAAGAGGAGGGGTTTGCCCGGACTCTGGCCATGGCGGTCAATTATTCCGTAAAAGCCGGGGGAAAGAGGATTCGTCCCATATTATTGCGGGAAACACTGCGGCTTTTTGGCGGCGATGAAAAAGTGGCAGAGCCCTTTATGGCCGGCATCGAGATGATCCACACCCACTCCCTGATTCATGACGACCTGCCGGCCCTGGATAACGACGATTACCGGAGGGGGAAGCTTACCACCCACAGGATGTTCGGGGAGGCCATGGGGGTTCTCTCGGGGGATGCCCTTTTAAACCTGGCGTATGAAACGATGTTTAAGGCCTTTTCGCGGACGGACCATCCGGAGAGGGTAATATCTGCTCTTCGGATCATGGGGGAAAAGACCGGGATCTCCGGCATGCTGGGGGGACAGAGCGTGGATGTGGAAAACGACGGAGCCCCTCTGTCCTGGGAGATGCTGGAATACATCTATCTCCACAAAACCGCCGCTCTTTTAGAGGCGCCCATGATGGCCGGTGCCGTCCTGGGGGGAGCCGGGGAAGAGGAAGTATCCTTAATAGAAGAGGCAGCCCGGGACATGGGCCTGGCCTTTCAGATCCGGGACGACATTCTGGATGTGACCGGCACCAGTGAAGAGCTGGGGAAACCGGCCCACAGCGATGAAAAGAATCACAAGGTTACCTGTGTGACCCTCTTCGGAGTGGAGGAGGCCGCCCGGAGAGTCTCCCTGTATTCCCGGGAGGCCCTCGGGATTCTGGAAAATATGGAGGGAAATAACGAATTTCTGTCTGAGCTGGTGAAATATCTGGCGGAGCGCAGAAAATGAAAGAAGGATTTGAATGATTCTGGAAAAGATCAATCAGCCCAACGATATTCACAACATCCCCCTGGAGGATTTCCCCACTCTGGCCGATGAGATCCGGGATTTTCTGGTGGAATCCGTCAGCAGGACGGGAGGCCACCTGGCCTCCAACCTGGGAGCGGTGGAACTGACCATCGCGCTTCACAACGTGCTGGATTTTCCAAAGGACAAGCTGATCTGGGATGTGGGACATCAGGCCTACACCCACAAGATACTCACAGGCCGGAAGGAGGAGTTTGCCACCCTCCGGCAGGAGGGGGGACTGAGCGGTTTTCCCAAGAGAAAGGAGAGCGACTGCGACTCCTTCGATACGGGGCACAGTTCCAATTCCATATCTGCGGGGCTGGGCTACGTGCGGGCCCGGGACCTGCAGGGAGAGAAATACCGGGTGGTCTCCGTCATCGGGGACGGAGCCTTAACGGGAGGCATGGCCTATGAAGCCATGAACAACGCGGCGGAGCTTACCACCAACTTTATCATTGTCTTAAACGACAACAACATGTCCATCGCCCGCAACGTGGGCGGCATGTCCATGTATTTAAGCGCCCTTCGTACCGCCCAGGTGTACACCGGCATCAAGCTGGGGGTTACCAAGAGCCTGGAAAAGATACCCCGCATCGGCACACCCCTGGTGGACACGGTGCGGAAAACCAAGAGCAGCATCAAGCAGCTCTTCATCCCCGGCATGCTCTTTGAGGACATGGGCCTTACCTACCTGGGCCCGGCGGACGGCCACGACATGCGCCAGATGATGAAGCTCTTCAACGAGGCCAAGCGGGTGGAGGGAGCCGTGGTGGTCCATGTGATCACCAGCAAGGGCAGGGGCTACGCCCCTGCCAGCAAAAATCCCCAGAAGTTTCACGGCATCGGTCCCTTTGACGTGGAGACCGGAAAGTCCCTGGAGCCCTGTAACGGGCCCTCCTTTACGGAGGTGTTTTCTGACTCCATGGTGGAGCTGGGAAAGGAAAACGAAAAGGTGGTGGCCATTACCGCCGCCATGCCCGACGGCACCGGGCTTGATAAATTTAAAAAGGCCATGCCGGACCGCTTTTTCGATGTGGGCATCGCCGAGGAGCATGCGGTGACCTTTGCGGCGGGACTCTCTCTGGGAGGACTGCGGCCGGTGGTGGCCGTCTATTCCTCCTTTTTGCAGAGGGCCATCGACCAGATCCTCCAGGACGTGTGCATGCAAAACCTGCCGGTGGTCTTTGCCATCGACCGGGCAGGCCTTGTCGGAGCCGACGGGGAGACCCACCAGGGATGTTTTGATCTCTCCTACCTGGGCATGATGCCAAACATGACCGTCATGGCCCCCAAAAACGGCTGGGAGCTGCGGGCCATGCTCTACTTTGCCCTGCAGCAGGGCGGGCCCTGTGCGGTGCGCTACCCCAAGGGCTGTTCCGTCACCGACTTTGACACGTATCAGGAGGAGATCGTCTACGGAAAGAGCGAGGTGCTGGAAAGAGGGGAGGAAGTGGCGGTTCTGGCCGTGGGAAGCATGCTGCCCTCAGGAAAGAAGATCTGTACGGGGTTAAAAGAGAAGGGACTTTCTCCCACCTTCGTCAACGTGCGCTTTGTCAAGCCCCTGGACGAGGAGCTGCTGGACTCTCTCTCGGAGGACCATTCCCTCTTTGTCACCCTGGAGGAAAATGTCCGCAGCGGCGGTTTCGGGGAGCATGTGGCGGACTACATGCAGTTTCGCCATCCCGGATGCCGGGTGATGATCTCCGCCATCGGGGACCGGTTTGTGGAGCACGGCACCGTGGAGAGCCTGCGGTGCAAAAACGGCCTCTCCCCGGAGAAGATCCTCCACGCGGTGCTGGAATGGGAGAACCTGGAATGAAAAAGAGACTGGACGTGTGGATGGTGGAGAGAAACCTCTCTCCCTCCCGGGAGAAGGCCAGGGCCGCCATCATGGCGGGAGAGGTCTACGTGGACGGGCAGAAGGAGGACAAGGCCGGCACCATGGTGCGGGAGGAAGCCTCCATCCAGGTGAGGGGCAATCCCCTGCCCTTTGTGAGCCGGGGAGGATTAAAGCTTGATAAGGCCCTGCGGGAGTTTGACCTTTCCCTGGAGGGCAGGACCTGTCTCGATGTGGGAGCCTCCACCGGGGGCTTTACGGACTGCATGCTCCAAAGGGGAGCGAAAAAGGTCTATGCCATCGACGTGGGCTACGGCCAGCTGGACTGGAAGCTGCGAAACGATCCCCGGGTGGTGTGCATGGAAAAGACCAACATTCGCTACGTTCTGCCCGAACACCTTCCGGAAAAGGCAGACTTTGCCTCCATCGACGTGTCCTTTATCTCCCTGTCCAAAGTGCTGCTCCCGGTGCGGGATCTGCTGACCCCTGCCGGAGAAATCGTCTGTCTCATCAAGCCCCAGTTTGAGGCCGGCAGGGAGAAGGTGGGGAAAAAGGGGGTAGTCCGGGACCCGGATGTACATCTGGAGGTGATCGGTTCCGTGATGGAGGCTGCCTCTTCCATCGGGCTGGTCCCTGTCCATCTCACCTTTTCCCCGGTAAAGGGCCCCGAGGGAAACATCGAGTACCTTCTTCATCTTGTTCAGGATGAAAACCACCCCCCGGCGGGGATTGACACGGCCGCCCTTGTCCGGCAGGCCCATGAGACACTGGATGGAGAGACATGAATAAGTTTTATATCATTACCAACAGTACCAAGGATCAGGACCGGAAGCTCACCGGATCCATCGCCTCCTACCTGCGGGACCACGGCCGGGAATGCCTGGTGCAGCTGCCCGGGGAAAAACAGGAGGGTTCTTACCACTATACCAACCCGGAGCGGATCCCGGAGGGCACCCAGTGCATCCTGGTGCTGGGCGGGGACGGAACCTTACTGCAGGCTGCCCGGGATGTGGTGGGCCGCAGCATTCCCCTTCTGGGGATCAACCTGGGAAACCTGGGGTATCTCTCCGAGGTGGACCGGGCTTCCCTGTATCCGGCTCTGGACAAGCTGATGGCGGGGGAGTATGAGGTGGAGGAGAGGATGATGCTCACCGGCACCGTCTACAGGGGAGAAGAGGTCCTGGGCCGGGACATTGCCCTGAACGACATCGTGATCTGCCGGGACGGCCCCATGGGCGTGATCCGCTTTAACAACTACGTGAATCATGAGATCCTGAATTCCTACAACGCGGACGGAATCATCCTGGCCACCCCCACCGGATCCACGGGCTACAGCCTGTCCTGCGGAGGTCCCATTGTCTCCCCCAGCGGAGAGATGACCCTGATGACTCCCATCGCCCCTCACACCTTAAACACCCGCAGCATCATCTTTCCCGCCTCCGACGTGATCACGGTGGAGCTGGGGGAGGGCCGGAGAAACCTGCAGGAAAAGGGACTGGCCACCTTCGACGGGGATACGGTGATTCCCATGCGCACCGGGGACCGCATCGTGATGGAAAAGGCGGATGTGAGCACCAGAATCCTGAAACTGAACCGCTTAAGCTTCGTGGAGGTGCTTCGCCGGAAGATGAGGAACAGCTAGGAGGACGGGAGTTGAAAACAGAGAGACAAGACAAGATCCTGGAGATCATCTCCCGGTATGACATCGATACCCAGGAGGAGCTGGGAGAACGGCTTCGGGCTGCAGGCTTTCATGTGACCCAGGCCACCATTTCCCGAGATATCCGGGAACTGAAACTCACAAAAGTCACCGGAGGGGACGGAGGTTCCCACTATGCGGTGCGTCCCGAGGATCCGGCGGTCCTGTGCGACCGCTACACCAGAGTCCTGCAGGAAGCCCTGGTCTCCATCGCCGTGGGCCAGAACGTGCTTGTCATCAAGACCATGCCCGGCACGGCCATGGGGGTGGCGGCGGCTCTGGATGCCCTGCAGTGGAAGGAGATCCTGGGCAGCATCGCCGGGGATGACACCGTGATGTGTGTGGCAGGCACTGCCAGAGAGGCGGAGGAGACTGCCGGAAAACTGAGAACCTTGTTACGAAACAGATAGAAGGAGAGCGATACAGCCGGAGGTAGTTATGTTAGTGCATCTGCATGTGAAAAATCTTGCCCTTATTGAGGACATTGAGGTGGACTTCGGTCCCGGCCTGAACATCCTCACCGGTGAGACGGGAGCCGGAAAGTCCATTCTTTTAGGCTCCCTGCAGCTGATTCTGGGCAGCCGCATCTCCCGGGACATGATCCGGGAGAATGCCTCCCATGCCCTGGTGGAACTGCTGTTTCAGGTGGAAAATCCCGAAACCCTGGAACAGCTGAAAGCCCTGGAGATTATGCCGGAGGAGGGTCAGGTGCTGCTCTCACGGAAGATTTTAAACGGCAGGAGCATCAACAGAATCAACGGGGAGACCTGTACCGTATCCCAGATGAAGGCGGCGGCCTCCCTGCTGCTGGACATTCACGGCCAGCGGGAACAGGAATCCCTCCTCTACGAGGACAAGCAGCTGGAGATCCTGGACGCCTACGGGAAGGACACCATCCTGCCGGTGCGGGAAAAGGTGGAGAAGGCCTTTCGTATCTACCGGGAGTGTGTGCAGGCCAAAGCCTCCCTGGACATGGATCCGGAGCAGCGCAACCGGGAGAAGGCCTTTTTGCAGTTTGAAGTAAAGGAGATCGACTCCGCCGGCCTTCTCCCGGGGGAGGACGAGGAGCTGGAAAAGCTTTATAAAAAGCTCTCCAACGGCAAAGAGATCGCCCAGTCCCTCCAGGAGGCCCACAGCTTTACCGGGTATGAGGAGGGAGCGGGGGATCTGGTGGGCAATGCCCTCCATGAACTGAACCGGGTAGCCGAGTATGACGAGGAGCTGGAATCCCTCTCGGATTCCCTGCAGGAGGTTGATGCGCTTCTCAATGACTTTAACCGGGAACTCTCCTCCTACCTGGAGAATCTCACCTTTGACGATGAGCAGTTCTACAACACGGAGAAGAGGCTGGATCAGATCAACTCCCTGAAGGCCCGGTACGGGAGAACCATCGGGGACATCCTGGAATACCGGGAAAAGCAGGCTAAAAAGCTGGATAAGCTTCTGCGGTACGACGAACATGTCCGCAGGGCCGATGAAAACCTGAAAAAGGCCGCCCACCAGCTGGAGAGGTTCTGTACGGAGCTCACCCGGGTGAGAAAGGAAGCGGCCGGAAGGCTTTCCGAGGAGGTGAAGAAAAGCCTGCAGGATCTGAACTTCCTGGATGTAAACTTCCTCATCTCCTTTGAGAGGAGAAAGGGATACACCTCCGGGGGAGTGGACGCCATCACCTACCAGATCTCCACCAATCCGGGGGAACCCTTAAAGCCCCTGGGACAGATCGTCTCCGGAGGAGAGCTGTCCCGGATCATGCTGGCGCTGCGGGCCATCCTGGCGGATAAGGACAGGATTGAAACCCTGATCTTTGACGAGATCGATGCGGGAATCAGCGGCAGGACCGCCCAGAAGGTGTCGGAAAAGATGGCTCTGATCGGCAGGTCCCATCAGGTGCTGTGCATCACCCACCTGCCCCAGATCGCGGCCATGGCCGATACCCACTTCGAGATTGAAAAACACCAGCGGGGAGAGGAGACCATCACCGAGATCCACGTGCTGGAGGGGGAGGATTCCATCCGGGAGCTGGCCCGTCTTTTAGGGGGAGCGAAGATCACGGATGCGGTGATGGAAAACGCCCGGGAGATGAAGCAGCTGGCGCAGGATACAAAGAGGGAAAGGAATTAGGGGGATGTTTGTCTATTCGCTTTATGAGAGCTGCTTCTTCATGCTCCTGTACGGCTTTCTCGGCTGGGCTGCGGAGGTGGCTTTCTACTCCATCCGGGACCGGCACTTTGTAAACCGGGGCCTGATTAACCTTCCCTGCAACGTGCCCTGCGGGATCTGTTTCGCCATCCTGATTCAGCTTCTCCCCTCCATGGGGCGAAATGTTGTTCTTCAGTTCGTCACCGCCGCCATCGTCTACGAGGTGGCCGAGAGTCTCTCCGGCACCGTCAACCGCTTCGTCAGCGGCATCTCCCGGTGGGAAGCGGAGGCGGTCTTTACCGGAACGGTGAAAAGCTGGGTGCGGATGGTGGGCTTTGCCTCCATCGCCGTCCTGGACATCTATGTGGTCCAGCCCATCCTGATGGCCGGCATCTCCCTGATTCCCAGGGTACTCTTTCACGTGCTGGTCTGGGCGGGCATGATCTGGCTGATATTGGACTTTCTGGTTTCCATCTACGGGCTGCGCCACAGCAAAAAGATGGCCACCGGGGAAGCCTCCAGAAGCCGGACACAAAAGATTGCCGACGGGATCTCCGCCCATCTGTGGAAGCGTCTTTCCCGGGCTTACCCGGGGATTGAAAAGACCGACGGGGAGTCGGAAGGAGAGCCTTATGTGTTTGCCAGAGGGATCTGCTGGGACAAGCTGATCTGGGTTTTTCTCATCTCGGCTTTTCTGGGGGATCTGATCGAGATGCTGTTCTGCGGACTGGTGAATGAAAAGTGGATGAGCCGCTCCAGCGTGCTCTACGGTCCCTTCAGCTTCGTGTGGGGACTGGGGGCGGTGGTGCTCACGGTGGTACTGCGCACCCTGATGGAAAAGCCGGACCGCTACATCTTTGTGGCGGGATTCTTTATCGGCGGGGCCTATGAGTACATCTGCAGCGTGTTTACGGAGGTGGTCTTCGGCACCGTCTTCTGGGACTACAGCAAGGTGCCCTTAAACATCGGAGGCCGTACCAACCTGACCT
Organism: uncultured Blautia sp.; assembly: GCA_964550245.1. Taxonomy (GTDB): domain Bacteria; phylum Bacillota; class Clostridia; order Lachnospirales; family Lachnospiraceae; genus Blautia_A. The sequence goes on along the minus strand of CAZJYM010000004.1, from coordinate 11,446 downwards.
TCTGCCTGTTCTGGGGAATTCTGGCGGTGGTGTGGGTAAAGATCCTCTATCCCAGGCTCAGCTCTCTCATCGAGCGGACGCCTCCTCTGGCGGGAAAGATCATCACCTGGATCATTGTGTTTTTCATGGCCTGCAACGGAATTCTCACAGGAGCGGCCATGATGAGGTACAACACCAGGAGGGAGCGGCCCGAGAGCCGGGGGATCATCGAGGAGTTTCTGGATACCCAGTATGACGATGAATTCATGGAGAAGCGCTGGCCAAACATGCGCCTTCGAGCTTCCAAAGAATAACAAAAAACCTGACAGAGCAATCTGTCAGGTTTTTTAGTGGGGAAGGGGATCCCATTCGTTAAGTCCCAGGCTTTGTCTTCTCATGGCTTCCTCCAGGGTCATGGGCTCGGGGTCTTCCTCCAGGTATTTCATCAGTTCCTCCACACCCTCCCCGTTTACGTTGTTCACGTAGAAGATGGGGGAACATCCCGCATTGATCATCCACTGCTCCACCATGGGGATGTTGGCGTAGGGGGAATCGGTCTTGGTGATGATGCCGATCAGGGGACGCAGGATAAAGGAGCGCAGGCAGGGGCTGAAAAGGTTGTAGGGTTCGTCTGCCGCCTGCACCATGGCCACCACGTCCGCCTCAAAGGAGAAGCAGGCCAGACCTACGCTGAAGCGCTTGGACTCCGCATACTCTCCCGGGGTGTCGATCACGTCCTCGTCGGTGTTGGTATACTGGGTTTTTATGTAGTGAAGCTCCTCCCCCTTGAGCACCTGGGTGAGGGAGGTTTTCCCCGCTTCGCTTCTTCCCATCAGAAACAGTTTTTTCATCTCTTTACCTAGCTCTTATGAATCTCACACACGGGAAATCCCAGTTCATCCCGGAAAACCCGCACCACTTCCTCCACCGCGGTCTGCACCTGCATCAGACCTCCGGTAAGAATCAGGGTGCCGCAGAACCGGTCCATAAAGCCCACTTCCACCGAAGCGCTCTTTACCGCGATGTCCGCAGCCGCCACCACCGCCTCCCAGGGAGTGAAGCGCAGCAGGCCGATGGAATCTCCCCGGTGGTCCTCCCCTTCATGTACCCCGATGTGCAGGCTCAGGTTTTCATAGACGGGAGTCTGGGAGGCTCCGATGATGTGGGCCATGCACACTTCCTTTCCCGGAACCCGTACCCGGGTGAGGCGAAGCCTCTTACCCCGAAGCTCCCGGTAGTCCTGATGGAAGATTTTTTCCAGAAACTCCTCTCTCGAGATCTCTGCCATGGCCTTCCCTTTCTACTTCTTGGTGATTTTGCAGACCACGTATCCCATGGTGTCCCGGAAGAAATCCACCACTTCCGTCAAAGCGGACATCACATCGGAGATCTCTCCGGTGATGATGAGGGTTCCCGTGAACCGGTCCGCAAACCCCAGGTACACGTTGCCGCTTTTGATGGCGATGTCCGAGGCGATCACCGCAGACTCGGGAGGCGTCATGTTCATGATGCCGATGGCGGAGGAACTGTAGTCCACCTGGGGGTTTAAACCCAGCTTCTGGTACACGATGGGAGCGGGACTGCCCATCACGTGGGCAAAGGTGATCTCCTTGCCGGCCACCGTCTCCTGTACGATTCTGATCTGTTCTTCATGATTCTCTGACATGGATGGATCCTCTTCCTTCCTTTTCATGATTCAGGCATCAAAAGGGATTACGGATTGTTCCGCTGCTTCGCAGCTTCCACAATCCTGCCCAACATTCGGAATCCATGGGGCCCCTGCCCCATTCCTTCCTCATGTTGGGGCGCGTCATAAAGCCCTGATTCCACCGGCGTGCAAGCACACCGTGGGATCAGGCTTTTGACGCTGTAATCATCATACTCTCCTGCCTAATTCCTGTCAAGGCACCCCGGGGTTTTTGCCCTCTGGACTTTCCCGGCTGCCTGTGTAATAATGATCAATATAACTGCTGCAATCGGGAACCCTTTGATTTCCCGGGAGAGGAGGATTATGTCGCTTCAGTTTATCATCGGAAGCTCCGGTTCCGGAAAGTCCATAACCGTCTATGACAGGATTATTTCTGATTCCATGGCTTCCCCGGACCAGAACTTTTTCATCATCGTTCCGGAACAGTTTACCATGCAGACACAGAAAACCCTGGTGGAGCGCCATCCGGACGGAGGAATCCTAAACATTGACGTGCTGAGCTTTCAAAGGCTGGCTCACCGCATCTTTGAGGAGGTGGGCGGGGATGACCGGATCCTGCTGGAGGAGACGGGAAAGAGCATGGTCCTCCAGAAGGTGGTGCAGCGGCACAAAAAGGAACTGCCCTACCTGGGGGGACAGATGAACCGTCCCGGGTATCTGGATGAGGTCAAATCTCTGCTGTCCGAATTCATGCAGTATGATCTTACCGAGGAAGAGCTGGAGACCATGGCCGAAAGAGCCGGGGATAAAAAGCTGCTGCAGATGAAGATCAGGGATGTGGGCACCATCTACCGGTCTTTTAAGGAGTACCTGAAGGATCACTACATCACCGCCGAGGAAGTGCTGGATGTGGTGGTCTCTCTGCTGCCTCTGTCGAAGAAACTTCTGGGAAGCGTGATGGTGCTGGACGGCTTTACCGGCTTTACCCCGGTTCAGATCAAGGTGATCCGGGATCTGCTCTCCCTGTGTCAGACGGTCTATGTGACGGTGACCATGGATCCCAATGAGAATCCCTTAATCCTGGGGAAACCCCACCAGCTCTTCTACATGAGCCGCCGGATGATTCACACTTTATCGGAGCTTACAAGGGACATCAAAGAGCCGGTGATGTTATCCCCCGGGGAACACTCCCGCTTTGCCCATTCCCCGGCCCTGGGTTTCCTGGAAAAGAACCTGTTCCGGTACAACCGGTCGGTTTATGAGGGGGAACAGCAGGAGATCCGCATCTTTTCCGCCTTAAGTCCCCAGAAGGAGATGGAGGAGGCAGCCAGAAGGATGCAGAGACTGGTCCGGGAAAAACACTACCGCTACGGGGAGATGGCGGTGATCACCGGAAACCTGCAGGAATATGGCAGTGTGGCGGAACAGGTCTTCCGGGAGGCGGGCATTCCCTGCTTTCTGGATCAGCCCCACACGGTGATGATGAATCCCTTTGTGGAGTACCTTCGGTCTGCGGTGGACCTGTGTGTGCAGGGATTCTCCTACGAGTGTGTGTTCCGGTACCTGCGCTGCGGCATGTCAAACCTGACAAGACCGGAGATCGATGAGCTGGAGACCTATGTGCTGGCCTTAGGGATCCGGGGAATCAACCGCTGGAGGGAAAAGTGGGTGAGAACCGCTGCCGGCATCCCTCCGGAAAAACTGCCGGAATTAAACGACATCCGGCAGCGGTTCCTGGAGGAGGTGGAGGATCTCTGCAATGGTTTTTCCGGAGGGGGAAAGACCGTGGAGGATTACTGCCGGGCCCTCTATGCCTTTATTGAGAAGAACGGGGTCCAGGAAAAGCTGCTGGTGCGGGAAAGGGAATTCTCCATTCGCCACGACAAGGCCATGGAGAAGGAGTATGCCCAGATCTACGGCATCATCCTGGAACTTCTCGACAAGATGGTCGCCATCCTTGGCAGGGAAAAGATAAGCCGCCGGGATTTCCGGCAGCTTCTGGAGACGGGCATGGCGGAGGCCAAGATCGCCCTTATTCCCCCCAGCATGGATCAGGTGCTGGTGGGAGATATGGAGAGAACCAGGCTGAAGGATGTGCGGGCATTGTTTTTCGTGGGGGTAAACGAGGGAAATATCCCCAAGAACACCGACGGAGGAGGACTGCTTACCGAGCTGGACCGGGAGTTCTTTGCGGATCAGGGAGTGGAGCTGGCACCCGGTCCCAAGGAACTGATGAACATGCAGCGGTTCTATCTCTACCTGAACCTGACCAAGCCCTCGGAGATGCTGACTCTCTCCTTTGCCAGAGCCAACGGAAAAGGAGAGGCCCTAAGCCCTGCCTACCTGATCACAACCTTGCAGAACCTGTTCCCCTCACTGGAGATCATCGATGCGGACCGGACCGGGAGAACCCTGGATGCGGTGGAAACCCCGGGAACCAGCCTGGACTTCTTCCTGGAGGGACTTTCTTCCGGAAAGCAACGAGAGGGAGATCCGGTGTTTTCCGAGCTCTACAGCTGGTATCTCAACAGTCCCGAGTATCAGAGCACCATCCGGGGACTGGTGGATGCGGCCTTTGCCAGGAAGCCTTCAGACCGCATCAGCCAGGCGGTGGCGGAAGTCCTCTACGGGGAGGTATCCCCCCACAGCGCCACCCGACTGGAGAAGTTTGCGGCCTGTGCCTTTGCCCACTTCCTCCAGTATGGTCTTCGTTTATCCGAGCGGGCTGAGTATGAGTTCCGGGCCCTGGATCTGGGAAATGTGATGCATGGGGCTCTGGAAGGATTTTCCAGGAAGCTTCGGGAGGAGAGGCTGGAATGGAAAGACCTGGAAGAGGAGGAGAGAAACCGGCTGGCGGATGAAGCCCTGGATGAGGTGTGTGCCGACTACGGGAATACCATCCTCTACAGCAGCGCTTCGAATGCCTACGCCGTGGAGAGGGCCAGAAGGCTTCTTCACCGGACCGTGTGGGCCCTGCAGGAACAGCTGCGCCGGGGTGCGTTTGAACCGGAAGGTTTTGAGGTCTCCATCGGCGGAGGAAGGATTGACCGGCTGGATGTGTGGAAAGATGACGGGAAGGTCTATGTGAAGGTCATCGACTACAAGACCGGCAGCACCTCCTTTGACCTGCTCTCCCTCTACCACGGCCTGCAGCTGCAGCTGATGGTGTACCTGGACGGAGCCATGGAGGTGGAACAGAAGAACAATCCTCAGATGGAGGTGGAACCGGCCGGGGTGTTTTACTACAACATCAAGGATCCCCTGATCACGGAACAGATCCATGCGGATGCCCAGGATCTCTCCAAAAAGATCCTCAAAGAGCTGAAGATGAACGGCCTGGTAAACGCCAATCCTCAGGTGGTGGAAAAGCTGGACAGCACGCTGGAGTCCATTCCGGTGGGCATGAATAAGGACGGAAGCTTTGCGAAGGCCTCCAGCGTGGCCACCCGGGAGCAGTTCGCAGCCCTGAACCATTATGTAAAAAAGAAGATTTCTTCCCTGCAGCAGTCCATCCTGGACGGGGAAGCCGGGGTAGAACCATACGAGCTTCGGGAACAGAATGCCTGTACTTACTGTGCTTACCGGGGAGCCTGCGGCTTTGACCGGAAGCTTCCGGGCTACGACTTCCGCAGGCTTAAAAACCTGTCCGACCGGGAGCTGTGGAAGGTTTTCGAGGAAGAGGATAAGGAGACAGAGGAAGGAAAGGAGGAGGAGAGCCGTGGCAGTGCCGTGGACAGAGGAACAGAAGAAGGTCATTGAACTTCGCAACCGCAACATTCTGGTCTCCGCGGCGGCGGGTTCGGGAAAGACCGCGGTGCTGGTGGAGAGAATCCTCAGCAAGATCATGGATCCCAAGGCTCCGGTGGACATCGACCGGCTGCTGATCATGACCTTCACCAGGGCGGCGGCGGGAGAGATGAAGGAGCGGATCTCCCGGGCTTTGGAGGAAGCTCTTCTTCGGGATCCTGAAAACGAACATCTCCAGAGACAGATGACTCTGATCCACACCGCCCAGATCACCACCATCGACGGGTTCTGCGCCTACATCATCCGCAATTACTTTCATCTGATCGGACTGGATCCCGGATACCGCATCGCCGATGAGGGGGAGCTGGAACTGGTGATCTCCGATACCTTAAAGGAGCTGATGGAGGACTGCTACCAGAAGGGAGAGGAGGACTTTGTAGAGCTGGTGGAGTGCTTTGCCGCGGGAAAGAACGACGACGAGGTCAAAAAGATGATCCGCCGGGTTTACAATGCCGCCATGAGCCACCCCGATCCCAAAGAATGGCTGGAAAAATGCCTGGAGACCTATCACGTCTTCACGGTGGAGGAACTCTTCGCGGCTCCCTGGATGAAGCTTTTGTGGACCGGGGTGGAGGAAGACCTCTCCGAGGCGGAAGACCTGGCGGAAAAAGCCCTGCAGGTCTGTGATGCCCCGGACGGTCCCTACCTCTACGGGGAAGCCCTGCAAAGTGATCTCTCCATGGTGCGGGAGATGAAGGCCCAGGCCGGGGAAGAGTCCCTTTACGATCTGGTCTCGGCGCTGGAGAATCTCTCTTTTAAAGCCCTTTCCCGAAAAAAGATGCCGGACGCACAAACTTCCTTAAAGGATGAGGTAAAGGACATCCGGGAGGACTTTAAAAAGCTGCTGCGGGATATGAAGAACCGCTACTTCTCTCTTCCTCCGGAGCAGATCCTGGAGACGCTTATGCTTTGTCGAAGGCCCATGGAGACACTGGTGAAGCTGGTGGAGGAATTCATGGAGCGGTTTGCCCAGAAGAAGAGGGATCAAAACCTGCTGGATTTCACCGACATGGAGCACTTTGCCCTGCAGATCCTCCAGTCCGGAGAGAATGGTACTCCCGGCTTTGCCGCCCGGGAGCTCTCGGAAAAGTATGATGAGGTGCTGGTGGATGAGTACCAGGACAGCAACCTGGTCCAGGAGATGCTTACCCAGCTGGTGTCCGGCTGGGTAAAGGAACGGAAAAACATCTTTATGGTGGGGGATGTGAAGCAGAGCATCTATCGGTTTCGCCTGGCAAGGCCCGAGCTTTTCATGGAGAAGTACCGGACCTACACCCTGACGGACAGCAGTGAGCAGCGCATCGACCTGCACAAAAACTTCCGCAGCCGGACTCAGGTGCTGGACTTTGTCAACTATCTCTTCCGCCGCATCATGGGGGAGGACCTGGGAGGCATCACCTACGGGGATGACGAAGCCCTCTATCCCGGGGCTGTCTTTCCGGAAGGAGCCCGGGAAGAATTCTTAAAGACGGAAGTGCTGCTGGTGGAAAAGAAGGCGGACGACATGGAAGACAGCAGCATTCCCGATGAGAGGGAACTGGAGGCCCTGGCCATTGCCGGACGGATTGAGAAGATCGTCGGGGTGGAGAAGGTGCTGGACTCCAAAACAAAAGAGTACCGGCCGGCGCAGTACGGGGACATCGTGATCCTCCTTCGCACCTCCGCCGGCTGGGCGGAGGTCTTTACCCGCATTCTGGCCTCCCGGGGAATTCCCGCCTACACCGCTTCCCGGAAGGGATACTTCGCGGCATTAGAGGTGGTGACGGTATTAAACTTCTTACGGATCTGCGATAATCCCCTGCAGGATATCCCTCTGGCGGGGGTGCTGCGGTCTCCCATTGTGGGGCTTTCCGCCCAGGAGATGGGAATCCTTCGCGCTGATTGTCCCGAAGGCAGTCTCTATCAGAGTGTCTGCAGCTTTGTTGCCATCCAGCAGGAAGACAGTGAAAAGGAGAAGCTGAGGGAGAAACTGTCTTCTTTCCTGGCTCTCCTGGAGGAGATGCGGGATCTCTCCGCCTACACCCCCATTCATCAGCTGATCCTCACGGTGCTGGAGAGAACCGGATACGGCAGCTATGCCCAGGCTCTTCCCGACGGGCAGCAGAGAAGCGGAAACCTGCGGCTGCTGGTGGAGAAGGCCATGGACTACGAAAAGACCAGCTACAGGGGACTGTTTCACTTCATCCGCTACATTGAAAACCTGCAGAAGAACGATGTGGACTTCGGAGAGGTGAATGTGTCCGGGGCGGGAAGCTCTTCGGTGCAGATCATGACCATTCATAAGAGCAAGGGACTGGAGTTTCCCATTGTCTTTGCGGCTGGTCTGGGCAAAAACTTTAACTTCCAGGATCTGAACTCCAGGCTTTTGATCCACTCGGATCTGGGGCTGGGGGTGGATGCGGTGATCCCGGAAAAGAGACTGGTGGTATCAAGCCTTCATAAACAGCTGATCCGCCGGGAGTTGAAAAAAGAAAGTCTGGGGGAGGAACTGCGGGTTTTGTATGTGGCTCTCACCAGGGCCAAAGAGAAGCTGATTCTTTCCG
>CAZJYM010000004.1:0-3369 GCA_964550245.1 uncultured Blautia sp. | reverse complement strand
GTGGGCATGAGATTAAAGGCCAGGAATTACTGGGATCTGATTCTTCCCGCCCTGGCGGGACATTCCTGCATGGAGGACCTTTTTCTGGAAGACGGGATCCTCTTTTCCTCCCATTCTCACAGCGGTAAGGAGCCGCAGGTGGAGATGAAGGTCATCACCGTCCGGGATCTGACGGCGGAATCGGTGGTCTCCATGGCGGACAGCCGCATTCAGGAGGAGATCCTGAAGAACTGGGACTCCCAAAAGGTCTATGATTCCGGGATCCGGGAGATCCTTAAAAATCGCTTCGAGTATGAGTACCCCTTTGGGTATCTGCGGGATATCCCGGCCAAGGTCAGCGTATCGGATCTTAAAAAGGCCAGCTTTGAGGAGCAGGAGGAGGAGACGGAAGCCCTGTTTACCGAGAAGGAACCGGAACCCATCTTTCCCAGGTTCATCCAGGAAAAGCCGGAGGATGTGGGAGGGGCCAGAAGGGGTACCGTTTACCACCGGGTGATGGAATGCCTGGACTACGAAAAAGCCTCCTCCAAAAAGGAAGTGGAGGAGCAGCTCTCGGATCTGGTCTCCCGCAAGAAGCTTACACCACTGGAGCGGGATCTGGTAAGACCGGGGGATATCGTACACTTTGCAGGATCTCCTCTGGGACAGAGGATGGGTAAAGCCTTCAGAGAGGGAACCCTGAAAAGAGAGCAGCCCTTTGTGTTTTCCGTTCCCGCCTCCCTGTTAAATGAGAACTGGGCCGGTCCGGAGACCGTGCTGGTACAGGGAATCATCGACGCCTACTTTATGGAGGAGGGGGAGATTGTGCTGGTGGATTACAAGACCGACCATGTCTCCAGGGATGGAAGACAGATCCTGGCGGACCGGTACCGGGTACAGCTGGAGGACTATGCGGCTGCCCTGGAGAGACTTTTAAAGGTGCGGGTGAAGGAAAAGAAGATCTACTCCTTTGCCTTAGGGGAGGAGATTGAGGTCTGAGAAAGGGGGACTTGCCATGTATCAGGCGGATCTGTCCAGGCTGGAGGTGGCCATCACCTATGTGGAGAGGATGAGTCAGGGGAAAAACCCGGTGAGAAACTCAGCAGAGCCACCGGATTCCACCCTGAACAATCCCAATGTAGTCCGCTGCATGGAGTACGTGGGGGAGATCCTCCGGCAGGTGAGAGATAACGACGGTGTAATCGGCGGACGCCCCTATGGAAAAGTCCTGGTGGACTTCCCCTATGAAGTTCTGGAGGGATTTCAGTACCGGCAGGATCAGGGCATCACCCGCTTTTTGAGCCAGCTGCGGGAACTGGCCGGGGATCCCAAAGTAAAGGGCATTCCCTCCAGAAAGGTTACCGACTGGCTTAAAAAGATGGGATACATGGAAAGCCAGAAGAGTCCCTTCACAGGGCAGACCCGAAACGTGGTCACGGAGAAGGGAAAGGAGTTTGGCCTTTACACGGAGCTCAGAGTCAACGTCTGGGGACAGAACTACGAGGGCGTAATCTATTCTCAGAAGGCCCAGGAATACCTGGCAGCCCACATGGTGGAGATCGTAAAAGGGGGAGATGGGGATGCCGGAACTGCCGGAAGTGGAGACGGTCAGGAGAATCATCGGTCCTCTGATTGAGGGGAAGACCATCACGGAAGTGAGAATCCCAAACAGCCAGGTGATTGCCACACCGGCGGAGGACTTTGCAGAGAGGCTTCCGGGAAGCACCATCGAAGCGGTAAGCCGCAGGGGGAAATTTCTCAACATCCATCTGGATACCGGAGACCGGCTCACGCTGCACCTGCGGATGACGGGAGAGCTGACGGTCTCCCGGGCTTTAGAGCCGTTGGAAAAACACACCCATGTGGTCTTTGAACTCTCGGACGGCAATGAACTTCGCTACACGGATGTGCGGCGGTTCGGCCGTTTCTGGCTCCTTAAAAAGGATGAACCGGACCGGATCACCGGTCAGGAGAAGCTGGGACCGGAGCCGGATGATCCCGTTCTTACCGGAGAGTACCTGGAATCCAGGATGGGAAAGAGGAAAAAGGCGGTCAAGGAGATGCTTCTGGACCAGACCATGATAGCCGGCATCGGCAACATCTACTCCGATGAGATCCTCTTTGCCGCCGGCATCTACCCGGCAGATCCCTGTGCATCTCTATCACCCACAGACTGGGAGAACCTGGCCAGGACCATACCGGAGATCATCCAGTGGGGCATTGAGACCGATGCTCTCACCCCGGAGGAATACCTGGAGGGAAAGGGCAGGGAGTACAGGAATGAATCCTCTTTCCGGATCTACGGACGGGAAGGGCTGCCCTGTGTTCGCTGCGGCACCCCCGTTTTGAAGATCAGGGTGGGAGGACGCAGCAGTCATTACTGCCCGGTATGCCAACGGAAAAGAGAACAGTTGTGACCATGAGGCACTTTAGCGAATTAACGCATTAAAGTACCATGCAATAAAAACAGGCCCTGGATTTTCCAGGGCCTTTGTTAAAGTCAGGCCTGATCGGCCCTGCGCTTTTTGTAGGCGCTGATCTTCTTCTTGGGCAGTTTCCCGAAGGTCTTTCCCGGGAGATTGCTGCTGTTGATCCCTTCTTTGGCGAATACGCCCCCTTCTATGTAGTTGTAGAGTGTCTTTTCACAGATGCCCAGTTCCGGGTGACTCTGGACGATCTTGAAAGGGGACAGTCCTTTTTTGAGCATGGGGGCGATGATCATGGCCATCTCTCTCACTTCTTCGGGGGTAAGGTTGGCGCCTTCCCGGGACTCCACCAGAGTCCGGCGGTAGGCTTTGTCTGCTTCCTTCGCATCGTAGATGTACTTGTTATACCTGCAGTTGCGGTAGTATTCACATCCGTTGCAGGCCCCGGGGGAACGGTCTCTGCGTCCGCATTTGAAGATCTGAAAGTCCGGACAGTCATCGGTGCATTCCTTCTTATGGGGACATTTCTGGTACTGGGAACATTCCCTGGGAAGACTGCACTTGTGCGTAAGGGTGCGGTGGAGTTTGATCTCCCTTCCGATTGTGGAATTGTTCTTGCCAATGGACTGGGCAATGACGCTCTTGGTGACGCCGTTCCTGATTCCGTCCTCAATGATTCTGCGCTCCTGGAGAGTCAGGGCCTTGCCGTGTTGAGCTGACATTCGAAGATACACTCCTTTCTTTGGGGTTTTGTTTCTTTTCCGGGTCAGGAGACAAGAAGTTCCGGGACTTCTTGTCTCCTGTTTAACATTATTATACTACCGAATGTGGGAAAATAAAAGTGTAAGACATACATGCGATGAAAGTTTTTGCAAGGACCGGTTCTTTTTTCTTTGGGAATCTTGCTGTCCTCCGCTGTCTTTACAGGCTGGGGGCGAAAGGGAGAATTTAAAGGTTGCGGCTT
>CAZJYM010000003.1:30328-36070 GCA_964550245.1 uncultured Blautia sp. | reverse complement strand
TCCTGAAGTCCCTTAAACTTGTTCACATAGGCGGTTGCCGCCTCACCGCTCCAGACCTGTCCGGAAAGACTGGTCACGATGGAGGTCATCTGTTGAGTGAGGTTCTGTACATTGGATGCGGACTGCTCGAAACTGGACGCTGTTGACTGCAGCTTTTCCGGTGTTACTCTTAAGATTCCTGCTGGCATGAATAATCCCTCTCTTTCTCTATCTCAATGGAAATCAGTATTTTCTGGTGTTGGCGGTGGAAACGTTGGCCTGCTCGGCTCTCTCATAGTTGCGGGCGATCTCCAGCAGCTTGTACACGTACTGGGTGATGGCGTTGTAGAAGTTGTTCATCTGGGTGGTGTCCCTGGTGAACGCATTGTGGAAGGCATCGCTGGCCTCGCCTTCATACTGGGACCGCAGGGCCTCTTCTTCCTCCTTCATGGAGATGACCGCGTTTCTGAACTGCTCGTTGATCTGAGTAAGCTCCTGTGCTTTGCTTCTGAGTTCTGATGCTGTTACGATAATTTCGCTCATGAATTTTTTCCTCCTTTATTTTCATCTTATGGTTTCATTTCTCCCCTGGGGGAGACGAGCGTGTTCCTGTTTTTGACCGGGTACTTTTCGAATCTCTTTCGAAGTTGCTTCTCTTTCCCTCTGACAGTTGCCATTATATCCAATCTTCGGCCGGAAAGATGAAAAAAGGACGGAAGGTCACTTTTTTGGGATGAACGACACATTTCAGGGGTAAAAGGGCCCTTCACTTTGATCTTTATGGCCCTCAAATGCATCTGGCTCTTGCATGTTCGCCAGATTTTGCTATGATAATCTCATAGAGGAGGATTTTGTCATGGCCAGAAGACCCGTTTCCGCAAATGCCCCCGTGGAGATCCCCCGGAATGTCTCCGTGGATTCCAAGGGCTATGTTTACCTCAACCTCTCCTACACCATCAGAACCAGCAAAGACGGAAGCCATACCTACGTTGACCACAGCAGGGTCCTGATTGGAAAGGCAGTCGAGTCCTCATCGGGGAACTGGAGAGATGAGAGGATGATGTACCCCAATGCCCGCTACTTAAAGATGCTTCAGGAAGAAAAGGAAAGAAAGGCCCTTGAACAGCTCCCCGAAGAGGAGAGAGATTCCCGCCCTGTGCCGCCTCCCAGAAGTGACCATCTCTTTGCCGGCTTCTGGAGCGCCGTGAAAAAACTGGCGGAGGAATCGGGGCTTACGAAGAGCTTAAAGACGGCCTTTGGTGAATATGAGGCCGATCTGCTGCTGGATTTGGCTTCCTGCATGCTTGCCAGCGGCCGGGAAGATCCTGATCTTTTTCACCATTGGGCCCGTCATCACGCCACATTTCTGGATTCGATTCCGGATGACCTTGACGTAAGTACGGCTCTGCCGGAGAGGATCAGCCGCTTTTACAGGATCTGGGCGCAAAAGGCGGCCGGTTCCGGTGAAAGGCTGCTTTTCTGTTATGACTGCCCGGAAGAAGGGAACAGCCCGGTGGGATACGTGCTCCGGGAGAGGGACGGCCTTCCCGTGGCATTTACAGGGTTTACAGGTTCTGTGAGGACATATGTGGAAGACCTTCTGGGATCGGATGAACCGAAAGCTTCCAGGAGATCCGCTTCCTTCACGCTGGTATGCGACGAGGAAATGGTATCGAGGGAGGACATCACCTTTCTGGATGAAGCGGGGGTGGACTTTTTGCTCAGGCTCTCTCCGGAACAGGAAGCTGCCGATACCCTGCTGTGTGAAAATGTAGACTCTCTTCCTTCCCCCCAGGGGGGAATGGCTGCTCTTACCCTGGATGGCCCCCTGTTTGAAGGGGATGAAAAGATCAGGCATTTTCATCTGATCCGGGACTGTGCCCTTGAAGCCGGAGCGATGGAATCTTTCTACAGGGACATTGAGATTTGGGAAAAGGATCTGAAAAAGGCGATTGAGAGGAAGGAAAGGCTCACCGCAGATGAGTTCGTGAACCGCTACGGGGATTTTTTCACCCTTGTGCTCCAAAGTGCCGGAACCCTGGAACCGCAGAGTCCGGAAATGAGGCCCGTCTTCTGTTACAGAATCATTGAAGGGACGAGGGATCAGGAATACATAACGGCAGCGAAAAATCGGCTGGGCTGTATGGTTTTCGTTGCCTCCCGGGAGATGACGGCCAGGGAGGTGTTTGAGATCTTTCGCAGGAAAGACCGGAGAAAGGAGGTCTTTCCCCGGAGGTGCCGGCCCTCCCTGGTCATGGCCGGGTTTAGCGCCTGCGTCATCCGTGTCCTGCTGGAAGAAAAAACGCGGGCTTTCAGGGAAGAAAACCATATCTCAACGGATGAAGTCATAAAACTTCTGGAGGAAATCTCCTGCGACAAAAACCCGGGGACCGGTCACTATGAGCGCCGGTACAGGCTTACCGATAAGCAGAATGGCCTGATCCAGGCCCTGGGAATCTCCCTTTGTGACATGGATGCCTTAATCGATGCGTTTGACCGATTCAATTAAATAGACAATTAACCCCCGGGGAGAGCCTCCCCGGGGGTTATCTGTCTTTTTGATGATGTTAGTTGTTCAGTGGTCAAATTCAGAGGATACTTCCTCCAGCAGTTTGCGGATTGGCAGATGCTGCGGACAGATCTTCTCACATTTCCCGCACTTCAGGCAGTCCTTTGCCCGCCTTCCCTCCTCCGTCTGGATGTTCTCGTAGTAGTAGTCCGTATTCCAGTTGTGAAAGATCCGTCTGGCGTTGAGAAGGGAGAAGAGATCCGGGATGTGGATTCCTTTTGGGCACTGTTCCATGCAGTAGCGGCAGGAGGTGCAGGGGATCATGTGCAGGGAGTGGAAAATCTCCACTACTTTCTTCAGGGCTTCCCTTTCCGTATCGGAGAGGGGTTTGAAGTCCTTCATGGTATTGATGTTGTCCCGCATCATTGCCATATCGCTCATGCCGGAGAGCACCATCATCACATTGGGAAAACCCGCCGCAAAGCGCAGTGCGTAGCTGGCATTGCTGCCTCCGTGGAGATCCTGCAGGATTTTTTCGGCCTCTTCGGGGAGATTGACCAGGCTTCCTCCCTTTACCGGCTCCATCACGATCACCGGTTTGCCGAACTTCTCACAGACCTCATATACCCTTCTGCTTTCTACGGCTTCATCTTCGTAGTCCACGTAGTTGAACTGCATCTGGACCACTTCGATCTGGGGATATTCCGTCAGGATCTGCTCCAGGACCTCCGCCCGGTCGTGGAAGGAGATGCCGAAGTGTCTGATCTTTCCTTCCTTTTTAAATTCCAGAGCCGTCTCGTAGGCGCCGCATCTCTTAAACTTCTGGAAAATGTTGCGGTCCTGGGCGTGCATCAGATAAAAATCGAAATAGGATACCCCGCAGGCGGCAAGCTGACTCTCAAAGAGGGGGCGTATCTCTTCCGGATTGTTGAAATGATGGGTGGAGAGTTTGTCCGTCAGCACTAAGGCCTCTCTGGGGTACCGGGAGGTGAGGCAGTCCCGCAGGGCAGTCTCGCTTTGTCCTCCCACATAGCCGTGGGCCGTATCAAAGTAGTTGAAGCCGTTTTCCAGGAAGGCGTCCACCATCCGGGTGAATTCTTCCTTATCAACCTCTGTGCCCTTCACCGGCAGCCGCATGCAGCCGAAGCCGAAGTTTTTGTTTATGTTGTCAAAAAAGGGATTCATGGGTTCGCTTCCTTTCCGGGTTTTTCTGTGCCCATTGTAGGGAAGCGCCCCACTGGAATCAAACGGAATTTTGGCATCTGTTGATAAGTTTTTCTTATCAGAACTCTTTTCTGTTCATAACCCTCATGCTGACGGCTGCCGAGCAGGCCAGCAGCAGGATTGAGAGAACTAAAAGCAGAGCTGCCCCTGCCGCCCTGTGGGCGTTAAACGCCCGGACCAGATGGATCAGACTGCCCAGATGGGATGCAAGCCAGTTTCGGGAGAGCATGAGCCCCGCAAAGAGGATGCCGCCGGCCATCAGCAGATAGCGGCTGCCGGATGTTCCCAGCCAGAGCTGGGCCGGCAGAATGATCCATAAGAACAGCTGGCACCCCAGAAAGAATCCGGCCAGCTTCCAGAGATAATCCGGGGGCAGCCCGCCGCTTACGGCAGCCAAAACCAGGGAAATCCCGGCAGCCGTCAGTCCCGCCATCAGTCCCAGCAGGTACTTCTCCGCCACATACTCCCATCTCTCCACCGGAAGTGAGAACAAAAACGCATAGCCGTTGCCCGCCTCGTCATAACTGACCGTGGTTTCCACCAGGAGCACACACAGAAAAATCAGATATCCGGCGGAAAAAGCGGCACTGAAGGCCTTTGTGAGGGTAAACACCATCACAAAAAGAAGCAGTCCCCCAATGACCTTTTTCTGCCTCCACAACATCCGGATATCTTTCACCAGTAAACCTTCCATCTCTCTAACCTCCTCCCATTGCACAATGTCTGTTCCGGAGCAGATCAGGCCGCCGTTCCCCGGATCATCATCATGATCAGCTCGTCCAGGCTGCCCTGCTCCAGGGCGATATCCGGGAAATTCTCCAGGTAGTACTGCTTCTGGTTGGTCAGGCAGCTGTATCCCCAGCGCTCCTGGCGCACCTTCAGCAGATACCGGCGGTCCAGCCTCTCCATCTGGGCAGGGCTTGCCTTCAGCAGCGCATAATCGCTCAGCAGTACGTCCGTCTGTTCATGCAGTGCGATGGAGCCCTCATGGATCATATAGAAATCATCGCACAGTCCCTCCAGATCCCCGGAGATATGGGAGCTGATCAGGATTGACCTGTTTTCGTCCTCCTCCATGAAATCCCGCAGCATGTCCAGCACTTCCTCCCGGGCCACCACATCCAGCCCGGCAGTGGGTTCATCCAGGAGCAGAAAGGAAGCCTGATGGGTAACCGCGGTCAGCACCTTCAGCTTTGCCTGCATACCGGTGGAAAAGGTGCGGATCTGTCTGTCGAGAGGCAGATCGAACCTCTGACACAATGCCAGAAAACTGGCTTTGTCAAACCCGGGATAAAGCCGCTGCAGCACCGGGACGAGATCCCCCACGGTCAGAAAGCCGTTGAACCCGGAATTGACCATCACCACACCCAGCTTCTGCTTTTCTTCCTTTTTCAGTTGGGAGGCATCCTTTCCGAAAAGACGCACCTGACCTGCGTCCGGCAGGATCAGCCCGATGACCGCCTTAAAGACGGTGCTTTTTCCGGCTCCGTTTTGTCCCACCAGTCCGGTGACACGGCCGGATTCCACCTCCAGGGAACAGTTCAGGCGGAAATGACCGTATGTTTTCTGTAAATCCTGTATCTGTAACATCTCCTATTCCTCCAGCACCAGTTCAAACAGCTGTCTCAGCTCTTCGTCCGTGAGTCCGCACCGTCTGCCTTTTTGTACGGCCGCTTCCAGATCGGACTCGATCTCTTTCTTTTGTTCTTCCGCCATCAGATCCATGTTTGTGGCCGTCACATAGGTGCCCTTCCCGTGAACCGTAGCCGTAAAGCCCTCCTCTTCCAGGCTGTCATAGGCTTTCTTCACCGTCAGAGCACTGATCTTCAGATCTTTGGCCAGGGAACGGACAGACGGAAGGATGTCGTTTTCTTTCAGTTTTCCGCCGATGATCATCGCTTTGACCTGATCCACGATCTGCTCGTAGATGGGGGTCATGGATGAATGATTGATAATGATGTCCATACCTCTCCTCCTCGATAAACAGTATATAACAGTATAAACTGTTTGTCAAGAGAAAAGTTCAGCTT
>CAZJYM010000003.1:19568-30228 GCA_964550245.1 uncultured Blautia sp. | reverse complement strand
AAAAATCAGAACTTTAACAGCATCATCCCCGCCACGATTGCCAAAAGAAATCCTCCGCAGCAGATCCAGTCGGAGGGGAGGATTTTGGGAACGGTGTAGTATGTTCGGGGTGCATTCCCCGAAAATCCTCTTGATTCCATGGCCATGGCCAGGCTCTCGGAAGAGCGGATGCTGTTGACCAGGGTGGTGAACAGGGGCTGGAAGGAATACCAGTGGACCTTTTTGCCCCTTGTGCGGCAGGCCAGCTTTACGGTCCGGTACTCCCGCATCAGGTTGGGAGCCAGGTGAATGGCCGCCAGGATCCCGTAGGCGAAACGGGGCGGCAGGTGGCACTGGTGCATCAGGCTGAAGATGAAATATTCCCCGTCGGTGGTGAGGGCGAAGAGGATGCCCAGCCCGGCAAAGGCCAGAAGCCGTGTGGAGAGCTGGAGAGCCGTGACCAGGTTGGTGGACATGGCGGCCCGCACCGCAAAGGGAAGGGCGGAGATGGAGGAAAGCTCCGTCACGTCCAGGCTGTTTCCCCTGGCATGGTAAAGGCCGGTGACAAAAAGGCCGAAGGCCGCCACAAAGGCGGGAAGCAGGAGCATCAGCACGTTTTTCAGTCTGGCACGGGAAGCAAAAGCAAGCAGCGCAAGGCAGAACACAAAAACGGCCACGTTTAGCGTGATCAGATACTGGAATGAGAGCAGGATAACCGCAATAAGCACGGTTGCCGCCTTGAGCGACGGGTTGATCTTCTCCAGCTTCACGGTAAATCCCCCCATTCTTTCAGAGACTGATCCTCCAGCATGTAGATTTTGTCCGCCCAGGCCCGGGCCAGCAGCCGGTCATGGGTGATAAAGACCACGGTCAGGCCTTCCTGATCGACCTTTTCCTTCAGCTGTTCCATGATCGCCATGGTGGAGCGGTAATCCTGACCGTAGGTGGGTTCGTCCAGCAGCAGAATCCCCTGGCCTCCGGCCAGGGCGGCCAGCACGGCCAGACGGCGCTGCTGTCCCTGGCTCAGCATGTAGGGGGAATAGCGCCGGTACCGCTGCAGCCCGTAGCTCTCCAGGAGAGTGTCGGCCGTTTCCCGACGCTTCTCCTCACTTTTTTCCTTTCCCCAGATCCGCAGGCTCTCCCCGATTTCCTCCTCCACGTTCTGGGTTACGAACTGGTTGGAGGGATTCTGAAAGACGATTCCGGCCTGGGAAAAGACTTGCGATTCCTTCATCTGACGGATGTCCTTTCCGTTGATCTGGATCTGTCCCTCAAAGGGGTGCTGTTTTAAGACGGCCAGGAAGGTGGTGGTCTTTCCGCTGCCGCTGGGTCCCACCAGGGCCGTCATGGCACCCCGGGGAAAGTCCGCACTGGCGCCCAGGAGCAGGGGAGCCGGCCTTTCCGGGGCTTTTTTGCGCTTTTTTTCCTCACCGGCAAAGGGATAGACGGTCACATCCCGCAGCCGCACGGCGATGTCGGTCCCCACGGGTTTTCTTTTTTCCCTTCCGGAGAAGTATTTCCCCGGCAGGAACAGGCCCTCCTGTTCAAAGAGGGAGGCGTACTCCCCGGCTTTTTCCGGACGGATTCCCCGCTGCAGCACACGGCCGCCCTCCCCCAGAACGATGATCTCATCTGCGGTTCCCACCCAGCGGTCCACCTGGTGGTCGACGGCAATGACCGTCCGTCCCCGGTCGCCTGCCAGGCGAAGCATGGAGATCAGTTCTCCGGCCGACCGGGGATCGATGTTGGCGAAGGCCTCATCTAAAAGGATGGCCCTGCTCTCCATCACATAGAGGCAGCAAAGAGCGGCCTTTTGTTTTTCCCCGCCGGAAAGAGTGGTGAGGTTCCGGTCCAGCAGGGCTTCCGTACCCAGGACCCGGGATGCTTCCTGGATCCTGGTGTCCATCTCCGAGGGGGGAATACAGATGTTTTCCATGCAGAAGCGCATTTCTGCCCGCAGGGTGTTCATACAGAACTGCAGATCGGGGTTTTGAAACATCAGTGTTAAATAAGAAGCCCTCTCCTGCTCATTCATCTCCTGGACCGGGTGGCCGAAAAGCTTAATGGTGCCTGTTTCCAGCACTCCGCCGTTTTCCGGATAGAGGCCGGCGGCCACAGCGGCCAGGGTGCTTTTCCCGCAGCCGCTGCTGCCCATGAGGACGGTGATCTTTCCCGCCTCAATGTCCAGGGAGACATGGTCCAGAATGTTTCTCCTGCCCTTTTCCAGGTAGCGGAAGGTGACATCCTCCAGACGGAGAGCCGGGGCCTGGTCCATATCCCGATCTTTCATCAGTCTTCCAGGTCTCCCTCCAGGCCGGAACTGATGGCATAGGCCTTCAGCACACCGGCTTTGGCCAGACCGTCCGCCAGAAAGCGGGTGAGAAAGCCGTCAATCACTATGGCGCTTACGATTCTCACGGCCAGCATCAGCCCAAGAACCGGGACGGCGATCAGGTTGTAGCCGCTGATCACCAGGTTGTAGCCCATGGTCAGCACGGAACAGATGACGGCTGCCTCCACCATGGTGGCGGTGTCAAACTTCTTGTATTTTTTCAGGGCGAAGATCAGTTCAAAGCCCACTCCCTGCACCAGACCGGACAGGATGATGATGGGCCCGAAGTAATTGCCCAGCAGGCATTCGATGATGGCGGCCAGCATCTCGGCAATCACACCGGTGCCCGGCTTTCTCATCACATAGATTCCAAAGGCTCCGGCCATAAAGTAGATGCCGTAGAAGGGCTCGTATCCCAGGGACGGCATGCCCACCGGGGTGAGAACACCGTAGAGGATGCCTCCCGCATAGGTGGCTCCCAGAAAGATGACGCCGAAGAGGATGGCACAGACGGCAATCATCAGGATATCTTTCAGTTTCCATTTCCAGCTGGGGTTCATGGGATCTCCTTTCCGGGTCATTCTTCGGTGGGGCTGTTGACGGACAGCGTCACTTCGAAGATGTAGTGGTTCAGGTTTTCTGCGCAGTAGGTGTTTACGTAGTGGAAGTAGTCAAAGAGATCCTGCACATCCCCTTCCAGAATGGTGCAGTAGTGGGAGGACTTTTCATAGAGGCCCAGATCGATGGCATGGTTGACCACTGCGGCGATGTATTCCATGTAGTTGGGGACTCCCATGGGATAGAGGGCAATCTTGCAGGCAACCGGGAAGTGAATGTCCCGGATGGACTTTTCATTTACCGGCTCATCGTCTTTGGCCATAAAGCAGTCCGCGTCCGTGTCTCCGGGACAGCCCCTGGAGAAGGTGGCCTCCATGGTCATGTGAACACCCACCTGGAAGGCATGAACAAAGCAGGCCTTCACCGCATCCTCCACATGGATCTGTTTTCCCCGGTACACCGTGGAGAGTTTGTCGGTCATCTGCCAGACCTTGCCGGTGTCCACCTGATTGATGGCTCCCAGGATCTGATCGATGTAGCGGTCACTCATCACCGAGAGGGAAAACCTGCACCCGGAAACGGCCCTGGAACCGGTGCCGCATCCGCAGCCGCAGGATGATCCGTAAGTTACATACTGTTTTTCGGGCATAAAAAAACCTCCTAGTCGAGATAGTCTGTCCAGGAGTGCAAAGGGAAAATATGGATATTTTCAGTCACTCTCTACGCTGATGCTAATCAGTTCAGATTCAGCGGGTTTGATCTCAGCCTGTGGCACCCCGGGACTGGGTATTACTGTACCATATGGGCAGAAAGGCTGTCAAGTGCTGTTTTAACGCAGATATCCGTTGCTTTTTTGAGGCCCGGATGGTAAAGTAAAATCACCAAAGTCATCAAAGGAGTGGACGATCCGATGAGAGATTTAAAAGAAACCTGCCGGATCGCGGTGGTTCAGGCAGCGCCGGTCATGTTTGACAAAAAAGCCTGTCTGGAAAAGACCGTAAAACTGGTTGAAGAAAGTGCCGGACAGGGCGCCGAACTGATCGTGTTTCCGGAGCTTTTTATCCCCGGGTATCCCTATGGCATGTCTTACGGCTTTACGGTGGGGCACCGGACTGAGGAGGGGCGCCGGGACTGGAAAACCTACTATGACAATTCCCTCCTGGCGGATGGGGAAGAGATCCGCGTGATCAAAGACCTGGCCGCACGGCATCAGGTGTACATCAGCATCGGATACTCGGAGAGGGATCCGGTCTGTGCAACCCTCTACAACTCCAACATGATCATCGCCCCTGACGGCCGCACCGCAAACCACCGGAAACTGAAGCCCACAGGCAGTGAGCGCCTGGTGTGGGGAGATGCCAACCGGGATTATTTTCCGGTTATGGACACCCCCTGGGGGCCGGTTGGAAGCATGATCTGCTGGGAGAGTTACATGCCTCTGGCAAGGACGGCCCTCTATCAAAAGGGGATCTCCATCTACATCTCCCCCAATACCAACGACAATCCGGAGTGGCAGAACACCATCCGCCATATCGCGGTGGAAGGACACTGCTACTTTGTCAACTGCGACATGGTCATTGGGAAAAACGATTATCCGCAGACGGCAGGAGCGCAGGAAGAAATCAGGGTACTGCCCGAAAGAGTCTGCCGGGGAGGCAGCTGTGTCATAGATCCCTGGGGGCATGAAGCTTCAAAGACCGTCTGGGATGAGGAGAAGATTATCCTGGCCGATCTGCAGATGTCAAAGGTTCCTGCCAGCAGGATGGAATTTGATGTCTGCGGCCACTATGCCCGTCCCGATGTGCTTGAACTGCGCATCCACGGGGAATGAGGGCCTTCACCCTGATCATCTGCCCCAGGAAAGGAGAAGCGCATGGTAATCGCAGTGGATTTTGACGGCACCCTCTGTGAGATCAACTGGCCGGGAATCGGAGAACCGAAGACGGAAGTGATTGACAGGCTAAAAAGCATGAGAAAGAACGGCTGCCGGCTGATTCTGTGGACCTGCCGGGCCGGGCAGGCCCTGGAGGATGCGGTCTCCTGGTGCCGGGACTTCGGGCTGGAGTTCGATGCGGTAAATGAAAATCTGCCGGATAACGTGGCCCGGTTTAACAACAACAGCCGGAAGGTGATGGCGGATCTGTATCTCGACGACAGCTGCCTGACTCCGGAAGACTTCCTGAAAAAGGAAGGGCTTGGAGGATGAGAAGATGAGAAAAATAAGAAAAGAAAACCGGTTATGGGCGGTTTTGCTTTGCCTGCTGCTTCTTTTTTCCGGGAATGTATGGGCACAGACACCGGACATCCCTGCGTATGCCGGAGATCCTTACGTGGTGATCGACGACAATGTGCCGGATTTTTCGGAGGATGATCTCACAGAGGAATCCTATGAAGCGTACAGCGATCTGGATGAGCTGGGACGCTGCGGACCGGCGCAGGCCTGTGTGGGGACAGACATCATGCCCACGGAAGACCGTGGCGCCATCGGACAGGTAAAGCCCTCGGGATGGAATACGGTGAAATACTCCTTTATCGACGGGAAATACCTGTACAACCGCTGTCATCTGCTGGGCTATCAGCTCACCGGGGAGAATGCCAACGAGAAAAATCTCATCACCGGAACCCGGTACCTGAACGTGGAGGGCATGCTGCCCTTTGAAAATCTGGTGGCGGATTACGTAAAGGAGACCGGAAACCATGTGCTGTACCGGGTTACCCCCGTATTTGAAGACGACAACCTGGTGGCTTCCGGGGTTTTGATGGAGGCCGAGTCCGTGGAGGATGAGGGAGAGGGAGTGCTCTTCAATGTTTACTGCTATAACGTTCAGCCGGGGGTGGAGATTGACTATGCAACCGGGGAGAGCCGGGAAAGCCCCGAGCCGGAAACGGAGCCGGAAAGCAAAAATCAGGTGACCTATGTCCTTAACACCAGCTCAAAAAAATTTCATTACCCGGACTGCTCCAGCGCCCGGGACATCAAACCGGAGAACCGGATGGAGTATTCCGGCACCAGAGACGGGGTAATCGCCATGGGCTACGATCCCTGCGGGAGGTGTAATCCCTGAAAACAAAGAGACATGGAATAACCTTCCATGTCTCTTTTCATAATCACTGTGAGAGCCGGAAGAAAAGATCCGCCAGGAAATTCTTCCACTTTGATTAATCGGGATTTCCGATAGATACGGATTCCCCTTTGCCATTTCAGAGTACTTATGGTATTCTGTTTTGAAAGACGGGGAGATCTCCGTCCATAAATATTTCAGGAGGTCCGTCATGGAGATCATTACGAGTTTGCCCGATGTGTTTGAAGAGTTTGCCCAACAGAGACGCAACTCCTTTCTGGCGGTAAAAGAGCTTAAAGATGCCGGAATCCCGGTGGTTGGCTCCTACTGCAGCTACTTTCCCCAGGAGATTGCCATGGCTGCAGGTGCGGCCACCGTGGGACTGTGTTCCACTTCCGATGAGACCATAGCCGAGGCGGAGAAGGATCTGCCCAGGAATCTCTGTCCTCTGATCAAGTCCAGCTATGGATTTGCCAAAACGCAGAAGTGTCCCTACTTCTATTTCTCCGATGTGGTGGTGGGGGAGACCACCTGCGACGGAAAGAAGAAGATGTACGAATACATGTCCGAGTTCAAGGACGTGTTCATCATGGAGCTTCCCAATACCCAGGGGGAAGAGGCCTTAAAGCTCTGGAAAAGTGAGATCATCCGCTTCAAGGAGTATCTGGAGGAAAAGTTCGATGTGGAAATCACGGACGAGAGGCTCCGTCAGGCCTGCAGACTGCAAAATGACGTGCGCCGGGCCATGAAATCCCTCTACGGGGTGATGCGCCACGATCCGGTTCCCATTAAGGGGTATGATCTCTTCAAGGTTCTTTACGGCAGCACCTTCAAGTTTGACAAAACGAAAATTCCCGCAGAAATCCAGGCCATCGTGGAGAAAATCGAGCAGGAGTACGCCAGTGGAAAGATGGAGGAGAAAAAGCCCCGCATCCTGATCACCGGCTGTCCCATCGGAGGAGCCACGGAAAAGGTGATCCGGGCGGTGGAGGACAACGGCGGCGTGGTGGTAGCCCTGGAAAACTGTACCGGAGCCAAGACCTACGACCGGCTGGTGGATGAAGATGCCGATGATTTATATCAGGCTCTGGCGGAGCGGTATCTCTCCATCGGCTGTTCCGTGATGACGCCCAATCCCAACCGCTTTGATCTGCTGGGAAGACTGATCGATGAGTTTCAGGTGGACGGGGTGCTGGAGATGGTGCTGACCGCCTGTCATACCTACAACCTGGAGTCACTGCATGTGAAGAGGTTCGTGACGGAACAGAAGCACATCCCCTACATGCACATCGAGACCGACTATTCCGGTGAGGACATCGGACAGCTATACACCCGGGCGGCCGCCTTTGTGGAGATGCTTTGAGTTTGGAAAAGAGAGAAAAAGCGGTGTACTGTATCGGAATAGACATGGGATCCACCAGCACCAAGCTGGTGGTGACGGATCCGGAGGGAGAGATCATCCTGCGGGATGTGCAGCCCACCGGGTGGAGCAGTGTCAGGACCTCACAGGAGATCCGGGAAAAACTTGAGAAACGGGGAATCGATCCGGAAGAGAACCTCTGCGTGGCTACCGGCTACGGCCGGGTATCCGTTCCCTTTGCGGACAGGACGGTGACGGAGATCACCTGCCATGCCCGGGGAGCCATGGAACTCTACGGCTTTACGGACGCCACCCTGATTGACATCGGAGGACAGGACACAAAGATCATCTGCATCCGGGAGGGTGCGGTGAAGGACTTTGTGATGAACGACCGCTGCTCTGCGGGAACCGGCCGCTTCCTGGAGGTGATGTCCGCCTCCATGGGACTGGATCCGGCGGGGCTGTGCTCTCTGGCAGAGCTGGGAGGAGGCATCCGCATCAGTTCCCTGTGTACCGTCTTTGCGGAGTCTGAGGTAATCAGTCTGATGGGACGGGGAGAGAGCAGGGAGAACATCGCCCATGCGGTTGTAGATTCCATCTCCGAAAGAGTTGTCTCTCTCTCCGCCCGGATGAATCCGGTCGGAGAGAGAGTTTATCTCACAGGGGGACTGTGTGAGTGTGACTACATGAGACAGATCCTGGGAGAGAAGCTGCACTGTGAAGTGTATTCCTCCCCGGACGGCAGATATGCGGGAGCCCTGGGTGCAGCGGTGACGGCCCGCAGCATGGGAGGCAGGTCATGATCTATTTTGACAATGCGGCCACAACCATTCACAAGCCTCCGGAAGTGATCGAGGCGGTGACGGCCGCCCTGAACACTTTTGGGAACTCGGGGAGAGGGGCGCATGCCGCCTCCCTGGATGCCTCCAGGGAGATCTACGGGACACGGGAAGCGCTGGCCGAGCTTTTTCACGCGGAGGATCCCCGGCAGATCGCCTTTGCTTCCAACTCTACGGAGGCCTTAAACACAGCCTTAAAGGGCCTTCTCAACCCGGGGGATCATGTGATCACCACGGTGCTGGAGCACAATTCCGTGCTGCGTCCCCTCTATGAGCTGGAAGAGCAGGGCGTGGAGCTCTCCATCGCCGGATGCGATCAGAAGGGAAGACTCCTGTATGAGGAGATGGCCTCTCTGATCCGTCCCAACACCCGGATGATCGTCTGTACCCACGGATCCAACCTGACGGGAAACCTGGTGGACATTGCAAGAGTGGGAAAGCTGGCAGAAAAGCATCATCTGCTGCTGGTGGTGGACGCCTCCCAGACCGCCGGCGTCTTTCCTATCGATGTCCAAAAGATGGGAATCCATGTGCTGTGCTTTACCGGCCATAAAAGTCTCCTTGGCCCCCAGGGCACGGGCGGTTTGTATGTACAGAAAGGTCTGGAAATCCGCCCCTTAAAATCCGGCGGCAGCGGCATAGCGACCTACAGCCGCATGCACCCCCGGCAGATGCCAACCGCCCTGGAAGCCGGCACCTTAAACGGCCACGGGATTGCCGGACTGGGAGCGGCGGTGCGCTTTATCCTGCGGACCGGTATTGAAAATATCCGTATCCGGGAACAGATGCTCTCTTCCCGGTTTTACCGGGGAGTCCGGGAAATCCCCGGAATCAGGTTTTACGGGGATCTGGATGCCCCGATGCGCTGCCCCATTGTCGCCTTAAACCTGGGGGATTACGACTCCTCCCAGGTGGCGGATGAACTGTTCCAGACCCGGGAAATCTCCACCAGGCCGGGAGCCCACTGCGCTCCCCTGATGCATAAGGCCCTGGGAACGGTGGAGCAGGGGGCTGTCCGCTTCAGCTTTTCTTATTTTAATACGGAGGAAGAAGTGGACCGGGCCATAGAGGCTCTTTGGGAGCTGGCCCGGGACTAAAAGGAGGAAAAAGGCATGAGCAGACCGGTTATCGCGGTATCCATGGGGGATCCGGCAGGCATCGGCCCGGAAGTGGTGGTCCGGGCGGCGGCAGTACCGGAAGTTACACAGGCGGCCCGGGTGGTGGTCGCCGGGGATGGAAAGATCCTGGAAAAAGCCCTGGAGATCACGGGGGTTCCCCTTTCCATCCGGGAGATCACCGATCCCGGACAGGGAGACTACCGGCAGGGGGTGATCAACCTGATCAACCTCTCCAACGTAGATTCCGCATCCTTTCGCTTCGGGGAGGTAAGCGGCCCCTGCGGAAGGGCGGCATACGAATACATCCAGAAGTGCACTGATCTGGCTCTTTCCGGAAAAGCCGACGCGGTGGCCACGGCTCCCGTCAACAAGGAATCTCTGCGGGCAGGGGGCGTTCCCTACATCGGCCACACGGAGATCTTCGGGGCTTTGACCGGTACGGCTGATCCTCTGACCATGTTTGAGACGGGGGGACTGCGGATCTTTTTCCTCACCCGCCATGTGTCCTTGCGGGAGATGCTGGAGCTGATCAAGAAGGAAAACATAAAGGATACCGCCAGGCGCTGCCTCAAAGCCCTGGAAAGACTGGGGGTGAGAGGGGGAACCCTGGCGGTGGCGGGCTTAAATCCCCACTGCGGGGAGCACGGCCTCTTCGGCCTGGAGGAGGTGGAGGAGATCACTCCTGCGGTACTGGAACTGCAGCAGGAGGGACTTCCGGTTGCGGGGCCCGTGGGGGCGGACTCCGTGTTTCACCAGGCTGCATCTGGAAAGTACGCCGCGGTGCTCTCCCTCTATCACGATCAGGGCCACATCGCGGCCAAAACCCTGGACTTTGAGCGGACCATCTCGATCACCTGCGGGATGCCCATTCTTCGAACCAGCGTGGATCACGGCACGGCCTTTGACATTGCGGGAAAGAATCTGGCGGATGAGACCGGCATGGTGGAGGCGATTTTGGCTGCCGCCCGCTATGCCTCCTGCTTTAAAAGAAACTAAAAGAAACTAAAAGAAACTAAAAGACATGAAAAATGGGTTATGCCTTCTGCGAAGGCATAACCCATTTGATCATTGGAGACCTTTTGCCGAATGGATCAGGACTCTTTCTTTTTCTCTTTTTCCTTGTACAGCACAGCAAGGATGAGAGAAATGCAGCCAATGATTCCTGCTCCGATGGCGAAATCGGTAATCTTTTTCTTCATGATACGCACCTCCTTTTTTCACCGGGAGGCCGGATCTCTCCAACTTCCCTTCTATCTTTCATTATATCACACTTTCTTTGTTTTTCCATTTATTTTATTAAAATTTTAGAAAAAGTACGAATTGTCTCCTTTTCATTCATTTTTTCAGGCCCGGGGGATTGACAGAAAATACTATATGACGTATAATATTGACTACTAAGACAATATTGTACC
>CAZJYM010000003.1:13332-19468 GCA_964550245.1 uncultured Blautia sp. | reverse complement strand
AGATTTACAAGGGAGTGGGCTTATGATATTTAATACGGGAGCAGCCCTTCTGGATGCCATCGTGCTGGCCGCGGTATCCAGAGAGAAGGAGGGCACCTACGGATATAAGATCACCCAGGATGTCCGGGAGGTGCTGGATATCTCCGATTCCACTCTTTATCCGGTACTTCGCCGCCTCCAGAAGGACGACTGTCTGGAAGTCTACGACAGGGCCTATGCCGGAAGAAACCGGCGGTATTACAAGCTGACGGAGAAGGGGAATGCCCAGCTTCAGCTTTACAGGATCGAGTGGAAGAACTATTCGTCAAAGATCAGCAGGATGTTTGAGGGCATTCCCCGGAGCTTTCCCTAGGGCGGGACCGGAGATCAGGGAGGATTCCAGGTATGGACAGAAAACAGTTTATGGAGAAGCTTTCGGACCTGCTCCGGGATCTGCCGGAGAAGGACAGGCAGGAGGCTCTGGAGTATTATAACGGATACTTTGATGACGCGGGGCCGGATCAGGAGTGGAAGCTGATTCAGGAGCTGGGAAGCCCGGAAAAGGTGGCGGAGAGCATCAAGGCGGGTTTTGCCGGAGATGGTGATCCCCCCGCAGTCAAGGATCCGCCCCGGAAGGCAGCCGGCAAAAAGAGGGAAAACACAGTAAGAGCCGTTGTGATCCTGGCCGTCATTGTCCTGGTGTTTGCCTATCCCCTGTTAAAGGGAGGCCTGGGCATGGTCCTGGGCGGCGCTTTGCTGGTGGTTCTCTTTCCCCTGGTGCTGGTGCTCACCCTGGTTCTGGCGGGTCTTAACCTGGCGGGAAGGGGGATTTCCACCCTCTTTCGGGGGATTGGAGCCTGCCTGGGAAATCCCTTTGGCGGAATCGTGCAGGTGGGCATGGGATGCTTTTATACCGCCGTGGGGGTGCTGCTTTTCATTCTGGCCCTCTTTGTGGCGGTGAAGGTGCTGCCCCGGTGGTTTGGAAGCCTGGTGGGGTTTTTCAGGAGAATCTTTAAGGGAAAAGAAAAGGACAGGAACTGATCATAAGGAAAAGAGGAGACTATTGATGAAAGACTGGAAGGACAGAAAGCTTTATAAATCATCGGATAACGCCATTATCTGCGGGGTGTGCGCAGGCATCGCCGAGTACTTCGGCATTGATCCCACCGTGGTGCGGGTGGCCTGGGTGATCTTCACCTGCATGGGAGGAGCGGGACTGTGGGCCTACATCATTGCGGCCATTATCATGCCCAAATGATCCCGGTTGACGGATGGGGTCCCGGGATGTATCATTTTATAAAACCCCTGTGGTGATAAGGGGAAAAGAGCCGGAGGGAAGCGGAAGCAATGGAAGACTATGTGAAGCTGGATCGTGTTTCGAAGATCTATGGTTCCAAAGAAGTGAAGATCGTGGCGGTGGATGAGATCAGCTTTTCCATCAGCAAGGGAGAGTTTGTGGTGGTGGTGGGCCCCAGCGGGGCGGGAAAGACCACCGTCCTCAACATTCTCGGGGGAATGGACCGGGCCACTTCCGGGGATGTGTGGGTGGACGGCAGCAACATTGCCGGCTACTCGGACCGGAAGCTGACCGGATACCGGAGAAACGACATCGGGTTTGTCTTCCAGTTCTACAACCTGGTTCCCAACCTGACCGCCCTTGAAAACGTGGAGCTGGCTCTCCAGATCTCCCGCCATCCCCTGAACGCCAGGGAGGTGCTGGAGGATGTGGGCCTGAAGGAACGTCTCTCCAACTTCCCCGCCCAGCTCTCCGGAGGAGAACAGCAGAGAGTCTCCATTGCCAGGGCCCTGGCCAAGAATCCCAAGCTGCTTCTGTGCGACGAGCCCACGGGGGCTTTGGACTACCAGACCGGCAAGGCCATCTTGAAGCTGCTGCAGGACATGTGCCGGGAGAGAGGGATGACGGTGATCGTGATCACCCACAACTCGGCCCTTACCCCCATGGCAGACCGGGTGATCCGCATCAAGAACGGAAAGGTTTCCGATATGAATCTGAACAGCAGCCCCACTCCGGTGGAGTACATCGAATGGTAAGGGACCAATCGGCGGGAGAAGACAGATGAAGAAGGCATTGCGCAAGGATTTTTGGATGGAGATAAGGAAAAACAAGGCAAGATTTATCTCCATATTCTGCATTGTGGCCCTGGGAGTGGCTTTCTTTTCGGGAATCCAGGCTTCTTCTCCGGACATGCGCTACTCCGGGGATGCCTACTTTGACGACCGGGATCTGATGGACATCCGGGTGATGGGAACCCTGGGACTCACCGACCGGGACGTGGAGGCCGTGAAGGAAGTGGACGGGGTGCTGGACGCGGAAGGGGCCTGGGCCACCGACGTGCTCTGCCAGCTGGAGAAAACCCAGGACGTGCTCCATGTGGAATCTCTCAATGAGACCGTGAACCGCATCGAGGCCATGGAGGGCAGACTGCCGGAAAAAAGCGGAGAGTGCTTTCTGGACCGGACCTATGCCTCCTCCCACGGTTTTAAGGTGGACGACACCCTGACGGTGATCCAGGAGGAGGACAGCGAACTGCTGAAAAGGGACAGCTTTACCATTGTGGGCATCGGCATCAGTCCCCTCTACATCTCCTTCGACCGGGGCAATACCACCGTGGGAACCGGTGAGATCGGAGGGTTTGCCTATGTGCTGCCCGAGGATTTTGACCAGGAGCTCTACACCCAGATCTACGTGCGGGTAAAGGAAGCCAAAGATCTGGTCAGCTATTCCGACGCCTACACCAACCTGATCGAAAAGATCACGAACCGGCTGGAAAAGATCGAGGGCACCCAGTGTCAGCTGCGCTACGACGAGGTGGTCTCTGACGCGGAGGAGGAACTGGCCGATGCCCAGAAGGAGCTGGATGACGGAAAAAAGGAAGCCGATGAGGAACTCGCCGATGCCAGAAAAGAACTGGACGACGCGGAGAAGGAATTAAACGACGGAAAGAAAGAGCTGGAGGACGCCAAAAAGACTCTGGCGGATTCGAAAAAAGAGCTGGAAGACGGCCGGAAAGAGCTGGAGGACGGGAAAAAGGAGCTGGAGGACGGCCGTGCGCAGCTTGCAGACGCCAGAGCCACTCTGGAGGACGGCCGTGCCCAGCTGGAATCTGCCAAAAATGATCTGGCCGCCGGCTGGGACGAGTACTACAGCGGTCAGGCCGAACTGGAAGACGGAGAAGCCCAGCTGGAGGCAGCCAAAGCGGAACTGGCCTCCGGACAGGCCCAGATCGAGGAGGCCAGGGCCCAGCTTGACGAACAGCAGGCCCAGCTGGATGCCTCCAGGCAGCAGGCAGCCGACGGGCGGGCCCAGATCGAGAGCACCCGGGCGGAACTGACCCAGCAGCAGTCCCAGGCTCAGGCGGCCCTGGATTCCCTTCAGGGCATTGAGGAACAGCGGGATGCGGCCCAGGCCGGTGTGGACGCAGCCGAGGCCGGTGTAGCCCAGCTTCAGGAAGCCGTAAATTCTGCCCAGGCGGGCGTGGATGCAGCCCAGGCGGCGGTGGACGCGGCCCAGGCTGCGGTCAATGAAAAACAGCAGGCCTTAAGTGCGGCCCAGGGCACCCTGGCGGAAGCCCAGGGGTCACTGGAGGCGGCGCAGGCAGCCTATAATGAAGCCTATGCCTCCTTTGAGGCGGGAACCCTCACCCAGGAGGAACTGGCGGTCTATGAGCAGAACGTATCCGATGTGCAGCTCTCCCTTGGGGGAGCCCAGGAGGCCGTATCGGTGGCAGAACAGGAGCTGGCTGCTGCGCAGGCGGGTCTGGAAGCGGCCGGGGGACCTCTTTCCCAGGCTCAGGCGGCCTTATCTGCGGTGATGGAGCAGTACACCCCGGCGGCCGCCCAGCTGGAGCAGGCCCGGCAGCAGCTGGCGGCACTGGATGAGGCCATTGCCCAGAAAGCCCAGCTGGAGCAGAGTCTGGTCCAGATCCAGGACGGATTTGCCCAGCTGGATGCCCAGGAGGAGACCTTAAACCAGGGGGATGCTCAGATTGAAGCGGGGCAGCAGGCCCTGGATCAGGGAAGAGCCGAACTGGCAGCCCAGGAGGAGGCCTTAAAGCCCTATCAGGATCAGATCGCCCAGAGTGAAGCCACCATCGCCGCTTCCAGGCAGGAGCTGGAGGCAGGCTATGCGGAGCTCATCTCCGGTCAGGCGGAGATCGACGCCAACGAGGCGGAACTGGCCAGCGGAGAAGCGGAGATCGCCGAGAGTGAACAGGAGCTGGCCGACGGGGAAGCGGAGATTGCGGAGAATGAACAGAAGATCCTGGACGGCGAGCAGGAGATCGCCGACGGGGAGAAGGAAATAGAAGAGAACGAAAAGAAGATCGCCGACGGGGAGAAGGACCTGGAGGAGGGAAAGAAGGACTACGAGGAGGCCAAGGCCGACGCGGAGAAGGAGATTGCGGACGGGGAAAAGGAGATCGAGGATGCCAGACAGGAGATCCGGGACATCGAGGTTCCCGAGTGGATCCTGGAGGACCGGCGGGATCTTCCCGAGTACTCGGACTACGGGGACAATGCGGACCGGATCCGCAACATCGGTCAGGTGTTCCCGGTGATCTTTTTCCTGGTGGCGGCCCTGATCGCCCTCACCACCATGACCAGAATGGTGGAGGAGCAGAGAACCCAGATCGGAACCTTAAAGGCTCTGGGATACGGGAAGGCGGCCATCGCCTCCAAATACATGACCTATGCCCTTCTGGCAACCGTGGGCGGCAGTGTGGCGGGCGTGCTGATCGGTGAGAAGATCCTGCCCTACATCATCATCAAGGCCTACGGCATCATGTACCACAGCATGAGTTCCATCCTGCGCATCGACTACGAGTTTAAGTTTGCCATGATCGCCTCGGTGGCGGCTGTGGTCTGCACGCTGGGAGCCACCCTCTTTGCCTGCCATAAGGCTTTGTCCGATACCCCCGCATCCCTGATGAGACCCCCGGCTCCCAAAGAGGGAAAGAGAGTCTTGATCGAGCGGATTCCCTTTATCTGGAAACACTTAAACTTTACCTGGAAATCCACCCTGCGGAATCTCTTCCGCTATAAGAAGAGGCTTTTCATGACCATCTTTGGGATTTCCGGCAGCATGGCCCTGATGCTGGTGGGATACGGACTGAAGGATTCCATCGGGGACATTGTGGACAGACAGTACACCCTGCTTCAGCACTACGACGGCATGGTGATTGACGATGAGGACGCTTCCGATTCGGAGAGGGAGGAACTGAGATCCTTCCTGGAGGGAAATGAAAAGGTGAGCCGGTTTACCCGGATTCAGTTTGAAAGCCTTTATGTACCCCGGGAGAAATCAAAGCTCAGCGCTTACGTGTATGTTCCCGAAAACCTGGATACCTTCTCCCAGGATGTGACCCTCCAGAACCGGGTAACCGGGGAGAAATACAGCTTAACGGATGAGGGAGCGGTGATCAGTGAAAAGACCGCCACCCTGCTGGGACTTTCCGTGGGGGATTCCCTTCCCATGGAGCAGGACAGGGAGGAATACTCGGTAAAGATTGCGGCCATCACCGAAAACTACATGGGCCACTACATCTACATGACCCAGAAGGTTTATGAAGAGACCTTCGGAGAGAAAGCGCAGTTCCGGGACATTGCCTTTACCGTGACAGATGAGTACAAAGATCAGATCGAGAATCTGGGCCAGGAAATCCTGGAGTACCCGGCAGCTCTCAGCATCAGCTACACCAGAAGCATCGTCTCCCAGGTGCAGCGGATGATCAGCACCCTCAGCATGGTGACCGTGGTCCTCATTGTCTCCGCAGGCATGCTGGCCTTTGTGGTGCTCTACAACCTGAACAACATCAACATCACCGAACGGCAGCGGGAGCTGGCCACTTTGAAGGTGCTGGGCTTTTATGACCGGGAGGTTTCCGCCTACGTGCTTCGTGAAAACGTGCTTCTCACGATCTTAAGCATTTTCATCGGATCCGGCTTCGGTGTGCTTCTGCACCGCTTTGTGATTGTCACCGTGGAGGTGGACAGCGTCATGTTCGGGAGAAACATCAAACCGGTAAGCTTTTTGTACTGTGCTCTCTTTACCGCGGGCTTTTCCATCATCGTAAACTTTGCCATGCACTTCAAGTTAAAGAAGATCGACATGGTGGAATCCTTAAAGAGTGTGGAGTAA
>CAZJYM010000003.1:10577-13232 GCA_964550245.1 uncultured Blautia sp. | reverse complement strand
GCACTTCAAGTTAAAGAAGATCGACATGGTGGAATCCTTAAAGAGTGTGGAGTAATCGCTATGAACATGCATGAGAGAATCCTGTCGGGAAAGCTTTTTACCGACATGTGCGAGGGACTGCCCGAGGAGCGCAGCGAAGCCAAAAGAAAAATGATCGCCTTTAACGCCACCACCCCGGATACCCTGGAGGAGAGACTGCGCATCCAGAAGGAGATGCTGGGAGAAGGAAGCGGTGAAGCCTGGATCGAACCTCCCTTTTACTTCTGCTACGGGAAACACATCACCCTGGGGGAGGGAACCTATATCAACTTCAACTGCAACTTTGTGGATGACGGACTGATCACCGTGGGCAAAAACGTGATGTTCGGCCCGGCGGTCACCATCGCCACGGTGGGGCATCCCATCCGTCCGGATCTGCGGGAACTGATGTACACCGATCCGGTAACCATCCGGGACAACGTGTGGATCGGGGAGAATGTCACCATCTGCCCCGGCGTCACCATCGGGGAAAACAGCGTCATCGGAGCCGGGGCCGTGGTGACCGGGGACATCCCCGCGGGCTGCATCGCCGTGGGCAACCCGGCCAGGGTTCTCCGGGAGATCAATGATCATGACCGGGAATACTACTATAAGGACCGGAAGATTACTCCGGAGGACTTAAAAGAAGCCTGGGGGAAGTGACAAACCTCCGGTACGGATGAAATGGAAAATCAGCGCCAGGGAAACCCCTGGCGCTGATTATTAGATGATTGAACATGGCAGACCGGTATCTCCAGGAGGGATGATACAGTGGACGATAATACTGCTGAAAAGATTTTGACCATGCTTCCTTTGCTTAACGAAAAGCAGAGGCGGATCTATCTGGCCTCCGAGGCGATTGCTCTGGGACGGGGAGGCATTGCCGAAATCAGCCGCATCTCCGGTGTCTCCAGAAGCATGATCAGTGCGGGGATCCGGGAGATTCGAAGCGGGGATCCGGATCTTCTTGCTTTGGATGCACCCCAGCGAAGAAAGGGAGCCGGAAGAAAACCTTTGACCCAGACCCAGCCCGGCATTCTGGAAGCCCTGGAGAGTCTCCTTTCCGGGGATCCGGAAGGGCCGCTGCGCTGGACATCCAGAAGCCTTCGCAGTCTTGCGGAAGAACTCCAGGGGAAAGGGTTTTCCATCAGCTACCGCAAGGTGGGGTACCTTCTGGAAGACATGGGCTACAGCCTGCGGGGCAGTCAAAGGGCGGATCCCCAAAGTGACGCCGCTTTCCGGCACATCTGCGATGAGGCTGTGAAGTTTATGAGAGAGGGCTGCCCGGTCATCCATGTGGAGTGCAAAGGGACGGAGGACGGGGCCGCCGTCCAGATCATCCGCTGCTGGTGGGAGGAGATCGGACGGAAAAGGTATCCGTCGGCAGAAAGCCTCCTGCTCACAGCCGATGAGAGGATCCTTCCGGTCCTGGAAAGGGAACTCCGGCAGATGGGAATCGAGATCACTTTCTGTCCTTTCCCTCCGGGCACTTACAGGTGGAAGGAAGTTGAGGAACGTCTGGAAAGCCGGATCACCAGAAGCCGGGAAGGATACCCTGAAAAAACCCTGGAGGCAACGGTGAGCCTGATTGCCCCGGGCTCATTTTTTTGAACCGAACTCCCTGTCCAGGATTTTCAGACACCCGGTATAGGCGAAAACCCGGCTTTTGCCCTCTTCCCGGATTAACTGCAGGATTTCGGCGTCGGCGAGACGGTTTACCGCTCCGGATACGGTACTGTAGGCAATGCCCAAAGCTTTGGCGGTGCTTCGCACCTCAATCACCGGGTGTGTATCCAGATATCCCAGAACGGTCAGGGCGCTTTTGGCTCCGCGGCCCATCTGGGGAATCACTTCTTTTTGGTTCCATTTGTGAAGACTTTCCAGCTTGATCAGCGTATCTATGGAGTCCGACACGGTATCATCTACACCCTGGAGGAAAAACTTCAGCCAGGGTTCATAATCGCCCTTTTCCCGGAATGCCTCCAGAAGGTCCAGGTATTCTTCCCGGTTCTTCATGAAATAGGCCGACATGTACAGAACGGGAAGCGAAAGAAGCTGTTTCTTCTTCAGATACAGAGGGATCAGTATTCTTCCCAGGCGGCCGTTTTCCTCCGGGAAGGGCTGGATGGCTTCAAACACGGCGTGTATCAGCCCCGCATGGATCATCGGATCGGTGTCGTCATCGGTGTTTATGTATCTTACCAGTTCCTCCATGGCCTGCGCTGCTTCGGGTTTAAACTCTCCGGGAACTTCCGAAGGGAAGCCCTGTGTGAGCACGTCGTGGATTTCCCGGATCAGAAGACTGTCCAGGGGCGCAACCCCCATGCGGCGGATGGCGTACTCCATGGCTTTGATGCAGTTTGCTGTCATGGTTTCATCCCGTGTGGGATCCAGCACTTCCTCCATGGTTTCCTCTGCTCCGTCGATGTTGGAGGACATGCAGGCCTCCTTTTTAAGAAGCAGGGCCGGGAAGGGCTTTAAATTTTTGCTCCTGGCGCTCATCATTTCCAGTATGAACAGCGAAGTGCGGGCGGAATCGGCCTCCTGGGCAAGTTCCGGGGACAGTTGAAGGTCTGAAAGATGGGTATTGGTTTCTCCGGTAGAGTCAGGCATGATTACGGCCTCCTTTTTTATATT
>CAZJYM010000003.1:8942-10477 GCA_964550245.1 uncultured Blautia sp. | reverse complement strand
GGGTATTGGTTTCTCCGGTAGAGTCAGGCATGATTACGGCCTCCTTTTTTATATTTTTGAGGTGAACAGGTTGGAAACAGTACTTACCCTGATTCGCCAGACGACAGTCATGTTTTTGCTGATGGGTGTCGGATACTGGCTGTTCAAATCGAAAAAGATATCCAGCGAGGGCAGCAAAAGCATCGGGGCCGTCCTTATCAACCTGGTCCTGCCCGCCGTGATCCTGAACAGCTTCTTTGTGGAGAGGACACCGGAACGCATACAGGGGCTTGCTTTAAGCGCCGCAGGGGCGGCGGTGATCCTCTTTGTATGTATCCTCTGCGCCAGGCTGTGCTTCCCGCGGGATCCAATCGCCCACTTCGCGGCGGCCTTTTCCAATCCCGGTTTCTTTGGGATCCCGCTGATCATCGCCTCCATCGGAAGTGATGCGGTGTTTTACCTGGCGGCTTTTGTGGCCCTTTTAAATCTCCTGCAGTGGAGCTACGGGGTATCCGTGATGACCGGGGAGAAAAGCAGGCTGAAACCCGAAGCGATCATCAAAGCGCCCTTTATGATCGCTGTCCTTCTGGGTCTGTTCTTCTTTTTTACCCAGATTCCCCTTCCGGGTGTGGTCACGCAGACCATCGGCTACATCACCGATCTGAACACCCCGCTGGCCATGTTTACGGTGGGAGTCTATCTGGCCCAGACGGATCTGAAAAAGATCTTTACCACCGGGAAACTCTACCGGATCTGCCTGGTGCGGCTGATCCTCTGTCCGGCAGTGGCCATGGCCCTTCTGTGCCTGGTCCCCAATCGGTTTTACGATCTCAAGCTGGTGCTTCTTCTGGCCGCTGCCTGTCCGGTGGGCTCCAATGTGGCGGTTTACGCCCAGCTGCACAATCAGGATTACACTTACGCCGTGGAGACCGTGGTCCTCTCCACGATCCTCTGCGTATTTACGATTCCTTTGCTGGTTATGATTTCCTCCCGGATCTGGTGATGATTAAAGCAGGAAGGGTTTCATCACGCTCCAGCTCTCCAGCAGCCTCTCCAGAGAAAAGGAGGCGTTGGCCGGGCTGGTGGAGGGAAGCCCCGTAATGTCCCGCCCGCATCTTCCGCGTTGATAGCGGTTGTAGAGTTTCTTCGCGGTGGATCCGTTGGCGTAGATTGCACATATGTCGCACCGGGAGAGGACACGGGCCAGATCTGCAGGGATCACGTTTCGGATGCTGCTGTCGCTGGATCCGGTGATCTCACAGCTCTCGATCACATCCCAGAGGGCGATGCCGTGGGAGAGGAGCAGGTTTATCTTTTCCTCGAGGGTCCCGGGCACTTCCTCCTTTGTAAGAGCGGCCATCACCTTCCAGAACCGGTTTTGGGGATGCCCGTAGTAAAACCCCTCCTCCCGGGACTTGACCGAGGGGAAGGTGCCCAGCACCAGAACCCGGCTGTGACTGTTAAATATGGGTGCAAACTCATGATGCAGCATCTTTTACATCTACTTCCTTTTCCTTCTTATTACAGTATACCCGATTGGCTCTTAAAAATCCATT
>CAZJYM010000003.1:0-8842 GCA_964550245.1 uncultured Blautia sp. | reverse complement strand
AAAGCCATCTGGTGCACGTAGTCGTTGGAGGTGGGGTTGTCCCGCCTCCAGGTCCGGTTGCCCAGATCCTGGAAGGCATTCAAAAGTCTTCCCAGCCAGTAGGTAAACACGGTGCCCTCCGGAAGCTCGTGGGGCAGGGGGCTGTCCCGCAGGATGGTCTTCCGGAGAAGGATAATCACCAGATCCACCGCCGTATCCAGAAAGCGGAAGAGGATGCCCCCCAGAAACACCAGGATGCCCGCGGCGGGACGGTAGAGCAGGTTTTCCAGATCCAGCCAGTCCGGCCAGGGATTGATATAGACTCTCGCCACCGTCTTTTTCTGCTTCTCCTCCTTCATGAGAAACTTCCTTATAAAGAAGAGATAGACCAGGACTCCCACGGCAATCGAAAAGGCCGCTCCCGTCAGGTTTTTAAGGCTTAAGTAAACCACCGGCTCTCCCGGGTTTGCCAGGTTGAAAAATCCTTCTCCCAGGCTGGCGGCCCGGTCCATGAACAGATGGGGAAAGAGTCCCCACAGCAGCAGGACCACAGCGCTTCCCCCCAGGGCAAAGGAGGTCTCCGGGTTCATGATGGGACTCATGCGGTCATACTTCTTCTGCAGTCTGGGATCCGTGTTCTCCTCCACAAAGATGGCCACAAAGAGTTTGGCCATGTAGGCCAGGGTGAGGCCTCCGCAGACCAGGAAGAGAAGCTCGATGGCCCGCATCTGGGGAGCGGTGCTGTAGGCCGTGATGCTCTCATGGATCAGGGTCTTGCTGGCATACCCGCCAAAGAAGGGCACCCCGGAGATGGCCAGGGCACCGATGAGGAAGGAGCAGGCCAGAACAGGCTTGTTTTTCCCAAAGCCCCGGAGCTCATTGAGATCCAGGGTGCGGGCGTTCATAAAGATCACGCCGGCAGCCGTAAAGAGCACCAGCTTTATAAGGGAATGATTGATCATGTGCAGCAGGGTGCCGTGTACGGCCAGGGCATTGTCCTCCCCCAGCAGGGCCATCATGCCGGTTCCCACCAGGATGAATCCGATCTGGGACATGGAGGAGCAGGCCAGCGTTCGTTTCAGGTTCAGGGAGAATACGGCCAGCACAGCCCCCAGGGTCATGGTCACCAGGCCCACTCCCAGCACCCACTTTCCCCATAAGGCATCGTGGAGAAACACGTTTCCGGTGATCACCAGGATCCCGAAGACGCCGGTCTTGGTCAGGATTCCGGAGAGCAGGGCAGAGGCCGGGGCCGGGGCCGCCGGATGAGCCTTGGGAAGCCAGATGTGCAGGGGGAAGGCCCCGGCCTTGGCCCCGAAGCCTGCCAGAATGCAAAGCCCGGCGGCGTAGAGCGCCTTTTTATTATTACACGCTGCGGAGGCAGCCAGGAGACTCCCCATCTCCAGGGTTCCCAGCTCCTGATAGAGGATAAAAAGCCCCATCAGCATGATCATCCCCGCAAACACCGACACCGCCAGGTAGGTGGAGGCGGCGGAGAGGGATTCCTCATTCTCCTCCTGGGCCACCCACACCCAGGAGGTGAAGGACATGATCTCAAAGAAGAGAAAGGTGGTCAGCAGATCCGCCGAGAGAAATACCCCCATGGTGGCTCCCAAAGTAAGGAGGAAAAAGAGGGCAAAGCGGGTCCGGTGTCTTTCTCCTTTCTGGTACTCCCGGGAGAAGATGGTGGTCATCATCCACATGAAGGCGGTGATCAGACCGTAGATCAGCCGGAAGCCGTCCAGAGTGAAGGAGAGGCCAAAGCCCATGATCCAGGGGATGTGAAGGGAAAACACCGTCTCCCCGCCTCTGGTGCTGCCGTAGATAAAGACGATGAGCATCAGGATGAATTCACTTGCCGCCACAAAGTCGGAGAGAAGTTCCCTTTCCTTATCGCCTTTTTTACCCGCAAACGGAATCAGAAGGGCTCCCAGGAAGGGATAAAACACCAGCACGGCCGGTATCAGATTTGTCATGGAAGACCTCCTTTCAGTCCAGTCCCGCGGAGACGATCTCCAGGGCGGAGATCAGTCTGGGACTGGCCACTCCCAGGATGATCATGCCCGCGGCAAAGACAAAGAGGGGCAGCATCATCCTCCAGCCCGGATCCCGGATGCCCTCCAGGGTGGAGTAGTCAAAGTCTCTTCCCGGGAAGTAGGCCCGGACGGAGATGGTCATCATGTAGACGGCGGTTAAAAGGGCCGAGATCATCAGAGCCGCTGCTCCCACGTAGGCCAGGGGATTTCCGCTCTGAACCGCCGCCTCCGCCAGATACCACTTGCTCACAAAGCCCGGCAGCAGGGGAACTCCCATCAGGGCCAGGCCCGAGAGGGTAAAGCAGAAGAACACGGCGGGCATCTTTCTTCCCAGTCCGTCCATCTGGTACACATAGTTTCTTCCGGTTTTGCTGATCACCGCTCCCGCACACAAAAAGCTGCAGATCTTGATCACCGCATGGAAGATCATGTGGCAGAGGGCTCCCAGCAGTCCCGCCGGCGTCATCAGGGCGGCTCCGAAGAGGATGTAGGACAGGTTGCTGACGGTGGACCAGGCCAGACGCCTTTTCAGGTGGGTTTCCTTCAGGGCCCGGACACAGCCGTAGACGATGGTAAAGATGGTGAGGATCATGACGGCTGCCTGGGCCCAGGTGCCCCGCAGGATCTGAGCCCCGAAGCTGTAGTAGGTGATCCGCAGCACCGCAAAGGCTC
The DNA here is from genome assembly GCA_964550245.1 of uncultured Blautia sp. Lineage (GTDB taxonomy): Bacteria > Bacillota > Clostridia > Lachnospirales > Lachnospiraceae > Blautia_A. The sequence goes on along the minus strand of CAZJYM010000003.1, from coordinate 6,155 downwards.
CCGCCTTCACCACGGCTACCGCGTGGAGAAGAGCCGTCACCGGGGTGGGAGCCACACCGGCCTTGGGAAGCCAGGAGCTGAAGGGAAACATGGCCGCCTTCACGCTGAAGCCGCAGAAGCTCAGCACGTAGATCAAAGGCAGCAGGTGGATGCTGTTTCCCAGGGAGGAGGCGGAGAGCACGCCGCCCCAGGTAAAGTTCATGGTTCTGCCGTTTACCAGGATGAAGACCATGCCGATAAAGGCAAAGGCCGCTCCGCCCAGGGAGTAGTACAGGTAGGTACGGCTGGCCAGAATGGCTTCCCGGGTCAGGGTGTGCATGATCAGGGGCAGGGTCACCAGGGTGAGCATCTCGTAGAAAAAGTACATGGTCAGGATATCTTCCGCCATGGCGATTCCCAGGGTGACGCCGTAGGTGAGCACGTAAAACATGTAGAAAAACTTCTCATGGCCCTGGTTTTCCATGTAGTCGAAGGAGTACAGGGTGGCCAGGGGCCAGAGCACCGAGATGATGGAGGCAAACACCGTGCCCAGGCCGTCGATGCGGAAGCTGACGGTCAGGTTCTGGGTGAAGCGGAAGAGGATCAAATGTCCCTCCGGCCTGTGAAACAGAAGAGCAAACACCAGGACCGACACGGAAAGAACCAGGGTCTCCACGTAGATCAGCATCTGTTTGCGGTTCTTAAAGGGAATCACCGGGATGAGGGCTCCCCCCAGGATGGGAAGAAGCACGGCCACGGCCATAAAAACTGGATTCATTATCTCTTCCCCCTTTACATCAGTGTCCGGGCGATCTCACTCACGTAGTTGAGGAGAGGGCCCGGGAAGATTCCCGGTAAAACCGCAAGGGCCGAGAGAAATACAGTGGGCAGCAGCATTCCCCGGGAGACCTCTTTCTTTTCCCCGGGTGTAAACCACTCCCCGGGGAAAAAGCCCCGGGAAACAAGGGGCAGCAGGTAGCCGGCGGTTAAAAGGGCGCTCAGCAGAAGAACTGCCGGTCCCAGGTAGCGGAAAGCCCCCAGGCTTCCCTCCAGGGCTCCCTGAGCCAGGTACCACTTGCTGAGAAAACCCGCCGCCGGGGGAATGCCGATCAGGGACAGGGAAGCTGCCGTGTAGCACCACAGGGTTCCGGGCATCTCTTTTCCCACACCCCTGTACTGATCCGCCTCCGTCTTCCCGGTGGCCAGGATCATGGATCCGGCACACAGAAAGAGGGCGCTTTTGATAAAGGCGTGAAACACGGTGTGCAGCAGGGCTCCCGTCACCCCGTCGGGGGTTAAAAGGGAGAGGCCGAAGAGGATGTAGGAGACCTGGCTCACGGTGGAGTAGGCCAGTCTGCGTTTAAAGAGCTTTGTGCGCAGAGCCATCAGAGAGCCCAGCACCACGGTGATAAGGGAGAGAACCATCCAGGCGGTCTGCACCCAGGTGCCCCGCAGGAAGTCCGGTCCCGCCACATAGTAGACCACCCGCAGCAGACATAATACCCCGGCCTTGACGATGACGCCGGAGAGAACAGCCGATGCGGGGGCCGGGGATACGGGGTGAGCCGTGGTGAGCCAGGCGTGAAGGGGAAACATGCCCGCCTTCACACCGAAGCCCAGGATGGCGGCAAAAACGGCGATCAAAAAGATGGTCTCATTGCCCTCCACCAGGGTGGGATTTAGGGATCCTCCCGGCAGGAATTCCACCGTATCGCAGAAGTGATACAGGAAAAAGATGCCGAAAAGCCCCAGAAAGGCCCCCGCCATGGAGTAGAACAGGTATTTAAGCCCCGCCATGACGGCCTCTTTGGTCCCCTCATGGATTACCAGGGGCATGGAGGTCAGTGTGACAAACTCAAAGAACACGTAGAGGGTGGGCAGATTTCCCGAGAAATCCAGGCCCGTGAGACAGGCGTACACCAGCAGGTAAAAGCCGTAAAAACGGGTCTCATCCCCCTCGGATTCCATGTATGAGAAGGAGTAAAGGCACACCGCAGGCCAGATGAGGGCGGTGAGGCAGGCACAGATCCGGCCCGGCCCGTCGATGTGGAAGTACACGGGGATGTCCTTTAACAGGTAAAAAAGGGTAAGCGACCGGTCCTGCCCCGTGCAGGCCAGAAGGGTGAGAACGGCTGATACAGTCAGTACTCCTCCCACCAGAAGGTGCAGCCTTTTCCTCTCACTCCCCTCCAGCATCAGAGGTTCTCCGGTCTTCTCCTTCCGGTGAGACAAAAAGGAAAAGACAATAAGGAGGATTCCAGCCATGGCCGGCAGCATAACCGGCCCCAATATCCACTCGTTCATGTGGTTCCTCCTTATGAAAACATGGCCAGTCCGCTGCGGATCAGGCGGATGATGGGCTGGGAGGAAAGGCCCAGCAGCAGGTTGAGGATGATAAAGAGCACCATGGCCACCGACTTCTCCGGCTGATCCGCCACGGTGATCACCTTGTAGTGTTTTTTGGCGATGGCGTTTTTATCAGTGGCGTAGAGACGGATCACGGTTTTCAGGAAGTAGACGGCGTTTAAGATGGTGCTGATGGCCAGGGCGATCAGGGTGGGGAGCATCTTGTTGACGCTCTCCAGGGCGGCCTGGGCAAAGAGCAGCTTGGAGATAAAGCCGGAAAACATGGGGATACCCACCATGGAGAGGGATCCCACCGAAAAGGCCACTCCCGCCAGCTTGTTCCGGTATCCGGCTCCCGTCAGGCTGAAAAAGTCCGTGTCGTCCCCGGAAGCATCCGTGATGCCGGAGGCGGACACGAAAAGCAGAGACTTCGTGGCCGCGTGGGAGACGATGTGGTAGATGCTGGCCACCACGCTGTCGGTGGTTCCCAGTCCGAAGCCCATGTAAATGTAGCCGATCTGAGCCACGGAGGAGTAGGCGATCATCCGGCGGATGTTGTTTTCCCGGATGGCGCTGATGGATCCCACGATCATGCCGGCGATGCCGAAGACAAACAGGACGTTGATGACCTTGCTGTTGCGCACGAAGTCAAAGCCCACCACCCGGAAGAAGATCTTCACCAGCAGGAAGATGTACCCCTTGGAGACCAGGGAGGACAGGATGGAGGCGGAGGACAGGGTGGAATAGCCGTAGGCGTCCGGCACCCAGGTGTGAAAGGGAAAGAGGGCGCTCTTGATGGCCAGTCCGATGGACATCAGTCCCAGGGACACCAGCAGGGGAATGTGATACTCCCCGGTCTCCTGGAGAATGGCCACCTGGGCCGCGATGTTGCTCATCAGCAGATGCCCGGTGAGGTCGTAGAGAAAACAGATCCCCAAAAGCAACAGACCGGAACCCAACAGACTCATGATCATGTATCGGGTGGCGGCCTCGATGGTGCGGCCGTTCTGCCTGATCATGATCAGGCCGCAGGCGGAGATGGTGTTGATCTCCACGAACACGTAGGCGGTAAACAGGTCATTGGTGTAGATGAGGGCCAGAAGGGAGCACAGCAGGAGGTTTGCCATCACGTAGTAGAGGTTTTCCTTGGAGGGCTCCAGCTCCTGTTCCCGCTCCCGCACTCCGCCCATCATGGACAGAAACATGATCACACAGAAAAACAGCGCCATGGCCGCTTCCAGAACTCCCACCCGGATCTCATTTCCCCAGGGAGCGGGGAAATGGCCCATGGTGTACACATAGGGCTCTCCCGTCCGGACCACAAAGGCCAGCACCGCCGCCGACATGCCGGTGAGCACCAGCAGCAGGACGGCGTTTAGCGTCCGGGCCTTTTTGCGGTCCAGCACCGTGGACAGAGGCCCGGAGAACAGGGAGAGGATGATGGACATGAAGGGAAAGTTCTGCACAAAGGCCATCACAGTCCCTCCCTTTTCAGCCTGGTGGAGATTTCATCCAGGTCGAGGGTGTGATAGCGGTAATAAAGACGAATGGTGAGGGAAAGCATGAGAGCGGTGACGGATACGGACACCACGATTCCGGTGAGCACCAGACCGCTGGGGATGGGATTGATATAGGCTTCCACGGACTGGACCCCGTCCACCACGATGGGAGCCTTGCGGCCGTTGATGTAGCCCTTCAGGGCCAGGAACAGATACATGGCCGTATCCATGATGTTAAGGCCGATGATCTTTTTGATCAGGTTTTTCTGAAGAAGCAGGTTGGAGAAGCCGATGCCGAAGAGAATCATGGCCACGGCCTCCTCGTAGTTCAGCATCAGATTTGAGAAATCCATAAATCAATACCCCCCTTTCCGGAACATGACGAAGAAGGTATACATGGTGCCGGCCACCACGATGCCCACACAGATGTTTAAGATTAAGATCAGGCCGCTGCTTAGAATCGCACCGGGTGTTCCCAGAGGAATCACGCTTTCGATGTGGTTGGCCCCGGTGTAGAAGGAATAGCTCTTACAAAGGGCATAGCAGCCCAGGGCCCCCACGCTCAGGATCTTGTAGGTCTTTGCTGTGAAGAACCTTTCCGTCTTTTCAAAGCCGAAGGCGTTCAGGTAGAGAATCAGCCCGGCCCCGATGATGGCGCCCCCGGAGAAACCGCCCCCGGGCCCCAGATGACCGCCCAGGATCACGTAGATGCCGAAGATCACAATGGTGGGAAAGAGAATCCGGGTGACGGTCTGCAGGATCAGATCGTCCTTGGGCTCGTAGATGCTGTCGTTCTCCTCCGGGTAGTGAATCCCCTTTCTCTTCCGGTCATCCACCCGCAGCAGGATCAGTACGGTACAGGTGGCGATAAAAAGCACATGGGATTCCCCCAGGGTATCAAAGGCCCGGTAGTCCAGGATCATGCCCGTCACGATGTTTACCGCGCCGGTCTCCTGCAGGCCCTTTTCGATGTAGCGCTCTGAGACTTCATTGTTTACCGGGTTTTCCGGGTTTCCAAAAGACGGAAGAAAGGATACGGCCACCAGCAGGGTGCCCACCAGGAACAGACAGAAGATCACGCTCATGACCTTGTAGGCCTTTTCAAAGAAGCGGATGGATACGTTGTGATCCACATCGTATACCAGGCTTTTTAAATGCCGCTGGTCAGCCCGCCGCCGTCTGATCGAGGCCCTGTCCTCCTTGTATTCCGACTGGGGCTTCATCTCCACCTGGCCCAGAAGAAGATCGTTCTCCGTCTCAAACCAGGTCTTCAGCTTATAGGTCAGGGATTTCTCATACTGTTCCTTTGGTACTTTCCTGCTCACTGCCCGATTCCTCCTCTTCTTTTTCATCCTCGTCCGAGCGGATGATGGCATGAATCTTTTTCAGGGTGACAAAAAACAGCAGGGTGGTTACCCCGGCTCCCACCGCAGCCTCGGTGATGGCCAGATCCGGGGATTCCAGGATGATCCAGATCACCGACATGACCAGGCTGTAGGACATAAAGATTAAGATGGATACCAGCAGGTTTTTGCTGAGGCTGGCGGCCACTGCGCAGACCACCAGAAAGCCCAGCAGGATGTACGTAAAAAGATTTTTCATGACTCAGGCCTCCGTTTCTTCGGTTTTTGTCTCCTCTTCCAGCTCTTTCAGGGAGACGATGCGGTAGCGTTTGGTTTCATCCTCATTGGTGGTTACCTCCAGCCTGGCGATCAGGTGGGAGGAAGCCGGGGAGGAAAACCAGAGAAAGATAATAACGCACAAAAGCTTTAATGAGGTAAAGTTAAACCCGCTCATGATGACCAGCCCCAGCAGGGAGAAGCCGATGCCCAGGGTATCGCCCATGGCCGCCGCGTGCATCCGGTTGAGAACGTATCGGAAGCGGAACACCCCGATCATCTCGATGATAAAGATGTAGATGCCGCAAAGGACCAGCGCGGCTCCCACCAGAAACTGAATCCACTTAATCACCGCCATTTTCTCTCTCCTCCTCTTCCTTTTTCTTCTTTTCCAGGTAAACCCCCATGTACACCTTGGTGAGCACGATCACCGCCAGGAAGCTCAACATGGCGTAGATCAGACAGATGTCCGCCAGATACCCCTCCTTGAGCATCAGGGAGAGCACGGCGATAATCACCATCACCATGGTGCCCATCATGTTGACGGAGACAATCCGGTCTGCAATCTTGGGCCCGATAATGGCCCTCACCAGGCACAGGGTTACCATCACCGCCAGAAACACCAGCACAATACCGAAAAATATGGAATAAGCCCGGGAGAGCCCGGGAACACCCTCACCCATCTTTGTTCCTCCCCAGTAAAGATATCGAA
>CAZJYM010000002.1:8464-41990 GCA_964550245.1 uncultured Blautia sp. | reverse complement strand
GTGCGACGGAGACAGGGTGCTGCTGGATGCCCTGTGTCAGGGGCTTGGTGACGAGGATGAAGAGTAGCGGAAGGCCTTAATAGACGAAAAAAGAAAGGTATCAGATTCGCAGTTTGGGGTGAAGTTATGAGAAAGATATGGAAAAAACTGGCGGCATTTCTTTTGACAGTGGCTGTGTTGGCAGGAACTTTTATTATTCCGGTGCAGGCTTCCCCTCCCTCCATTACTTTGAACACGAGCAAAACAACACTCTACATACCCGGAAATGGAACCATTCGTCTGAAGGCTGCGGTAAAGGGTCCAAGCCAGAGGGTAGTCTGGCGGTCCAGCAATCCGAGCGTGGCGACGGTGGGTTCCAGGGGAAAAGTAACGGCAATAAAAACCGGGAAGACAACGATTACCGCCAGGGCAAACGGAGTAACTGCTCAGTGTAAAGTTACAGTGAAAAACGTTGACAGTGCATTTTCATCTGTGAGTTTGGGAAATTACCACACCGGAGCTGTTACAAAAGACGGAAGTCTTTGGATGTGGGGACTTAATGACTATGGACAGCTGGGGAACGGGAGTACGCAGGACAGTTACAGACCTGTAAAGATAATGTCCGGGGTAAAGTCCGTGAGCGTGGGAAACTTCCACAGCGGCGCCATCAAGAATGACGGCAGCCTCTGGATGTGGGGATATAATCAGTACGGGCAGCTGGGAAACGGCACTACCCAGAACAGCAGCAAACCCGTGCGGGTAATGTCCGGTGTGAAATATCTGTGTGTTGGGCCTCATTACACCGCTGCGGTAAAAACAGACGGCACTCTCTGGATGTGGGGAGCCGGAGGACCAATAAATGGAAACAGTAATCAGAATCTCACCAAACCCGTGCAGGTGATGACAGATGTACAGTCTGTCAGCATAAACTCCGGCTCCAATGCCGTAGTCAAAACAGACGGAAGCCTCTGGACCTGGGGCGATAATTTCCATGGCCAGCTGGGCAACGGGTCAAAACAGACCTCCTATACTCCCACGAAAGTGATGACCGGTGTCAAGTCCGTATGTCTGGGAACCGTTGGAGCTGCTGCAGCGGTGAAAACGGATGGAAGTCTCTGGAGATGGGGCTTAGAATTGGTGGACGGCAGCCGGTCAAGATATATCACCACTCCTGAGAAAATACTGACGGGTGTGCAGTCCGTGAGTCTGGGAGGTATAAGAGCAGCACTGAAAAAAGATGGAAGTCTCTGGACCTGGGGATTTAATTACCGTTTTGGAGAGCAGCCCAAAGGAAGCAACAACCCTGAGAGAGCCATGACCGGAGTGAAGTATGTAAGTTTCGCAGATATGAGAAGTGCTGTGATTAAGAAGGATGGAAGCCTCTGGATATGGGGCGATAACAGTCACGGCGCTTTGGGCAACGGTTCAACACAGGACAGCGACAGCCCCGTAAGAGTATCTCTTTCCTAGCTGATTTTTCCCGGGTTTAATAGCCATTGCATCCGCACTCAGCCTGTGCTACACTTTTTATATGGAAGGAAAAGCAACACAGAAGGAGAGTGATACAAATGAAACAGAAGAAGAAACCGGGAAGACTGGCCAGTCTTCTGATCCTGGGACTGGTTTTGATTCTGGCCCTGGGAACTGTCCCGGTGCAGGCCAAATCCATCACCTGGGAAACGGTAAATCCCTACATCTGGAGCAACAGTGAGAATGACAGATTTTACTGCAAGGAAGATGCCCTGTACAGGATTATCGGGGATCAGGAAGGAGAGGGCCAGAAACTTGCTTCCTGGAAGTTAACGGACAACCAGTACCTTTCCCTGGAGTATGCCAGTAACAACAGGCTTTACGTGGGAGTCAGGGTCGCAGGCCCCGATACAAAAGGTGGACCCCTGTACTGCGTGGACATCCGCACCGGGAAATCGACCAGGGCCATCAGTGCCTGTAAGGTTGTATGTGCGGGAGGACAGTACCTGTACGGATTTAAGACTCATGTGGCGGATCCCTGGGCGAATCCCCATCCCCTGTACAGATGGAAAATCTCCGGCAACCGGATGAAACTGGCCGGAAAAGTGGGAGACCGGATCAGTAATGCCCAGATCGTGGGGAAGAAGGTCTACTATGCCTCCTACGGGAAGGACGGCGTCAGGAACATGACCGTATTCCAGAGCAACCTGAACGGATCCGGCCGCAAAAAGCTGTTTTCCCTGAAAGCGAAAGGATCCAACGGCACTGCTCGGATGGTTTATGTGGAGGATGGCATTATCAGTGCCTATGTGATCGATGAAATCCTCGGTAAATCTACGGAATACGAATACAACATCAAAACGGGGAAGCTCACGGCCAGAGACTGATCTTCCCTTAAAGAAGCGCCGCGCAGTTTGCGGCGCTTCTTTTGAGGACAAGGAAAGCCATTGCATCTCCCTTCCGCCTGTGTTACACTTATGGATGGAAAAGCAACACAAAAGGAGGGTGATACCAAAATGAAACAGAAAAAGAAACCGGGAAGACTGTCCTGTCTTCTCATCCTGGGACTGGTATTGATTCTGGCCCTGGGAACTGTCCCGGTGGAGGCCAAATCCATCACCTGGAACAGGGTAAATCCCTACCTCTGGAGCAACAGTGCGGATGACAGCTATTACATCAAGGAAGGGGTTCTGTACAGGCTTGCCGCTGATCAGCCAAAGGCAGAGAAGTTTGCCTCCTGGAAGTTAAAGAGCAATCAGTCCCTTTCCATGGTGTATGCCTATAACAACAGGCTTTACGTAGGAATAAGGAATTCAGAGATCGATACCAAAGCAGGCCCCCTGTACTGTGTGGACACCCGGACCGGGAAAAAGACAAAAGCCATCAGTGCCTGTGATTTTGTCTGTGCAGGAGGGCAGTACCTGTACGGCTATAAGGTTCATGTGGCGGATCCCATGCTGAATCCCCAGCCCCTGTACAGATGGAAAATCTCCGGCAACCGGATGAAAGCGGCCGGAAAAGTGGGGAACCGGATCGGTCAGATCCTCGTGGACGGGAAGAAAGTTTACTATGCCGCCTACGGGCAGGACGGCGTGAAGGAAATGACAGTATTCCAGAGCTCTCTGAACGGATCCGGGCGTAAAACGCTGTTCTCCCTGAAGGCCAGCGGCCCCGGGGGCATTGCGCAGCTCTCCGGTGTGGAGAAGGGCAAAGTCGGTGCCTTTGTGATCGACGATGTGCCGGGTCATGGAACCACGGAATACGAATACGACATCAAAACGGGGAAGCTTTCGATCATGAACTGAGAGAGCTTTTGCAGGACAGTCAGGCCGAAAGGCCTGACTGTTTTTGTGAAGGAGGAATGTGAAATGTCATGGCCTCCATCGCGGGAGAATCCTTGCCTTCCCGTGCAGGCTTTGCTATAATGCTGCTTACCACTTATGTTTGGAGGTTAATGGATGTTTTCAACAGAATATATGTCAGAGATCCGGGAGGCTTTTTCTGCGCAGATCTCCCTGATGGATGAGGAAATTGAAAGACTGGAGCGGGAATCCGCGGGTTTGGAAGGACTTGCTTCCTTGCGCCTTCCCCTGCTTCGGGAAAAGAAAGAGGAGATTTTGAATACCCTGAAGGGATGTTCTGCAGATGAGGGGGAAGCCCTGCAGTTTCTCTACAGCGCCATGCCTTTCAGCGATCTTTTGGACTATCCGGCGGAATTGTTTCTCTCCTTTGCCAGACACGGGGTTTTTCTCTGGAAGGAAGGGCCCTTTGCCGGGAAGGTACCGGAGAGGCTCTTTGCCAACTATGTGCTGCATCACCGGGTAAACAACGAGGATCTGGTGGATCTGAGAGGATTCTTTTATGAGAAGGCGGGAGGTTCCATTGTCCCCGGAGACATGGAAAAGACCGTGATTGAAGCCAACTACTGGTGTGCCGGGGAGGGAACCTACCGCTCCACCGACGGAAGAACCCAGAATGCCCGCACCATGTATTCCACCGCTACCGGGCGCTGCGGGGAGGAATCCACCTTTGCCATTACGGTTCTTCGAAGCCTGGGGATCCCGGCCAGACAGGTGTACGCTCCTCTGTGGGTGCACTGTGATGACAACCATGCCTGGGTGGAAGCCTGGTGCGACGGAGGCTGGAAGTTTTTCGGAGCCTGTGAGCCGGAGGAGAGATTAAACTACGGATGGTTTATCGAACCATCTTCCAGGGCCATGCTGCTTCATTCCAGATGGTTCGGTCCCGATGAACCCCTGGAACCGGTGCTGGGAACAAAGGGCATGAGCCATGTATTAAATCACATGGAGCGGTATGCCAGGACCATCCCCCTTACGGTTTGTGTGGAGGATGAGGAGGGACATCCCCTGCCGGGATCAAAGGTGGAATTCCAGGTGGTCAATTCCGGGGAGTTGCGTCCCATTGCCTTTCTTAGGGCAGCAGGGGACGGTACCGTAAGCATGATCACCGGATACGGGGATCTGTTTGTGACGGGATCTTTTGATTCCGGGAAAGAGGTGCTCTACGGGGAGGAGAGGATCTCTCTCACGGGCTGTGAGGAAGGAGAGAGCCGGGAAGTCTCTCTGGTGCTTCATAAAGAAGTAGAGCTTACGGATGACTTTGTGGAGATGGAGTTTTGTGCTCCCAAACCCTCCCATGTGAATGATGATACCCTTACCCCGGAGCAGAAGGAAACGGGAATACTGAGAAACCAGAAGGCGGAAGAGCACCGGGACCGGAAGAAGGCTCTGTTTTACAATGAAGAGAAGGTTAATGCAGTACTGAAAAGTTTTCCGGAGGAAGAAAGGGAGGAACTGGAGGAGATTCTGCGTCGTTCCCTGGGAAATCTGGATCAGATCCTGGAATTCCTCTCCTGGGACTCCGACTGTTTAAAAGAGCAGGAGCGCTTTGACCTGGAGGCAGACCCCAAAGAACAGGTATTCTTCCCCAATCCCTTTGAGAAAGGTGAAAACCGGAAAAGGGGCAGCTGGAAACTGGAGGTTCTTCGTTCCCTGCGGGAAAAGGATCTGTGGGACATCCGGGCGGACATCTTAAAGGAGTGCTGTGAGAACTCGGCCCCCTTCGGGGGAAAGATTCCCGGAAGAGTGTTCTATCCCTTCCTGGTCAATCCCCGGGTGGCCAACGAGATGGTACGAAAGCAGAGGAGCTTTCTGGCCAAGGGAATGAGTGAGGCAGAAAAAGAGGCCATTCGCCTGGATCCCGCTATTTTGCTGAAACTTACGGATCAGTGGATCCATTCCATCCCGGAAAAGGAGTATGAAGATCTGGTCACCTCTCCGCTGGGGTGTCTGCGGGGCGGTATCGGAAGCACCATGTCCAGGAAGGTGTTCTGTGTAAACCTTTACCGGGCTTTGGGCATTCCCGCCCGGATCCGCATCCTGGACGGCACTGTGGAATATTATCAGGACGGACATTTCCAGGGGGAGGAAAAGAAGGAAGTGCCAACTGGGAAGCTGACTCTTCGGGGCAGTGATTCCCTGAAGCTCACGGAATGGGCCCATTATTCCCTGGATCACTTTGCCGGGGACCACTATGAAGGAGTGAGACTCTGGGACCGCTTCGCGGAGCTGGAAAAGAATCAGGTACAGCTGGACCTGGAGCCGGGGATCTACCGGGCTCTCACCTCCAACCGGCGCCATGATGGTTCTCAGCTGGTACGGATGAAAACCTTCCGGCTGGAGGCAGGGGATTCGATTTCCCTGGAACTTACCCTGGGAGAGATCTCGGGGGGAGAGCAGAGGAAGGAAACTTCCCTTCCCGATCTTACCTTTAAGACGCCTTCGGGAGAAAGTGTCCATCTGGGGGATCTCTCCGGGGAGGGAAGCGCTCTTTTGATCTGGCTGGAGGTTACGAGAGAACCTACGGAGCACATCTTAAATGAGCTCATTGAGGACAGTGAAAAGTTTGACTCCCTCACCCAGCCCCTCTATGTGGTGGTGAAATCCCCGGAAGACCTTCTGGATCCCACCCTGATGGGCACCCGGAAGGCCATTCCTTCCCTGCAGGTTCTTTATCACGACTTTGGCCAGGAGTTTCAGGATCTGGCCCGGGCGGTGGATCAGAAGCCGGACCGTCTGCCCTTTGCGGTGATCTTAAAAGGAGGAGCCCGGGCCGTCTACAGCGGAGCCGGGTACAACGTGGGCCTGGCGGATCTGTTGTACCGGATTCTTGGCAGTGAAGCTTTATAAGTAAGTCCTGGTGAGACCGTCGGCAAAGATGGACAGGGTCCCGCCATCTGCCGCAGGCGTGGAGATCTCAAAGGAATGCGGGGTGACAGAGATGCAGAAGGGCAGATCTTTCACCTGGGCGTTCTCCTTACAGGGGCTGTACTTGCGGAGGATCTGCCTGCATTCCTCCAGATCCTCCGTGAAGGATCCGGTGAGATCTTTTCGGATCTGCTGGGCGTAGTAGAGCTTGCGAAGTTCCCACTTCCGGTATTCATCCTCCGGGATGGAAAACATGTCCGGGGTTCCGTTTTCGTCTGCAAAGAAGACAAATCCCCACAGCTCCGGGTAGTGGATGTTTACCACCCCTGTGGGGGCCCAGACCCAGTTGTCCTCCGGAAGGGGTGAGCCTGTATCCTGATTCAGGCGCTTATGGTAAATTCCATCCTGAACGTCCACCTTCCACTGTACCCGGGAGAAGTTAACCCGCCAGAAGTCTCCCAACCGGGGCATTTTTCCATCCCGGCTGCATTCGATGAGGGTTGTAAAGGGAATCACCACCTCCAGAGACCAGCGTTTGTTCCCGGGACCGGGAGTGTTCAGGGTTCCGTCAATGCGGACAGCGCTTCTAAGCCCTTTGATCTCCAGGCCGTTGACCGGCTTTCCCATGTCCCGGTAGGCTTTGGTCAGCAGAAGATCCCAGGTGGTGTTTAAGGCATTCATCTCATACTCCAGGTAAACCTGGGTGTCTGAATCCGGATCGATAAAGATCTCAAAGTCATTGTCCCGAAAGATCACATCGTCGTGTTCGGTCACGGAGGCCCAGATCTCATCCCCCTCCAGGACGGCTCCGATATAGAGGTTGTTCTGATCCCAGGCCATCTTAGAGCGGGTGGAAAACCTGGGGCGGGGACGGATGTCGCCTTCAATGTCGCTAAAGGCTTCGGTAAAGGGGATATCCCTCCAGAAGTCCTTCTCCAGGTTTCCGTCCAGGGTAAAGGGACGGGGGTTGAAGCGGCAGGCGTAGACCGGCGGTGCAAAGGGGACGGCGGGGATGGGAATGCGGGGTTTGATTTTCATAAGCTGACTCCTTGTCTGAAGATACAGGATTTCATCTGGGATGCCTGTAATAAAAAGTTAAAACAAACAGTTGCCATGATCCCCTCCCGGGCTTTGCCCGGGAGGGGATTTTTTTATTCTACAACATCTGCCAGAGAGGGACAAGAAAAAAATCCCTAAGGAAAAGGAAAGGACAGACGAAGACAGACGGGTATGGATTTGCCCGGAAAAAAGGGGTATTGCCAGTTTCAGAGGTTCATGGTATGATTTTTGACAGAAGGATATGAGCGGAGTTAATTGCCGGTTATTTTGCGGCCTTTGTATAATGTTTCTCCCCTTTTACCCGGAAAAATTCAGCCACAGCAAAAGACAGACCGGGACAGACCTGTCAAAATGTTTCCTGTTCACAAACACTGAAACATCAAAAGAATATACAACTTTTTCCACACCCCTGTACAAGGAGGAAAGTATGAGAATTTCATGGGATAAGATCTTGCCGGGTCCCGGATCCCGGGAGGCGCAGCTGTACTACCGGAAGGCACAGACCCAGGACGGGGATCCGGTGATGCTGCTGGTCAAGACGGATCGGAAGTTAAAGATCGACAATGATCCGGGAAAGATCTTCGGGCTCCACAACGTGATCGAGTTCAAGGAGCCCGAAGAAGAGGTGAACATGGAAGAATTCTATCTGGCCCAGTCCAAGGCCCTGTACTGCTCATCCAGGAAACGGCGCATTCCCGGGGAGGAGGTGACGGCCTCCATCTTTGTGGATGCCTATCCCCTGGAGATGTTTGTCACCATGATGGAGATGGGGTGGAGGGTCAGAAGGATGTATCCCGGCGTCTACTATCCGGGCCGGCTGACACTGTGCCCCACACAGGTGGTGGTGATGGATGAGCTGATTCCCCAGGAACATTTCGAACTTCGAACTCTTTTTGGACGGGAGGGGTTTTCGCCTCTTGGCAGGCCTACATAGGTCTAGGTGACAATGTTTTGGATCCAGACGCCTTTTTTCACCAGAACGAAGCCCACCACGCACTTGATCCAGTCTCCCATCTGTACCACCGCCAGAAGCAGCACGATGTTGAGAGTCGTATACCTTCCCAGGATCCAGGCCAGGGGAACGCTGACGATCCACACGAACACGCTGTCAAAGAGGAAGGTGATGAAGGTCTTTCCTCCTGATCGCAACGTGAAGTAGGCGGCGTGAAGAAAGGCATTCTGGGGCATGAAGACGGCCTGAACCCGGATGAAATCCCGGGCCAGGGCTCTCACCTGATCAGAGGTATTGTAGACCTTCGGAAAGAGGGGAGCGATCACAAACATGATCACGGCCGTCAGAGTGCTGCAAAAGACGGAAAAGGCGATGAGTTTGGTATCCGTTTCCCTGGCTTCCTCCATCTTTCCGGCTCCCAGAAGCTGCCCCACAATGATGGCCAGGGAATCCCCCATGGCGATGAATACGATGTTAAAGAGGTTGCTGATGGTGTTGGCGATGTTCATGCCGGCCACTACGCTCAGCCCCCGAACGGAATAGCACTGAGTCAGGGTGGCCATGGCGGAGGCCCATAAGGTCTCATTGAGGAGAAGGGGTGTTCCCTTGATGAGGATCTTCTTTACCAGGTATCCGGGAACATGGAGACTTCTGTAAATGTGGACAATGTAGGGATTTTTCTCCTTATGCCGGTGGGTCCAGAAGATTACTACCCCGGCTTCGACAAACCGGGAGAGAACGGTGGCCATGGCCGCTCCTTCCACACCCAGGGCGGGAAACCCCATTTTTCCGTAGATCAACAGATAGTTGAACACCAGGTTTACCAGGACAGCGGTCACACCGGCCGTCATGGGAACCAGGGTCTCGGCGCATTCCCGCAGGGTGCTCACGTAGACCTGGGTGATCATGAATACGGGAAGTCCCACCATCATCACCTTCAGATAGTCCATGCCGAAGCGCAGGGTGACGGAGAGATCCCCGCCGTCGCTGCTGCCTCTGAGGTACAAAGAGATCAGATCCTTCCCCCAAAACCCGAACAAAGCCAGGGCACCCACGGTTAGAATCAGACCCAGCCACAGCTTGTAGCGGAAGGTGTGGCGGATTCCCTCGTTGTCCTGCTGGCCGAAATACTGGGCCGTAAAGATGCCGGCCCCGGACATGCCTCCAAACAGGCAGAGGTTGTACACGAAGATCAGCTGATTGACAATGGCCACTCCCGACATCTGTTCGGTGCCCAGCTGTCCCACCATGATGTTGTCCAGGAGGGACACAAAGTTGGTGATGCCGTTTTGAATCATGATGGGCAGGGCGATGGAGAGCACCATCCTGTAAAACTTTCTGTCTCCCACAAACTTGCTTTTCAGTCGTTCCATAAAGATCCTTTCCTTCTCCCGGCTTTGGGGGAAAACTTTTAAGTTTATAGCATACCGGGAGGGAAATTTCAAGGGGTTTGGATATAAGTTTCCCGGAAAGAGTCAGATTTGCATATTGTCGGTCCCCCCTCCGGGGGGACTTATTTTACTGTTGGGGGGAAATTCACGTTGCAGGCGGGGTGGATGAATGTTATGATTGGTGCAGCAGGAGAAAAGAGGCGCTATGAGCAGAAAAGTACTACTGGGCATCCTGGCAGCGGCGGTTATAATACTGGTGGGAGGCTGCATTTTACAGGAAAGCGGACTTTTACACATGGGGAATGATGCGACCGCAGAGGAAGAGGTGTGTAAAAAGCAGCTCTTTGCCATGGATACCTTTATGGAGTTTACAGCTTACGGGGAAAACGCAGAAAAGGCCGTGGATGCAGCCATGGAGGAAGTAAAGAGACTGGATGAGCTCTGGTCTCCGGGAAGTTCCTCCGGTGAGGTTGCCAGGTTAAATGAAACGGGAAGCCTGACAGTGTCGGAGGATACGGCTTCCATAATAAGAACGGGACTGGATCTCCATGAAAAGACGGGGGGACTCTTTGACTTTACCATCTATCCGGTGATGAAGCTCTGGGGATTCCCCACCAAAGAATACCGGGTACCGGATGAGGAGGAGATTCAGGAGACATTAAAGCTGGTGGATGCCTCCCGGGTAGAAATAGATGAAGAAAACCTGGTAAAACTGGGACCGGGGCAGCAGGTGGACTTTGGAGGCATCGCCAAGGGATACACATCTGCCAGAGTGATGGAATGCTTTCGGGAGTACGGGGTTACCTCCGGCATGGTCTCTTTGGGAGGAAACATCCAGACCCTGGGCAAAAAGACGGACGGATCCCCCTGGAACATCGGCATCCGGGATCCATCCGGAGGGCAGCAGGACTACGGGGCTGTAGTTTCCGTAGAAGACAGGGCCGTGGTTACCTCCGGCGGGTATGAACGCTACTTTGAAGAAAACGGGAAGAGATACATACACATCATTGATCCCCGCACCGGATACCCGGTGGAGGGAGATCTGGTTTCCGTCACCGTGATTTCCAAGGACGGAACCCTGGCGGATGCCCTCTCCACCTCTCTTTACATCATGGGACTGGAGGGAGCCAAATCCTGGTGGCAGGAAAATGGCTCTGACTTTGAGATCATCCTGCTTGACGAAGCCGGGGAATACCATGTGTCGGAGGGGATCCGGGAAAACTTTAGAAGTGAAGCAGCGGTGCATGTGGTGGAGAGACAGGGACAGGGAAATTAAGGAAAGAAGGAAGAAAGCCAATG
This sequence comes from uncultured Blautia sp., assembly GCA_964550245.1. Taxonomy (GTDB): domain Bacteria; phylum Bacillota; class Clostridia; order Lachnospirales; family Lachnospiraceae; genus Blautia_A. The sequence goes on along the minus strand of CAZJYM010000002.1, from coordinate 31,113 downwards.
AAAAGGATGGTTCAGTGGATTAAGGGGATGTCGGTGACCGTTCAGCTGATTTTGATTGTGACGGCCGTGGTTCTTCCCATGAACGTGATTTCCCTGACTTACGCTTCTCATGTGAGAAAATCCTATATCGACAGATCCGTGGAGGCGGATGCGGATATCGTGGAGACCTGCCTGGACCATCTTGACCAGAGGATGAAATCCGCCGATGATTTCATGAACCGGGATCTCAGTACAAACGTGTACATCGCCAGGATGAGCAGGGCTGAGAGCACGGATGAGATTGGAATCAGCACTTACCTGTACTGGCAGGAACTGAATGAGCGTGTGAAAAGCTTTATGGAAGCCGATGCCTACTTTTTCTATCAGCAGAAGGTAGACTGCGGGGATCTGGCTCTGGCAACGGATGGAGAATTCCCCTATGGAACCAAAGCCACCCTGCAGAGCAACATCCGGGAGACCGTCACGGAAGGGGATTACTCCCGGGGATGGTTCTTAAAAGAGATCGACGGCCTGAAGTGGCTTTTACACATCTTTCAGATGGGGAATTCCAGTTACTATTACGGCTCTGCCATCTGTCTGGATTCAGTCGAGAATGAGATTGAGGAAAACTTCCGTCACGAAGAGACCGGACTTCTCATTTTTGAGGAGGAGCAGACGGAGAGAGAAGATCTGGTGCCTGTTCAGTCGGGGGATCTGCCCTTCCATGTGTATCTTGTCCCGGCAACCAGTCAGATTTATCGGGAAATTCCGGTGACGATGAATCTTGGCTTCACTCTGGTGCTCGTCTATTTTCTGGCGGTTCCCCTGATCATCTGGCTGGTCAGAGTGATCCTGCTGCGTCCTTTGAGAGATGTGAACCAGGCAATGGAACAGCTGGAAAACGGCCGGCAGGATTACCGGATTACTGTTCAGGAGCCCAACAGGGAGACACAGAAGCTGGCTGTCCGCTTCAATTCCATGGCCGAACAGATCGGCAGTCTGAAAATCCAGGTCTACGAGAAAGAACTGGAACGGCGGGACATCGAGGCGGTAAACCTCAGACTTCAGGTGAATCCCCATTTCATCTTGAACTGTCTTAACATCATCTTCAGTCTTGCCCGCAGCGGAAAGCCCGAAAACATGGCTGTGATCCGGGTTTTTACCAAGCATCTGGCAAACTACCTGAGGTTTTCGCTCTGGCAGGACCGGGACAAGGTGGCGCTGGGGGATGAGCTGAAGTGCGTGGAGAACTACATTGAGATTCAGAAGATCCGTTTTCCTGATAAGTTTCACTTTCTGGAGAATGTGGAGGAGGATCTGTTTTCCCTGCAGATTCCTTCTCTTTTGATTTTGAATTTCGTGGAGAACTGCATCAAGTATGCCTTAAACATGGACGGGAGCATTGACATCTATGTGAATGTCCGCCGGGAGGATGACCAGCTCTTCCTGTCTGTATGCGATACCGGGGTAGGAATGCCCCCGGAGACGCTGGAAATCCTCCGGGAGGGAAAGATTCTGGAGAACAGCACCGGCAAGCACATCGGGATCTGGAACTGCAGAAGGAGAATTGCCATGATCTACGGGGATCAGGCCTATTTCCAGATTTCAAGCACCCTGGGGGAAGGAACACAGATCTTTATCAGGATTCCAGCGGAGGAAGATCATGACACTGTTGATCGTTGACGATGAAATATTAGCGGTTCAGGGTATTCTGGACGATGTGCCCTGGGATGAACTTCCCTACGATAAGGTTCTGACGGCCAACAGCTATTCCCAGGCGGTGAATCTTTTCATGGAGCAGGAGATTCAGGTGCTGCTGTGCGATATTGAGATGCCTTTCGGCAGCGGCATGGACCTGGTCCGCTGGGTGAAGGAACATCATCCGGATACGGAGTGTATTTTTCTTACCTGTCATGACAGCTTCAAATTTGCCCAGGAAGCGGTGAGGCTTCAGTGTCTGGGGTACATCTTAAAGCCTGCGGATACGGAAGAGCTGATGGAATACCTGCAGAAGGCCGGTGAGAAGATTGAACAGAAGAGCACTGCCGACAGGTACAGCTCCTATGGGAAGATGTATCTGAATCAGCTTTCCTCCGACGGCTCCGGAGAGGAGCAGGAGGATGTGATGGAGCGGGTGGAGCAGTACATCCGGGAGCACATCAGTGAAGAACTGTCTCAGGAGGAGCTGGCCCGGATGGTCTATATCAGCCCTACCCATCTGCGGCGGCTCTTCAAGAAGAAGTATCATACCACCATGGTGGATTACATCACGGACATGCGGATCTCGCTGGCGGAGGAGCTTCTGAGAGACAGCAGGCTCAGCATCAGCGCGGTGGCCGAAAAGACAGGTTTTCACAATTACTCCTATTTTACCAAGATTTTCAAGAAATATAAGGGGAAGACGCCCCGGGAATTCCGCCAGGACCTGGAGAAGTAGTACGGTTCCCATGTTCGTTTTGTGTTACGAGATGTTCGAATATTGCTGAAAAGTGGTCATTTTGTATTAAAAAGAGTGTTCTTTTTTTTATACAGAATGGCCACTTTCTATTATAATGAGATCATCAGAAAACAAAAAACTTTACAGAAGGGAGAAAAAAATGAAACGGAAACAGATAACGGCCCTGATGCTTGCTGGCGCCATGGCAGTGACAGGCGTGGGAGCAGTGAGTGTACAGGCGGACAGTGAGGATCTCTACGAGGTGGTCATGCAGGTTGTTACCCTGGGTGCGGATCCTGCCGGGCTTCAGGATGTGGAGGATGCGGTCAATGCCATTGCGGAGCCGGAAGTGGGGGTTCATGTCACCCTGTATCCGGTGAGTATCTCTGATCTGCAGTCACAGACGAACCTGATGATTACATCCGGAGATAAGCTGGATCTGGTTTGCGTGGGAACTCTGGGCGGAGGAATGGGCAGTCTGGTGAGCAAGGGTGCGCTTCTGGAACTGGATGATCTGTATGCGGAGTATGGATCTGACATCCAGAATGCAGAAGGAATCGCCATTGCGGGAGGATACTATGACGGACTCCTCTATGCGATACCGTCCGAGGAGAAGCTTGCAAGGTCCTACGGCTTTTTCGCCCGTACGGACATGGTGGAGGAGCTGGGATTTGAGTACTCTCAGGATCAGATCTACACTCTGGACGATCTGGATGAGCTGTTTGCAGCCTACAAGGAAAAATACGGGGACGGTTATTACTGCATCGCCGGCACGGCTTCTAATTCCAACTTCTTCAATTACATGTATCCCCTGGATACGCTGGGATCTACCGCCAACACAGGTGTTTTGACCGGAGGCGGCCTGGATGACAACCTGACCGTTGAAGATCTGTACGAGACGGATGTCTTTAAAGAGTATGCGGACCGGATGTACCAGTGGGCTCAGGCAGGCTATTATTCCCCGGATGCATCGACCAACACGGATGCCAATACGGTGCAGGTGCAGTCAGGCTACTATCTGGGAAGCTTCGGCTCCACGGAGACCGATATGAAGTCCAATCTTTCCAGAGACTGCGGTTACGACATGACGGTCATCAACCTGGTAGCTCCGTATGCGGCAACCCAGATGTATCAGACAACCATGTGGGGAATCCCCTCAACCTGCGAAAACCCGGAGAAAACTTTCCAGTTCCTGAACCTGATGTACGGGGACAACTCCATTGACAACATCCTCACCTACGGTCTGGAAGGAAGCAGCTACAAGGTAATCGAGAAAGGGGAGAAGGCAGATCAGGCCGTTTTGAACTACGCAGACGGTGTAGATGCTGCCAATACTCCTTACAATATGCCCCTTCACATCTACGGAGACAAGCTTTCCATCGGCACTTTTGAGCCCATGACACTGGATTATTATCAAATGGCGGAGGACTTCAACGCTTCCATTACAGAAGACAGAATGTCCAAAACCCTGGGGTATGTATTTAACAGCGATCCCGTCAGTACTCAGGTGACGGCTGTGGACGCAGTGGTTCAGCAGTATGTGGGTATTGTTACGGCAGGAGCTCAGGATCCTGAAAGCGTTCTTCCTGAATTCATCCAGGCCTTGAAGGATGCCGGGGTTGATGACGTGGTTGCAGAGAATCAGGCTCAGCTGGATGCCTGGCTGGCCGAACAGGAATAAAGAAGAGTGAATCCGCTTGGGGATGTCTGGGAAACCGCTTCCAGGCATCCCCTTTTTATAGAAAAAATGGATAGGAGGAGGTTCTTTTCATGTCTTCTAATACTTCCGCTGCCGTCCCCGCAAAGAAAAAGAAGATCCGCTGGAGACGGTTTCTGCCCATGTATCTGCTGGCTCTTCCGGGAGTCATCTACATGATCTGCAATAACTACATCCCCATGTTCGGGATCATGATCGCCTTCAAAAAGCTGAATGTGCGCAAGGGAATCTGGGGAAGCGACTGGTGCGGCTTTGACAACTTCAAATTTCTTTTTCGCTCCAGCACGGCTTTCACAATCATAAGAAACACAGTCCTTTACAATGTGGCCTTCATCATACTGGGAACGGTGATCTCCATTGCCTTTGCCATTCTTCTAAATGAGGTGAGAAACAAGATCGCTTCCAGGCTTTATCAGAGCATTATTCTCCTTCCCTATCTGGTGAGCTGGGTAGTGGTCAGCTATCTGGTGTACGCCTTCCTCTCCTCGGATACGGGACTGATCAATTCCATCTTGAAATCTCTGGGAATGAACACCATCAACTGGTACCAGGAAAAGTCTTACTGGCCCTTTATCCTTATCTTCTGCAACATCTGGAAGGGAACCGGGTATTCCATGATCATCTATCTCTCCAGCATTGTGGGCATCAGTCAGGACTACTATGAAGCGGCCCGAATCGACGGAGCCACCAAATGGCAGCAGATCATCAAGATTACCCTTCCCCTTCTGAAGCCTACGGTGATCACCATGTTCATCCTGAGTGTGGGAAGGATCTTTGCCTCGGATTTCGGACTGTTTTATCAGATTCCGAGAAATTCCGGAGCTCTCTACTCGGTAACCCAGACCATCGACGTGTATGTGTACAACGCTCTGATGCATAACAGCGATTACGGCATGTCTTCGGCGGCCAGCGTGTTTCAGGCCTTTGTGGGCTTTGTGCTGGTTGTGGTGGCCAATGCCATTGTCCGGAAATACAGTGCTGAAAGTGCTCTGTTCTAAGGAGGGGAAAGAGAATGAAAACAGGAGAAACCCGCAGGTGGCAGATTATCTCCCACTCTGTGATGATCTTTTTTTCCGTTCTGGTGGTTTTGCCCTTCCTGCTTCTGCTGATCGGATCCTTTACGGATAATCAGTGGGCAACGGTAAACGGCTTCAGCTACTTTCCGGGAAAGCTGAGTCTGGCGGCCTATCAGTACATTGCCACCTCTTGGTCCACCATCGGTCGGGGATATGTGATGACTGTGATCGTCACCGTGATGGGGACGGCGCTCAGCATGTCCGTTACGGCCATGTTTGCCTATGCCCTGTCGGACAGGGATCTGCCCTTCGGAAAAATCTTAAACTTTATGTGCGTGTTTACCATGCTCTTTAACGGCGGTATCGTATCCAGCTACTTCTGCTGGACTCAGATCTTTCATATCCGGGATACCATCTGGGCATTGATCATCCCCAATCTGATGATGAATGCCTTCAATGTAATTCTGGTAAAGAACTACTTTACCTTCAGCGTTCCTGCATCCCTGGTGGAAGCGGCGAGAATTGACGGAGCGGGAGAGATCAAGATCTTTGGTTCGGTTGTGCTGCCCCTGTCCAAGCCCATTCTGGCTACCATCGGTTTGATGACCGGCCTGTCCTACTGGAATGACTGGACCAACGGTCTGTATTACCTTACTCAGAGAGACGGGAGTAAATTTTATACTATTCAGCTGATCATGAATCAGATCAATGAAAACATCAGCTTTCTTTCCAAGAACGCTTCCCAGATGGCGGGTGTGAATGTAGGTACCCTTCCCTCCACCACTGTTCGTATGGCTATCGCCGTGGTGGGCGTGCTTCCGATTCTGGTCGTATATCCGTTTTTACAGAAGTACTTTGTAAAGGGGATTACAATGGGAGCTGTCAAGGAATAAAGCTGGCAGGCGAGGCAGTCTGCCCATGGAAAAGAGGTATGCAATGAGTAAAAAGATAGAGGCCCTGCTGGAAAACAGGGGCGGAAACTATATTTTTCCTTTCTTCTGGCAGCATGGTGAGACAGAGGAAGTGCTGCGGGAGTACATGAAGGTGATCCAGGAAGCCAATATCGGAGCGGTCTGTGTGGAGAGCAGGCCCCATCCGGACTTTTGTGGTCCTTTGTGGTGGCACGACATGGACATCATTCTGGATGAGGCCAGAAAGCGGGACATGAAGGTGTGGATCCTGGATGACAGTCACTTTCCCACCGGGTTTGCCAACGGGGCCATGGCCGAACAGCCCGATGAGCGCTGCCGGCAGAGTGTGACCATTAAGGTATGGGAGTGTGACGCTGGAAGCACCTGCAGGATCAGCCGGGAAAAACTTGTTCATGCGGCGCCGGAGCAGCTCTCGGAAGTGGAGAAGTTCATGAATCCGGGAGGGCAGAGGCACTTCGAGGATGACCGGCTGCTGGGAGTTTTCGCCGTAAAGGCGGATGAGAGCGGATCCTTTCCTATAGAAGAAATGGTGGATCTTACGGCGTCAGAATACCAGGGAGAGGACGGCAGCATCTCTTTTACCCCGGAGGAGGGGAAATGGAAGATCTACGTGCTGCACCTGACCCGAAACCGGGGACCCCACAGAACCTACATCAACATGATGGATCAGGCTTCCTGCCGGGTACTCATCGATGCGGTCTATGAACCCCACTGGGAACACTACCAGGAGGACTTCGGCAAGACCATTGCCGGATTCTTCTCCGATGAGCCGGAGATCGGAAACGGACATCTCTATGCCCAGGATTCCATGATGGGACAGGGTTACGACATGGATTACCCCTGGAGCGGGGAAGTGGAAGCGGAGCTGAAAAAACGGCTGGGAGCGGATTACGTGAAGTTTTTGCCGCTGCTGTGGGAAAACGGCCGGGACAGCCATCTTACGGCAAAAGTGCGTTTCACATACATGGACATCGTTACCAGTCTGGTGGAAAAGGATTTCTCCTTCCAGCTTGGAGACTGGTGCCGGGCTCACGGAGTGGAATACATCGGCCATCTGATCGAAGACAACAACATGCATGCCCGGACCGGTTCCTCCCTGGGCCATTACTTCCGGGGCCTGGCCGGGCAGGACATGGCGGGCATTGATGATATCGGAGGACAGGTCCTGCCCGGCCAGGAGGATGTGGATGTGCTGGGAGTTCTCTTCGGCAGCCGCATTGGGGAATTCTACCACTACATGCTGGGCAAGCTTGGTAATTCCCTGGCCTGTCTTTCTCCTCTTAAAAAGGGGAGATCCATGTGTGAGATCTTCGGGGCCTACGGCTGGATGGAAGGGGTACAGCTGGAGAAGTACCTGATAGACCACTTCCTGGTGAGAGGAATCAACCACTTTGTACCCCATGCCTTCTCTCCGAAGGAATTCCCGGATCCGGACTGTCCGCCGCACTTTTACGCCCATGGGCACAATCCCCAGTACAGGCATTTCGGAAAGCTGATGGCCTATACCAACCGGGTCTGTGAACTGATCTCCGACGGTGTTCATGTGGCTCCTGCTGCCGTTCTCTATCACGGAGAGGGAGAGTGGTGCGGAGACTGTATGTTTTCCCATAAGGTGGCCCATGTGCTCTGTGACCATCAGATCGACTATGACTTTGTGCCCCAGGATGTGTTTGCTCAGCCGGAGCAATGGAAACTTGAGATCTCAGATGGTTCCTGGAAGGTAAACACACAGACCTACCGGGTACTGCTGGTTCCCTTCATGCAGTTTGTGAGGAAGGATTTCGCAGAAGCGGTGGGGAAGATGTGTGACCGGGGAATCCCGGTGTACTTTATCGGCGGGTATCCGGAAGGGATCTGTGAACCGGTGCCGGATGAGGCTGAACTGTTAAGGGAAGTGAGAAAAGCCGGTATCCTGGAGTTGGATCAGATCGTGGAGCGTCTCCGTGATGAGGAAATCCCGGAGATCACCATCACTCCGGCAGATGACAGGATCCGCTATTATCACTATCTGCATCAGGACGGCACGGAGATCTATATGCTGGTCAATGAGGGGGAGAAGTGCTGGGAAGGAAATGTCTCTCTGAAAAGCACCGGTGAGAAGATGTACCGCTACAATGCCTGGGAAAACCGCCTGGAGGCAGTCCAGAGCCGGGGTTTGTCTGTCAGCCTGGTCATCGAACCCCGGAAAAGCCAGATCCTGGTGCTGGATAATGGGGAACAGAGTTCTTCCCTGGAGGAGTTCTTCTTTGAGGAACCAAAAGCGGAAGGAGAAGAGAGAAGTTTCTCCGGAGAGTGGATCCGCAGCACCTGCAGGAGCACCGACTATCCCGGGTTTGAAAATCCTAAAGAAGTCACCCTTCCGGATGATCTGGCTCAGGAAGAGCCCCTGTTTTCCGGGTTTGTCCAGTATGAAAACAGCTTTACGGCACAACCTGGGGAATCCCTGGTACTGGAGATCAGCGATGCCCGGGAGGGCGTGGAAGTCTTTGTAAATGGAAAAAGCCTGGAAATCCAGATCGTGGGGCCATACCGGTATGATCTGACAGCTGCCCTGCAAAAAGGAGAAAACCAGCTCTCCATCCAGGTGGCCACCACCCTGGAGAGGGAGATGTCTGTAAATCCGGATCCCTTCGGGCAGGTACACGAACCCGCCTGCGGCAGCGGGATCACCGGTACGGTAAGGCTTTTTGTGAGACCGTGAGAAATGGATCAGGGAAGTTCAATGGATTAGGGAAGTTCAATTAATAGAAAACGTCATGGCCGGCACCGGCCATGACGTTTTCTCTTGTATTTTCTTTCCTTACGGGCTATAGTTGTTCAGGGAGCCATAAAAAGAAAGCCCCAGGAGAAGGAGGTTTTGACTGTGGGTGGGAAAAACTATTATGATGTGACACGGTGGCCCGGTGGGGATCCGCATGAGGACATCGGGGCGGTGATCAACAGCATTGTTGCGGATATCAAGGCAGGACAGACCAGTTCCAACGTGCATGAAGGCGGAAAGCCGGGGGCCGTGATTTACATTCCGCCGGGTGATTATCACCTTCGGACGCAGGTGGTCATTGACATCAGTTATCTGAAGATCATGGGATCCGGGCATGGATTTACTTCCTCCAGCGTCCGGTTTAACACACCCGCCGATGCCCTTGCCAACTGGCATGAACTGTGGCCCGGCGGCAGCCGGATTCTTGTGGATCTGGCAGCAGGAGCTGCCTTCTATGTAAATCGGGAGGGAGAACCCCGGATCAGCTCGGTGGAGTTTGAGGGCTTTTGTATTGACGGCCTTCACTTTACGGGCGGGGAGGATCCGGAAAACACCTACCGAAACGGGAAGACCGGGATTTTCATCGCCTGTCCCCATGACTCTTTCCGGATCATCGGCATGGGCCTTATTTACCTGGAGCACGGAATCATTGCCTGCAGTGCCGATGCCATGTCCATCCATGACAATTTCATCGCCGAGTGCGGAAGCTGCATCGAACTGAGGGACTGGGGACAGGCGTCAAAAATCACCGATAATCTCATTGGTGCCGGTTACAACGGGTATTCCATCTTTGCCGAGAATTTCGGCGGTCTGCTGGTTGCAGCCAACAATGTTTTCCCCCGGGGCAGAAGCAGTGTGCACTTTCGAGGGGTAGCCCGCTCCTCCATCACCGGCAACCGTTTTCATTCGTTTTACCCGGGAATGCTGGAGTTTGAGGGAAACTGCACCGAGAACCTGGTTTCCTCCAACCACTTCCTGCGGGACCATGAGCCCTGGCCGCCCATGTTTGCCTATGACAACGGTCTGGATGACAGCTATGGACTGATTCGTATCAGCGGATCCAACAACTCCCTGATCTCCAATCACATCTCGGAATCCATTGACAGGAAGTACCTCCGTCCCTCCGGTGTAAAACCGGTTATTATCCATCTGACTGCCGGAAGGGGCAATTATGTAGCGGATAATCACATCGTGGCCACGGCGGCTACGGAGACACAGGATACCGGAGACGGTTCCAGTGCCTGCTTTACCGCTCAGGTGGGAGCTTTGCTGGGCGGAGATTCGCTGGAAGAGCTGGAGGTGACCGCTTTGCTGGTGGAGCCTGAGTCAGTAGGCAATACCATTTTGGATTCCTGCCGGGAAAACGAGGCGGTTCTTGACCGGAGGGCCAATGCATTCCGGGCGATCCCTGCAGTCGGTTAATCCGTCTGATGGTAATTTAAATTTTTCAGAGTCAGATGGGATCGTCTTCAGGCCGTTTAAGATCCCTTCCGTTACGGCTCTTTCAGGGTAATCCGGCAGTTCAATCCGGCTGTCGGCTGTCTTAAACCAGCCCTTGTGAGAGTTGCGCCTTACAAAGGCCGCTCCTTCCTGCAGCAGGGAGATCAGACTGCCGGAGTATTCATCACTGTCAAGGGCATCCCTTTTGTCCAGACCGTTCCATCTGGTGCAGAAGATCCTTGACTGGTAAATCGGGCAGTTATCGGCCAGAAGCGCTCCCGCAAAGGTCAGTGCCCCCGTTTCATCCACAAGACCCCAGCTGTGGAAGTCGCTTTCCTGAAAGTCGCCGTGGACTCTCTGATAGTAAGTGGAGATCAGCTTTGTAAAAGCCATTTTGGAGAATTCATAACCGAAGGGCAGGCTGTCCTCCCTGTCCACTCCAGGCAGTAACAGGGTGTCTCCATGCCGGGCTCTACTTTCAAAAGCAGTACGGGTTTGTCATCCACAGTTCGTGTGTGGATGGAAAAGGGTGGAACCGGATCCATCCTTTCACGAAGAAGAGTGTGGATTGTTTGCGATGTACCCCTGGGATCCTCCGTACCCAAAATCAGTACCCCGCCTTCCCCGTTGGCAAAGGTACTGGCGGTTCGCAGTAGCCCGGGATCCTTCTCATCCAGCCTTTCAAAGATTTCACAGTCAGCGGCTTCTCCAAGCAGTTTCTTTACGTCCATGTCTGTCATCTCCTTTCCTGATCGCAGTCTGTTATACTCCATATGATCTTAAAGTGCATTGTTTTCAAATGCTATTCAATTGACGCGCGAATAAGAATTCCATTCATTTTTCCCATTATAGCACAGCATCCTGAAATGTAAAGAGAAATTTCAAAAAACGGTTCCGGCGTTCATTCAGAACAGTCTTTTCGGATCCGTTCCGGCTGCAGGCACCTGGGATTGGGGAATCCCTGTCAATGCTTTTTAAAAATCTGCATTTTATGCCGGTTTTCACAGGTTTCACCTCTGTCAGGAAGTGTCAACCCATCGGCAGGTCATCCTCTGGTGTTTGCTTTTTCACCGGGTGTGTGTTAAGATACCTCCAGACAGTGAGTACACTTATTCCCTGTGCTCTATGAAGGGGCACAGTTTGTATCGGAAGGAGCTTCTGAATGATTGACCAGAGCAGGATTCGTAATTTCTGTATCATCGCCCACATCGACCATGGAAAATCCACCCTGGCGGACCGCATTATCGAAAAGACCGGACTTCTAACCCAGCGGGAGATGCAGGCCCAGGTCCTCGACAACATGGATCTGGAGCGGGAGAGAGGCATCACCATCAAGTCCCAGGCCTGCCGAATCGTCTACCGGTCCAAAAGCGGGGAGGAATATATCTTCAACCTGATAGACACCCCGGGGCATGTGGACTTTAACTACGAGGTATCCAGAAGCCTGGCGGCCTGCGACGGGGCCATTCTGGTGGTGGACGCCGCCCAGGGCATCGAGGCCCAGACTCTGGCCAACGTGTACCTGGCCCTGGACCATGACCTGGAAGTGCTGCCGGTGATCAACAAGATCGATCTGCCCAGTGCAGATCCGGAGCGGGTGATCCAGGAGATTGAGGACGTGATCGGCCTGGAGGCCCAGGATGCACCCAGGATCTCCGCCAAGCTGGGGATCAACATCGAGGATGTGCTGGAGCAGGTGGTGGAGAAGCTGCCGGCACCCCAGGGGGATCCGGATGCCCCCTTAAAGGCTCTGATCTTTGATTCCGTCTATGACTCCTATAAGGGCGTGATAGCCTTTATCCGGGTGATGGACGGAAAGATACGAAAGGGTACCCCCATCCGCATGATGGCCACCGGCTTTCAGACGGAGACCGTGGAAGTGGGCTACTTTGGAGCCGGCGTTTTTATTCCCTGCGATGAACTGAGTGCCGGCATGGTGGGGTATCTCACCGCCAGCATGAAAAATGTGCGGGATACCCGGGTGGGAGATACGGTGACGGATTCCTCCCGGCCCTGCGATACTCCCCTTCCCGGATACAAGAAGGCCGTGCCCATGGTGTACTGCGGCCTGTATCCTTCGGATGGAGCCAGGTACGGAGATCTGCGGGATGCCCTGGAAAAGCTGCAATTAAATGATGCGGCCCTGTTCTACGAACCGGAGACCTCGGTAGCTCTAGGTTTTGGTTTCCGCTGCGGCTTCCTGGGTCTTCTTCACCTGGAGGTGATCCAGGAGAGACTGGAGAGGGAGTACAACCTGGATCTGGTCACCACCGCTCCCAGTGTTATTTATAAAGTTTACAAGACCAACGGGGAGATGATGGAACTGACCAATCCCTCCAACCTGCCGGATCCTTCCGAGATCTTATATATGGAAGAGCCTGTTGTAAAGGCGGAGATCATGGTGACCACCGAGTTTATCGGTCCCATCATGGATCTGTGCCAGGAGAGGCGGGGACAGTACCAGGGAATGGACTACATGGAGGCCACCCGGGCGGTGCTGCGCTACATCCTTCCTTTGAATGAGATCATCTACGACTTTTTCGACGCCCTAAAGTCCCGGTCCAGAGGGTATGCCTCTCTGGATTACGAGCTTTGCGGCTACCAGAAGAGCGATCTGGTCAAGCTGGACATCCTGGTAAACCATGAGGAGGTGGATGCCCTCTCCTTCATCGTCTTTGCGGATTCCGCCTATGACCGGGGCCGAAAGATGTGTGAGAAGCTGAAGGAGGAGATCCCCCGGCAGCTCTTTGAGATCCCCATCCAGGCCGCAGTGGGAAGCCGCATCATTGCCAGAGAGACCGTAAAGGCTCTGCGCAAGGATGTGCTGGCCAAGTGCTACGGAGGAGACATCACCCGGAAGAAGAAGCTTCTGGAAAAACAGAAGGAAGGCAAGAAGCGCATGCGCCAGGTGGGGAACGTGGAGATTCCTCAGAAGGCCTTCATGAGCGTTTTAAAGCTGGACGATAAATAAGGCACAGGGGAGGACGGGTTATGCCGGGCAGAAAAAGAGGATGGAAAGCAGGAATGGTGATCTTTCTGGGAGTCTTTCTTTTTGCCGGATGTTCCAGAGAGAAGGATCCGGCGGAGCAGCAGGTGCTGGAGATCACCATCACACCGGAACCCACGCCCACCCCGGAACCGGCCCAGCTGGATCCGGAGGCGGTTGAGACCACGGGAAGCCTTACCATGGTAAACGGCTATCTGGTGGAGGATATGGGGGTTACCAGAGACGGGACGGCACCGGCAGTCGAAGAAGATGTAACCGTTACCCCGGAGCCGGATGCAACGGTCACCCCGGAGGAAGAGGAAAAGTGAGACAGGACACTTCCCTGGAGATCTATGTGCACATCCCCTTTTGTGCCCGGAAGTGCCTGTACTGTGATTTTCTCTCTTTCCCTTCCGGACGGCGGGTACAAAAAAGTTATATAGAAGCTTTACTGGAAGAGATAAAGAGTTTCCCGGAAGAAGAGAGGAGATCCCGCGAGGTGATTTCCGTCTTTCTGGGCGGAGGCACCCCTTCATTGCTTCCGGGAGAGGATATAAACCGAATTGTCACACAATTAAAAAAGGAATTTACAGTCTCCCCGGACGCCGAGATTACAATAGAGGCGAATCCGGGGACTTTGACGAGGGAGAAAGTTAAAACTTACAGGCAGTGCGGCATCAACCGCCTTAGCCTTGGCCTACAGTCTCCGAGGGACACAGATCTTAAAAACCTGGGAAGAATTCACAGCCGGGAGGACTTTCTGGAGAGCTTCTCTCTGGCCAGAGAAGAGGGCTTTTCAAACATCAACGTGGATCTGATGTTTGCCCTGCCGGGACAGACCCCTTTTAAATGGAAGGAAAACCTTCAGTGGACGGCAGAATTGTCCCCGGAACACATCTCCGCCTACAGCCTGATCGTGGAGGAGGGAACCCCCTTTGCCTCCATGGATCTGGATCTTCCCGGTGAGGAAGAGGAGTATGCCATGTATGAGGATACGGCGGAGATCCTTTCAGAGTACGGCTATCACCAGTATGAAATCTCCAACTACGCCCGGCCGGGGTTTGCCTGCATCCACAATGAGGGGTACTGGATCCGGCGGGAGTACCTGGGCTTCGGCCTGGGAGCCGCATCTTTGTGGAAGGAGAAACGGTACAGCAATACCTCCGACATGGATCAGTATCTTCATTTCAGCCGCTTTCCCGAAAAGATCCATAAGGATGTGCAGGATCTCACGCTTCGGCAGCAGATGGAGGAATTCATGTTTCTGGGACTGCGTATGACCCGGGGCGTGGAGGAGGAGACCTTTGCTCTCCGTTTTGGAAAGACCATGGAGGAGATCTTCGGGCCGGTCCTTTTTAAGTATGAAACTCAGGGCTTTTTAGTCCATCAGAATGGATCCTGGAGGTTTTCCAGGGAAGGGATACATGTGAGCAACTACATTCTTTCAGACTTTATTGAAGAATAGAAGAACATTGGAGGCAGGATCATGTCAGAAACCAGCAAGAAGCAGTTTATCCGCATCCGCGGGGCCAGAGTCAACAACCTGAAAAACCTCAGCGTGGACATCCCCAGGGATCAGTTTGTGGTGTTTACGGGAGTCTCCGGCTCGGGGAAATCCTCCCTGGCCTTTGATACCATCTACGCGGAAGGGCAGAGACGATACATGGAATCTCTGTCCTCCTATGCCAGGCAGTTCCTGGGACAGATGGAAAAACCGGATGTGGACCTGATTGAGGGACTGCCTCCTGCCATCTCCATTGACCAGAAATCCACCAACCGCAATCCCCGGTCGACGGTGGGAACGGTGACGGAGATCTATGACTACTTCCGACTGCTCTATGCCCGGATCGGCATACCCCACTGTCCCAAATGCGGGAAGGAGATCCGCCGGCAGACGGTGGATCAGATGGTGGACAGCATCATGGCCATGCCGGAGAGAACCAAGATCCAGCTTTTAGCCCCGGTGGTCCGGGGACGCAAAGGCACTCATGCGAAGGTGCTGGAGCAGGCCAAAAAGAACGGCTATGTGCGGGTGCAGATCGACGGAGTCCTCTATGAGCTCTCGGAAGAAATTTCCCTGGAGAAAAATGTCAAGCACAACATCGAGATCGTGGTGGACCGGCTGGTGGTAAGGCCCGGTATGGAAAAAAGGCTGACGGATTCCATCGAGACCGTGCTGGAGCTCTCCGACGGTCTTCTGATGGTGGATACCATGGACGGAAAGGTGCAGACCTACAGCCAGAGCTTTGCCTGTCCGGACTGTGAGATCAGCATCCCGGAGATTGAACCCAGAAGCTTTTCCTTTAACAATCCCTTCGGGGCCTGTCCCGAGTGTCTGGGACTGGGCTACAAGATGGAGTTTGACGAGGATCTGATGATCCCCGACAAGTCGCTTAGCATCATGCAGGGAGCCATCGTGGTTCCCGGCTGGCAGTCCTGTACGGATCCGGGCAGTTTTACCCGGGCCATTCTGGATGCTCTGGCCAAAGAATATCACTTCAGCCTGGACACTCCCTTTGAGGAATACCCCTGGAACATCCAGGACATGCTCATTCACGGAACCAACGGAAGATCCGTAAAGGTGCGCTATAAGGGCCAGAGAGGGGAAGGCGTCTACGACGTGGCCTTCCCGGGACTGATTGCCAACGTGGAACAGCGCTATAAAGAGACCGCCTCCGAGACCATGAAGCAGGAGTATGAGACATATATGCGCATCACCCCCTGCCGGGAGTGCGGGGGAAAGAGGCTGCGGAAGGAATCCCTGGCCGTCACCGTAAGCGGCAAAAACATCTATGAGATCACCACCTTATCAATAAAAGACTTAAAGGCCTTTTTGCAGGATCCGGAACTCACTCCCCAGCAGCAGCTGATCGGAAAGCAGATCCTAAAGGAGATCCGTTCCCGGGTGGGGTTCCTCTCGGATGTGGGCCTGGATTATCTCTCTCTGGCCAGAGGAACCGCCACCCTCTCCGGAGGAGAGGCCCAGCGGATCCGGCTGGCCACTCAGATCGGCTCCGGTCTGGTGGGAGTGGTGTACATCCTGGACGAACCCAGTATCGGCCTGCACCAGCGGGATAACGACAAGCTCCTGAATGCCCTGATGCGTCTGCGGGATCTGGGCAACAGCCTGATCGTGGTGGAACACGACGAGGATACCATCCGGGCTGCAGACTGTGTGGTGGACATCGGTCCCGGAGCCGGGGAACACGGCGGAGAGCTGGTGGAGATCGGCACCGTGGAGGATCTGATCCGCAATCCGGCCTCCGTGACGGGGGCCTACTTAAGCGGCCGAAAGAAGATCCCGGTGCCAGCAAGGAGAAAGAGGCCTACCGGCTACTTGAAGATCCGGGGAGCCGCAGAGCACAACCTCAAAGACATGGACGTGGACATCCCCCTGGGAGTCATGACCTGTGTCACCGGGGTTTCCGGTTCCGGAAAGAGCTCCCTGATTAATGAAGTTCTCTACAAGCATCTGGCCAGGGAATTAAACCGGGCCCGGACCATACCGGGAAAACACCGGGAAATCCTGGGCGTGCGCCAGCTGGACAAGGTGATCAACATCGACCAGTCCCCCATCGGCCGGACTCCCCGGTCCAATCCCGCCACCTACACGGGAGTCTTTGACCAGATCCGGGATCTCTTTGCCAACACCTCGGATGCCAAAGCCCGGGGATACAAGAAAGGAAGGTTCAGCTTCAACGTCAAGGGAGGCCGCTGCGAGGCCTGCGGCGGGGACGGAATCATCAAGATCGAGATGCACTTCCTCTCCGATGTGTACGTGCCCTGCGAGGTTTGCAAGGGCAAACGGTACAACCGGGAGACGCTGGAGGTAAAATACAAGGACAAAAACATCTATGACGTCCTGAACATGACCGTGGAGGAGGCCATGGAGTTCTTTGAGAACGTTCCGGCCATCCGCAGAAAGATAGAAACCCTGTATGATGTGGGGCTTTCCTACATCAAGCTGGGACAGCCCTCTACCGAGCTCTCCGGAGGGGAGGCCCAGCGGATCAAGCTGGCCACGGAGTTAAGCCGCAGAGGGACGGGAAAGACCATCTACATCCTGGATGAGCCCACCACGGGACTGCACTTTGCAGACGTGCACAAGCTGATCGACATCCTGCGCAGGCTCACCGAGGGCGGCAACACGGTGGTGGTCATCGAGCACAACCTGGATGTGATCAAGACCGCGGACTACATCATTGACCTGGGCCCGGAAGGGGGCGACATGGGAGGAGAGGTGATCGCCACGGGAACACCGGAGGAGGTGGCGAAAAATCCGGCTTCCTTTACAGGACAGTACGTGGCGAAATACTTAAAGGACGCAGCCCGGTAGCAGGGGACAAAGAAGAAGGGGGAGTTCCATGCCGGCAAGTGATATCGGTATCGACCTGGGAACCAGGAACAGTCTGGTATATTCCACCACCAGAGGAATGGTCTTAAAGGAGCCCTCCGTGGTGGTGTATGATAAAAATTCGGAAAAGATAAGGGCCATCGGGGAGGAGGCCCGCCAGATGGCCGGGCGTCTCTCCTCCAACATGGAGCTGATCCGCCCCATCCGGCAGGGGGTGGTGGTGGACTACATTGTAATGGAAAAGATGCTGAAGTTTTTCATCTCAAGGGCTTTGGGACGAAGGGCCTTCATCAAGCCCCGCATCAGCATCTGCGTGCCCAGCGGCACCACGGAGATCGAGCGCCGGGCCGTGGAGGAGGCCACCTACCAGGCGGGAGCCAGGAGCGTGTGTCTGGTGGAGGAGGCGGTGGCCTCCGCCATCGGCGCCGGGGTGGACGTGACCAAGCCCTTTGGAAACCTGATCGTGGACATCGGAGGGGGCACCACCGATGTGGCCGTGATCTCCATGGCCGGGGTGGTGGTTTCCAGCTCCATCAAGGTGGCCGGGGATGTGTTCAACCAGGCCATCATGAGCTACGTGCGCAACAACCACAGCCTGTTTATCGGGGAGGAGGCGGCGGAGCGCATCAAGATGGAGATCGGCACCGCCGTGGAGGAAAAGCTTCCCAGAACCATGGAGGTGAAGGGACGAAACGTGATCACCGGTCTTCCCCGGGTTGCCACTTTGACATCCCAGGAGATGAGGCTGGCCTTAAAGGATGCCACGGGACAGATCGTGGAGACGGTACGCAGCATCCTGGAAAAGACGCCGCCGGAGCTGGCGGCGGACATCGTGGACCGGGGGATACTGCTGACAGGAGGGGGATCTCTTCTGCACGGCATGGATGCCCTGATCGAGGAGAAAACCGGGGTTCATGCCATGACAGTGCAGGATCCCATGGATGTGGCCGTGATAGGAACCGGAAAATATCCGGATGTGATGGAGCGGATGGACCGCTGAATGATGGAGGTGAAAAGATGGGGGGAGAGGAATCCGTAACCGGCTTTATTGATCATGTGATCTTTCACAGCGATGAAAACGGATACACCGTGTTTGTCCTGGGCATTACCGGGGAGGAGCCCTTAACCTGTGTGGGCACCTTTCCCTCCATTTCCCCGGGACTGACCATCCATGCCAGAGGGGAATACACCACCCATCCGGTGTATGGAAAACAGTTTAAAATCCACTCTTTTGAGGAGGTGGAGCCGGAGGATGCCCTGGCCATGGAGCGCTACCTGGGGTCAGGCGCCATCAAGGGCGTGGGACCTGCTCTGGCTGCCCGCATTGTGCGCCGCTTTGGGGATGATACCCTGCGGATCATGGAGGAGGAGCCGGGGAGACTTTCCGAGATAAAGGGCATCAGTGAAAAGATGGCCTCCGAGATTGCCGCCCAGGTAAAGGAAAAGGCCGACATGCGCCAGGCCATGATCTTTCTCTCCCGGTACGGCATCTCTTTGAATCTTGGCGCTAAGATTTTTCAGAAATACAGGGATAAGGTGTATTCTGTCCTGAGGGAAAACCCCTACCAGCTGGCGGAGGACATCGCCGGGGTGGGTTTTAAGACCGCCGATGAAATCGCCTCCAGGCTGGGGATCCGCCCGGACTCCGAGTACCGGATCCGCAGCGGCATGCTCTATACCCTGCTTTCCGCCACCGGGGAGGGACATACCTGTCTGCCCAAAGAACAGCTCTTTGAGCGTTCTTCCGCTCTTCTGGGGGTGGAACCTTCCCGTCTGGACAAGTACCTGATGGACATGGTCCTGGACGGAAAGGTGGTCATGAAGCCCCTGGGAGAGAAGATGATGGTCTATCCCGGATCCTACTACTACCTGGAGCTGGATACGGCCAGGATGCTGCGGGACTTGAACATCCCCTGTCCCTTTGATCCCGGAAGGGTGAATGCGAGGATCCGCTCCCTGGAAAAGGAGACGGGTATTGTCCTGGACGGGATGCAGAAAAAAGCGGTGGCGGAAGCAGCCGGACAGGGAGTCTTTCTTTTAACCGGAGGCCCCGGTACCGGAAAGACCACCACCATCAATGCCATCATCCATTTCTTCCTGGGGGAGGGATCCCAGCTGTTGCTGGCTGCTCCCACCGGCCGGGCCGCCAAGCGCATGAGCGAGGCCACGGGATTTCAGGCCCAGACCATCCACCGGATGCTGGAGCTCTCCGGAGTGCCCCTGGAGGAGAACAACGGCAGAAGCGTCCACTTTGAGCGCAATGAATCCAATCCCCTGGAGGCGGACGTGATCATCATCGATGAGATGTCCATGGTGGACATCACCCTGATGCACGCCCTGCTTCTGGCGATCACGCCCGGTACCAGGCTGATCCTGGTGGGGGATGAAAACCAGCTTCCCAGCGTGGGACCGGGAAACGTTCTGCGGGACATCCTCCGCTCGGGCCAGTTCCCGGGTGTGGAGCTCACCCAGATCTTCCGGCAGGCCAGAGAGAGCGACATCGTGGTCAATGCCCATAAGATCAACCGGGGTGAGCCGGTGATTCCCAACAATAAGAGCCGGGATTTCTTCTTCCTTCGCCGTTCGGATGCAGACACGGTGATCCGGGTGATCATCACCCTGATTCAGAAGAAGCTTCCCGGGTATGTATCGGCCCGTCCCTCTGAGATTCAGGTGCTCACCCCCATGCGCAAGGGACTTTTAGGGGTGGAGAGACTGAACAAAATCCTGCAGATGTATCTCAATCCCCCGGATGAGACCAAGAAGGAGAGAGAATCCGGGGACACCCTGTTCCGGGAGGGGGACAAGGTGATGCAGGTGAAGAACAACTACCAGATGGAGTGGGAGATCCGGGGAAAGCATGGGATTGTAACGGATCAGGGCGTAGGCGTCTTTAACGGGGATACGGGGATTCTAAGAAGCCTGAACGAATTTGCCCAGACTGCGGAGGTGGAATTTGAGGACGGACGGTTCGCCCTCTATTCCTTTAAACAGCTGGAGGAGCTGGAACTGGCCTACGCCATCACCATCCACAAATCCCAGGGATCCGAGTATCCGGCGGTGATCCTGCCTCTTCTTTCCGGTCCCAGGATGCTGATGAACCGCAACCTTCTCTACACGGCGGTGACCCGGGCCAAAAAGTGCGTCACCGTTGTGGGAAGCGAGGAGACCTTCCAGGAGATGATCCGCAATGACAAGCAGCAGAGCCGGTACAGCACGCTGGATGTAAGACTTTCGGAGCTGGCGGAGGCGGATCTTTAAAGGATGATTACGGGTTATGCAGATTGCAATCCTTTCAAAAAGTACTTTTCACCTGACTTGATATATGGTACAATTTCCGTGTGTGACCATGAACCGGGTGTCAGAAACACCTCTGATACCCTGCCAGCAATGGAGAATCCTTTGAGGAACGCGCAATGATTAACGAAGAGAAAGTAAAGATCATGACCCGTCTGGCCATGTACGAACAGGGGGAGGGAAAGAAATACCTTCCCATCAGCAAATATTTCCGCAGCGACTACATCGGGCTGGCCCTGATCAAGAACTTCTTTCTGGTGACCGTGGGCTATGCGATGATACTGGCCGTGCTGGGAGCCTATTTCGGAGAATACCTTCTGGAAAACATCCACCGGATGAACCTGGTAAACTTAGGGATTTACCTGATCGCGGGATATGTGGTTCTGCTGCTTTTGTACACCCTTCTCACCTACATCCAGTACTCGGTGAAATACCACAGGGCCAAGAAGAGCGTGAAGAACTACTACGAGGAGCTTACCAGGCTTGACCGGATCTACGCCAGGGAAGAGAAGAAGGGGTCCGGCCGGGGAACAGCGGGAGGGCATGGCAGATGACCACATTACTGGAATTCAAACAAAAACTCAAGAACCTGTACGGAACCTATGAGAGCTACATCCAGCCCTTCCTGAAGTTTTTCATGGCCCTGGTATACTTTACCTGGATCAATCAGCACATGGGATACATGGCCCAGCTTGACAACATCTTTGTGGTGCTGATCCTGTCTCTGATCAGTTCCATTCTCCCGCCCATGGTGATGATTTTCGCCGGCTTTATCCTGATGGTGGGCCACTGCTACGCCCTGGGGCCGGCGGTGGCGGCCTTCATGCTGGTTCTGATTCTCTTCATGCTGATCCTCTTTTTGCGGTTCAGCACGGGCTGCAATACGGTTCTGGCCTTTACCCCGCTGGCACTGGGCCTTAATGTGCCGGCCCTTCTTCCCATCGGAACGGGGCTTTTATGTCCCATCCAGGCCGTGCTTCCCGCCGGCTGCGGGGTGATCATCTATTACTTTGTGGATCTGTTAAAGCAGCAGGCCCAGGTGCTCCAGAGTCCCGATACGGATTTGCTGGATGCATTGACTTTGATGGCGGACGGCATTGCCCAGAACTGGGAGATGTGGATCACGGTGGTGGCCTTTGTGGGTACGGCCCTTCTGGTGAACCTGATCCGTTCCCGTTCTTTCGACTATGCCTGGCGCATCGCCATCGTCTGCGGGGGACTGGCGTACGTGCTGCTGATGCTGGGAGGGGGATTTTACTTCAACGTGGAGTTCCCGCTGCCTCCCCTGATCATTTCCACCGTTGTTTCGGTTCTTATCAGCCTGATCCTGGAGTTTTTCGCCTTCGGCGGGGATTACAGCCGCATCGAACGGCTGGAATTCCAGGACGACGAGTATTATTATTATGTAAAGGCAGTGCCCAAGGCCATCGTGTCCACTTCCGAGAGAAGCATCAAAAAGATCGGCGGAGGATCCTCCAGAGAGGAGAGAAGAGCGGAGGAGATGCCCTATACCGCCCCCACCTACGCAAGGGAGGACCGGTCCGGTTCCAGAAGGAGCCGGAGCGCCCAGAGGCCGGAGGAAAGGTACGGCTCTTCCGCCACGGATCTGGACGATGTGGATTTCGAGAAAAAGCTGGAGGAATCTTTGAGAGACCTCTAAGGGATCCCTTTATAATGGACCCGGCCTGAAGGAAGAAGAGGAAAAACATGGAGTGGTTTGAGAGTATTGT
>CAZJYM010000002.1:0-8364 GCA_964550245.1 uncultured Blautia sp. | reverse complement strand
TGGACCCGGCCTGAAGGAAGAAGAGGAAAAACATGGAGTGGTTTGAGAGTATTGTGAGCCGATATCTGTCAAAAATATCTTTTCCCACCGTGGGGATCATAGATATCATAGAGATCGCGCTGATTTCCTTCTTTATCTATCAGTTTATGGTATGGGTCAAATATACCCGGGCCTACACCCTGCTGAAGGGAATTCTGGTGGTGCTGCTGTTTCTGGCCGTGGCCTACATCTTCCGTATGGACACCATCCTGTGGATCGTCACCAACCTGGCCAACGTGATGCTGATCGCCGTGGTGGTCATTTTTCAGCCGGAACTGCGCCGTGTCCTGGAGCAGCTGGGACAGAAGAACCTGGTGTCCGCCCTGATCCCCCTGGGAGCGGGAAGGGATGTGAAGGAGAGGTTCTCGGACCGGACCGCCAACGAGATGGTCCGGGCCTGCTTCGACATGGCGGAGGTCTATACCGGGGCTCTCATTGTGGTGGAGCAGGACATTCTCCTGACTGAATATGAGCGCACCGGCATCAACCTGGACGCGGCACTGAGCAGTCAGCTGCTGGTGAACATCTTTGAACACAATACCCCGCTTCACGACGGGGCGGTGATTGTGCGGGGAGACCGGATCATGGCGGCTACCTGCTATCTTCCCCTCTCCGACAACATGGAGCTCAGCAAACAGCTGGGGACCCGGCACCGGGCCGGTGTGGGAATCAGCGAGGTGACGGATTCCGTTACCATCATTGTCTCCGAGGAGACGGGGGAAGTCTCTGTGGCGAAAGACGGTCATCTGGAGAGCAACATCAGCGCCGCCAGGCTGCGGGAAATCCTGGCAGAGGCCCAGAACAAGCAGGTGGTGGAGAACAAGAAGCAGCATCCGCTGCTGAAGGTGAGAGTGAAGCATGAAAAGAAGGATAACTGAAAACCTTCCTTTAAAGATCATGTCTGTTCTGGTGGGAATCCTGGTGTGGATGCTGGTGGTGAATATCGATGATCCCATCCGCACCGTCACCTACATGATTCCCGACGTGGAACTGGTAAATGTGGCATATATCGACAATGAAGGGCTGATGTGCATGCCCGATGAGGAGCAGCAGGCAGCCCGGGTGTACATTACAGGCAAGAGAAAGACCGTGGAAAAGATCCGCAGCCAGGACATCCAGGCGGTGGCGGATCTGCAGCAGGCCTTAAGCCTTAACACGGATCCGGTGATGGTTCCCATAACGGTCACCTGTGAGGGAATCTCCCCCAGCAACATCGAGGTGATTCCCAGAAACCTGAAGATCCATCTCCAGAGAAAGATGACCCAGGAGTTTGCCGTCAGTGTCACCAGCGGAGACTCCAAGCCGGCCACCGGCTATGAGATCGGCACCCTGGTTTCCAGCCCGGAGAAAATTCAGATTACGGGACCGTCCTCTCTGATTAATAGAATAGGAGTAGTTTCCGCAGGAATTGACGTTAACGGTTCGGAAACTGACGTAACCCAGGAGGTCACCCCGGTGATCTACGACAAGAACGGGGACCGGCTCACGGAAACCCAGATGCGCTACCTGAACTTCTCCAACGTGGATGTGACCGCCAGGCTCTGGAAGATCCGCTCCAACGTGAACTTAAAGGGCGGATACCACGGGGAGCCTGCGGAAGGCTACTACGTGGACCGGGTGGTGACGGTGCCGGATGTGGTGAGCGTGGCCGGAACGGACGCGGCCCTGGATACTCTCACCGCCGACGGAAACGCCATTGTGATTCCCCCGGAGAACATCGACATCTCCGGGAAGGTGGAGGACTATGAGCAGAAGGTGGACCTGGTGGGAATTCTTCCCGAGGGCATCAAGCTGATCTCCGGATCCAGCGGGGACGTGTGGGTAAGGGTGTCCATTCTTCCCATCGGAAGCAGGGCCTACCAGATACCCACCAGCAACATCACCGTGCTGAATCAGCCGGAGGGATACCAGTCCGCCTTTGCCACGGACCGGATTGAAGTGCGGGTGAAAAAGCTCTCCGGGGATCTGCCGGATCTGACCGGGGAGGAGATGGTTCTTTCCATTGATCTGTCCGGAACCGGGGAGGGCAGCTACGAGCTGCCGGTACAGGTGGTTCTGCCGGAAGGCTATGAACTGCTGGAGGAAGCCCGGGCGGACATCAATGTGTCCCAGATTTCCAGCGTGGATGTGACCATCCAGTAGCAGGGGGGAGATGATAGAATGATCAGCAGGAAGGTAGTCGTTCACAACCCCACCGGGCTGCAGCTGCGGCCGGCCGGGGTTCTGTGCAGGGAGGCAGCGAAGTTTAAGTCTCTCATCACCTTTTCCTTTGACGGAGGCACCGCCAATGCCAAGAGCGTGCTCAGCGTGCTGGGAGCCTGCGTCAAGTGCGGGGACCAGATCGAGCTGACCTGCGAGGGGACCGATGAGATTCAGGCCATGGAGAACCTGCTGGGAATTATAGAAAGCGGTCTGGGAGAGTAAGTGTCCCGGACCCAAAAAGGGGAGCAACTGTTGGGGAGGAGTATTGAAAATGAAAAAGAAACTGGCGGCGCTTCTTCTGGGCACGGTGCTGGGCATCAGTACCGTGTGTCAGGCGGGAGCTGCTGCCCTGGAAGAATCAGACGAAGCTTCACAGCTTTTCGGTGACGCTTTCACCTCAGATGCCCCGGAGGTTCTTCCTCCGGGGCCTTTGGAGGAAGTGACGCCCCCGGAACAGGATGGCTTTGGAGACGGGGATGAGGTATTTCCCCAGGGAGATCTGTTTACCGCAGGGGAGGTACCCGGTGTAACGGCAACACCCACGCCGGAGCCGTCCCAGGCCCCGCTTCTGGATCTGGACGAGGGGGAGATGCAGGAAGCCCAGAAGGTGCTGGAGCCGGGCACGGTGATCATGGCCCAGTGGAGAAGGGAGGAAAACGGCAGGTGGAGGCTGGTAAAAAGCCTGGATAAGCCGCAGGAACCCGAACCGCAGCCCACCGTTACACCTTCACCCGGGCCCACCCAGGAACTGTTAAACCAGGGGTTTCTGGAGCCGGGAGAGGTACCCATTCTGGAACTGACTCCCGCGCCGGAGAGAGAAATTTCCTATTATAATGCGACAGACGGGATTGTCCACATCCGCACGCTGCAGAGTCTTTCCAGTCAGACACTGGTAACCGAGGGGGATTACCTCTTCGATGAGGAGGGATATCTCTTTACCGGCGCCAAAACCGTGGAACCCGGCCTGCCCGGGTTTGAACTTGCTACGGCAGAAGAGCTCTTCTTCATGGATGAGGCCAATGCCCAGCTTTTGATACCGGAAAACGTACTTCCCGCACCCTTTAACTCCAACCTGGGGCAGATGCAGAAAGGCTGGTGGCTGTGGACGGGAGAATCCTTCCGCTACTATTCCTCGGAAGGGCCTTACCTTTCGATGGAAAAACTGCGTCAGATCAATGAGGAAAAAGGCAGCTACACCGGAGGCCTTTACAAGATCCGCTCCGTCACCTACTGCCTGGACGATGCGGGCGTTCCCCGGGAAGGGTTTTATGAGATCACGCAGGGGACCCGCACGGGACTCTACTACTTCCTTACCTCCGCCGAGAGCGGAGAGGCCATTGCGGGAGCCATGCTCCAGGGAGGCTGGAGAAGCCGGACAATAGAGAGAAAGATCCAGTGGTGTTATTTCGGCAGAGACGGAAAGAGAAAGAGCCTGGGCATCGTGGCCAGAAAGCTGGATCCGGCCGTGACCGGCGATGATCTCTATCTGCTGGACGAGGAGGGCTTCCTCATCCGGGATACCATGGTGCAGGCTTCCAACAGCAACTGGTACATGTCAGACAGTCAGGGCCGGGTGATCCGCTCCCGACTGGTGAAATACAACGGGGCCCGCTATTACTTCGGACCCTCCGGCAAACTCTCCGGCTGGAAGAACTCCTGGCACCTGGTGCGGGGAGATTCGGACTACTACTATTACTTTGGCTCCACCCCCGGAGTGGTGGAGGAAAAACAGGGCTGGCAGCTGGTGCGAAAGCCCAACGGAAAGGTGGTCGGCTGGTTCTACTTTGCGGCCAACGGCAACCACTACAAGGATCTGCTGGCCAAAAACGGCTGCTACCTGGATCCCACCGGGAAACTGGCGGCCGGGATTCACACCGTAAACGGCAGGACCTACTTCTTCCAGAGCTCCACCGCCCAGGAACGGCGGGGAGTCATGTATAAAAACACCTGGATCCATTCCCGGAACAAGTGGTACTACGCCGGCGGAGACGGAGTCCTCTTCCAGAACACCTGGAGGGATGTGGAGGGCAGCTCCTACTACTTCCAGGGCGACTGTTCGGTGCTCACCAACAGCACCGCGGTCCGGGACGGAGTAAAGGGATATGTGGACAGCCGGGGCCGCTTCACCACCGGCTGGGTGGTGGTGAGCAACGCCAACAACCTGGTGAAATACGTGGATCCGGCCACAGGCACCTTTGCCGCCAACCGAAGCGTGATTATAGACGGCATGCAGTACTGGTTCGACAGTGACGGCTACCGCATCAACGACGTATCCGACAGAGTCCCCGGTCCCTACTATCTGGAGGCGGACCGGGTGAACGGGGTGATGACCGTGTTCAACGCGGACCGCACCATCCCCGTAAAGACCATCCGCATCTCCGTGGGCCTTCCGGGAACACCTACTCCCGTGGGACGCTACGGGCTCACCCGGGGAGGACGCTGGCAGGCTCTCATCGGTCCCGCCTGGGGACAGTATGCCACCCATGTGGACGGAGCCGGATACGGAGGCATCTTTATCCACACCGTCCCCTGCACCTACGCCAACAGCTACAACCTGCCCGCGGCAGAGTACAACAAGCTGGGGAACCCGGCTTCCCACGGATGCATCCGCTGCTGCGTGGGGGACTGCAAGTGGGTGTACGACAACTGCAACGGCGGAAGGATCTACATCTTTGACGGAACCTGCGAGGCCAATGAAGTGTTTAAGGGCCCGTTGGGAAGAATGCCCATCACCCCGCTGCGGGGAAGCGGCAACTTTGATCCCACCGATCCGGCGGTTTAGACCTGGTGCCGGCGGAAGAGGGAGAGTTCAGGCTCTTTCTCTTCCGCCGGCTGTTTTGTTCCTTGCAATTGCCACCACAACTATTGTATAATGGGTGTTACAGCGCTGCTGCCCCAAAAAACGGGGCGGAAGCAAAGATTTCAGAAGAATAAAAGGGGAAAAGATGAACTGGATAAAAAAAGCGGGACTTATCCTGCTGACCGGGATGCTGTTCCTGGGCGGCGGGACCCGGGTGATGGGCTATACAGCCGGCTATGACCGGAGAGAGATGGTGGCGGAGTCGGAAGGTCTTTACGGGGCTCCCCTGGAGGACAGCGACCGGGCCTGGCAGAAGATCAACGGCGTCTGCTATGACGGCATCGGGAGAGTGATCGAAGGGGCTTTCCTGCGGGGTCTGGATGTATCCGAGTGGACCGGAAGCATCGCCTGGAAGAAGGTGGCCAAATCGGACATCGACTTTGCCTTTGTGCGGATCTCCGACGGCACCTGGCACATGGACGAGTACTACGACTACAACATGGTTCACGCCAACGCGGCGGGCGTGCCGGTGGGCACCTACATCTTCAGCCGGGCGGATACCCGGGAGAAGGCGGTGCTGGAGGCCCAGTTCGCCATCAAGAAGATGCGGGGATACAAGGTTTCCTACCCGGTGGTCTTTGACATGGAATCCACCCAGATGGAAAAGCTGTCTCCCAGGGAGATCTCCCAGCTGGCGGTGACCTTCTGCGAGGAGATCAAAAAGGCCGGTTACACCCCCATGGTCTACACCAACGTGAACTGGTACGTGAACAAGCTGGACATGACGCAGCTTAAAAACTACGATGTGTGGCTGGCTCAGTACACCGACCGGATGGGGGCTCCCTCCCATGATCTGTACCGCTATACCATCTGGCAGTCCACCGACGGGGACGGCGGGGGACTGCTGCGTCCTACCAAGGGCATGATCGACGGCATCAACCCCGGCAACAACGTGGATCTGAACTTCGGCTTTAAGGACTATACGAAAGTCATTACTCCCCGTACCTCTCCGCTGGCCTCCTACGTGCCCACGGATCCGGAGAGCCTGCGGGACGGCTGGGTATCGGTGGACGGGAAGGAATACTACTACGAGAACGGAAAGAAGAAAACCGGCTGGGTGGTGTTAAACGGCATCCACTACTATTTCGACAAGAGCACCGGGGCTCTGTGCAAGAGCCAGCTCATTAAGGAGAACAACACGGTCCACTACGTGGACAGCAAGGGAGAGCGCTACGAGGACGGATGGCTGAAGTACGGGGGAAAGACCTACTTCTTTCAAAAGGGAGAGGCCTTAAAGGGCTGGAAGGAGATCGACGGCAGCACCTACCGCTTCAGCACCGCTACGGGGGAGATGCTCACCAGCCGCCTTCTTACCAACACGGACGGAAGCCTGTCCTACGTGGGAGCCGACGGAAAGCGCTATGTGAAGAAATGGCTCACCTACAAGGGGGAGACCTACCGCTTTGACACCAAAGGAAAGGCAGTCAAAGGCGGATGGAAGAAGATCGGAAAGAAGTTTTACTACTTTGATCCCCAGACCGCTGTTTTGCTGAAAGATCAGAAGATCACCAAAAACGGCAGCATTTACTACGCGGACACCTCCGGGGCCCGTTTTACGGGAGGATTTCACACCTTTACCGAGAAGGGTGAAAAGAAGACCTACTATTTCGGCAGCGACGGCAAGGCCTACAAAGGCTGGCATGTGATCAACGGCAAGAAGTACTATTTCTACCAGGGGAATTCGGACCGGACCTGTACCCGGGCGGAAAACGTGACCCTGGTCAGCCGCTCCAACCTGGTGTCCGTCTTTGATGAAAACGGAGTCTGCATCAAACAGTATCAACGATAAAGAGGAGATAATACATGAGAACCTATCTGGTGACGGGAGGCGCCGGCTTTATCGGCTCCAACTACATCCACTTCATGTTTGAGCGCTACGGGGATACGATCCGCATCTTAAACGTGGACAAGCTGACCTATGCGGGAAATCTGGAGAACTTAAAGGACATCGAAAACCGGCCCAACTATACCTTTATAAAGGCGGACATCTGCGACCGGGAGGCGATGGAGAGGATCTTCCGGGACAACGACATCGACCGGGTGGTGCACTTTGCGGCGGAGAGCCATGTGGACCGCAGCATCCGGGATCCGGAAGTTTTTGTAAAGACCAACGTGCTGGGCACCCTGGTGATGTTAAATGCGGCCCGGGGAGCCTGGGAAAGAGAAGACGGAACCTATCCGGAGAATAAGAAGTTTCTCCACGTGTCCACCGATGAGGTGTACGGATCCCTGGGACCGGAGGGGTACTTCACCGAGACCACTCCCTATGCGCCCCACAGTCCCTACTCCGCCAGCAAGGCGGGTTCGGACATGCTGGTGCGCTCCTACATGGATACCTATCACTTCCCGGCCAACATCACCAACTGCAGCAACAACTACGGGCCCTACCAGTTCCCGGAAAAGCTGATTCCCCTGATGATCCATAATGCCCTGACCGGAAAGGCCCTCCCCGTCTACGGGGACGGGGGAAATGTACGGGACTGGCTCTATGTAAAGGACCATGCCCGGGCCATCGACCTGGTGCAGGAAAAGGGCCGGCTTTTTGAAACCTACAACATCGGAGGCCACAACGAGAGGCCAAATATTCGCATCGTCCACACCATCCTGGACACCCTGCGGGATCTGCTGCCCGATTCGGATCCCAGGAAAGCCCTGGTGCGGGATGATCTCATTACCTACGTGACGGACCGCAAGGGCCATGACCGCCGCTATGCCATCTCCCCGGAAAAGATCCAGCGGGAACTGGGCTGGAGCCCGGAGACCGACTTTGAATCCGGGATCCGCCTTACCATCGAATGGTACCTCAGTCATCAGGAGTGGATGGAGCGGGTCACCAGCGGAGATTATCAGAAATACTATGAGGAAATGTATCAGGGCCGGTAGGAGGGGAAACCGTGAATAAAAACGGAGAGAAAATGTGGAAAAAATCCGGGAGAAAAAGAATGGCTCCCCTGCTTTTGGCCACTCTTCTGGTCCTTACTCCCCAGCCTGTCCTGGCAGAGGAAGTGGGGGATGCCGAGGATGAGCCCCTTTACCGGCAGGAAGAGCAGATTTCCGGCGGAGAAGCTCTCTTCTACATGGTTTTGTATACGGCTCTGATTTCCCTCAGTACAGGAGGGGTACTATGAAAGGAATTATACTGGCCGGGGGTTCCGGCACCAGGCTTTACCCCCTTACCAAGGCCATTTCCAAACAGATCATGCCGGTCTACGACAAGCCTTTGATCTATTATCCCCTGTCCACCCTGATGCTGGCGGGGATCC
>CAZJYM010000001.1:39849-43473 GCA_964550245.1 uncultured Blautia sp. | reverse complement strand
ATCACTAAATGAACATTTGAAAGGCGGGGTTGTGTGATGTTCATTGGTCGAGAGGAAGAGCTGGGGGCGCTGAACCGGCTGTATGAGGAGAAGGGACTGCGCTGTGCCGTGGTCTACGGGCGGAGAGGTGTGGGAAAGACCGCCCTTCTCAATGAGTTTTCCAAGGGTAAGGAAGTCATCTATTTCATGGGGCTGGACAGCACCCCCCGCCAGAACGTGGACAATCTGTACCGGAGCGTGCTGGCCTACCTGGGGGAGGAACGAAGGCCGGCGTTTTTCTCCACCCTGGAGGCGGGGCTGAAGCTGATCTTTGAGCTGTCCGTAGAAAAGCGCATCGCCTTTATCATAGACGGCGTCTCCTGTGCGGCCAAGACCTTTCCCAAGCTGATGAAAAGACTGAACGAGATGATGGAGGCCTATCAGTCCAGCAGTCAGCTGATGCTGATCCTGTGCAGCTCCTCCCGGATCTTTGCGGACCGGCAGCTGCTGGGACAGCGTTCCCTCCTGTATGAGAAGGAGGATCTGGTTTTATTTGTGCCTCCGTTTGACTTTGAGGAGACCAGAAGGTTTATGCGAAAATTCAACGACGTGGATCTGGCCTGCATCTACGGCGTCACCGGCGGGGTGGTCCGGTATCTGGAAAAAGTGGATGAGAACCTGACGGTGGAGTCCAACATCAAGCGGCTCTTCCTCCAGCCATCGGGGGATCTCTACGGGGAGGCGGAGTACCTCCTGAGACAGGAGATCCGGGAGCCGGGACTTTACAACGCCATACTCTCGGCGGTGGCACAGGGGAGAACCAGGCTTTCGGAGATTGCCATGGAGATTGGGGAGGAGACCAGTGCCACCGCCACCTACATGCGAAGTCTACTGTCGGCGGGCCTCATCCGAAAGGAGTTTCCCTGCGGGGAGGAAAACGGAAGGCGTACTCTCTACCGCATCGACGACGAGATGATGGCCTTCTGGTACCGCTTCATACCCACCCGCATCAACTGGATCCAGCAGGGCTACGGGGACGGGTTGTACAGGGACATGCAGCCCGAGTTTCAGCAGTACATGGGCGAAGTCTTTGAGAAGATATGCATGCAGTACATCATCCGTCTCCAGAAGGCGGGCCGGATGAAGATCAACTGCCGGGAGATCGGCCCCTGGTGGGGACCGGATCCGGACACCCGGGAGGACCTGGAGATCGGCATCATGGGAACCGACGGGGGAACGGGAGCCATCTTCGGGAGCTGCTTCTGGCAAGAGGAGAAGGTGGACGCGGACGTCATCGGGGACCTGAAGAGGAAAAGCGACCTGTTTTCATACCCGGAGAAGGAGTTTTACCTTTTTGCAAAAAGAGGATTTACCAGGAGATGCATCGAAAAGGCCAACGCCATGGGAAATGTTACACTGGTGGCCTTTGTCTCGTGAAAGGCGGGTTGAAAGTTGACAGAGAATGCTCCGAAAAAGAAAAAGAGGAGAAGACGGCTCTTCCCTGTTCTTTTGATTTTTCTCACGGCTTTCCTGATCTTTCTCATTGGCAGGATGCCTGGAAATTTCCTGGAAGAGATTTCAGACACGGCGGGCCGTCTCATCGAACCCAAAGAGGTGAGGGAGCTGCGAAAGCGGGAAGTGGTCCAGCAGGAGGAGGGGCATCTGGAATACTATTTTCACCTTCTGGGTGATGAGGAACAGAGAGTCTACCGGGAGATCCTGGAGGGAGTCCGGGACCGGCGGGAGGAGTTTTACGTGACCATGGCCGCCGACGACCGGGTGGACCTGGTGTACCATGCGGTGCTGAAAGACCATCCGGAGCTTTTCTGGATCCACAACCGGGAACAGGTGTACAAGACCACCTTTGCAGACCGGGATTACTGTCTCTTTACCCCGGGATACACCTACAGCCAGGAGGAGAGCGACGGGATCCTCTCCGCCATGGAGGCGGCCTTTCAGGAGGTGGCCGCCTCCATCCCCGAGGGCGGGGATGACTATGAGAAGGTGAAGACGGTCTACACCTACCTGATCGACCATGTGGAGTATAAGTCCTCCCCGGATGATCAGAGCATCGCCGGGGCCTTCTGGAAGCACGCCGCGGTGTGTGCCGGCTATGCGGGGGCGGTGCAGTACCTGCTGGAGAGACTGGGAATCCCCTGCATCTACGTGGACGGCAGCGCCCGGGGAAGCACCGAGGGACATGCCTGGAACATCGTCACCCTCGGCGGAGAGTACTACTATGTGGATGTGACCAACGGGGACCAGCCTCAGTTCCTCTTAGGGGATGCGGCCAGGCTTCCGGAGCACAAGACCACCATGTACGATTATCTCTGTCCCTTCCCCTCCGAGTACGAACTGGACTACACCCCCTCCGATGAGTTTCCGGTACCGGACTGCACAGCCACGGACAGAAACTTCTATGTGCTGAACCAGGGCTGTTTTGACACCTATGTGCGGGATCAGATCTACGACTACTGTCAGATGCGGATGAACAACGGAGCCGCGGTGGTGCGTTTTAAGTTCAGCACCGGGGAGGCCTTTGACGCGGCCTGTCAGGAATGGATTGACGGCGGCTTCATTCAGGAGGCGGCCCGGTATTACATGAGTCTCTACGACATGGAGGAAGTGCAGTATCATTACGGAATCCTGGAAAACCTGAAAACAATCTACTTTATCTTTTAACGGCTGGAACAAATGAGGTGGCGGCATGATGGATATTCTGCTGAGGCTTTTGGATGTGCTGGAAGAGTTCCGGAACATGCGGGAGCTGAACGACTTCACGGTGGCGTTGTTTTCCGCCATGGTGCTGTTCGGTCTTTGCAACTGTATACTGGGATACCGCCTCATGCGGTTCTGGATGATGCTGGGAGGCTTCGGGGCCGGCTGTGCCTGCGGCTTTCTGATCTCCAATTTCATGGGACTGGATTCGGGCGGGGATACCATCATTCTCATGCTGATCGTGGGGGTGGTGCTGGGAGCGATAGCCTTTTTTGTCTACCGGCTGGGTGTTTTCCTCATGGGAGCCGGACTGGGACTGTGCCTTGGCATTTACATTCTTCACCCCACCAGTTCCTCCGTGTTTTTCCTCTGCCTGCTTCTGGGAGTAGCTGCCGGAGCCCTGACGGTGCGGTTTTCCAAGGGAATCATCATCGTGGGCACCAGCCTGGCCGGAGGAGCCTTTGCAGGCTTTGGCATCTCCCGGCTTCTGGAGGTTCCGGAGATCCCCAACGGTATTGTCATCAGCGCCGGTATCGCCCTTCTGGGGCTGGTGATCCAGTTTGCCATCAACCGGCCCAAGGAAGAACCCGGGAAGGAGGAGAGCAAACCCAATCCGGAGGAGTCCTATGACGCCTGGGATGAGGAGGCCTACGAGGAAGTTTATCAGGAGATGTACGGAGATCAGCCCGTGTCCCACATCCCCATTGGAAAGATACGGGATATACGTTCAAAGAAGGGATCTGCAGAGAAAACCAGAAGGTCCGCTTCCCCCTATTCCCAGGAGGACAGCGTGATCGTGGATCTGAAGAAACCCCAGAAAAAGAATAAGGAACTGAAGATCCCCCTCTCGGAGTGGGAAGATCAGCCAAATAAAAAGAGCCGGTCTAAAAAGAAGCAGGAAGAAGACTGAAGGAGGCGCCTGTGAGA
>CAZJYM010000001.1:38410-39749 GCA_964550245.1 uncultured Blautia sp. | reverse complement strand
CATTACCGGGAGGAGCATGATGGGCAAAGGCAGGGAGCATCTGGACAAAAAGACCGGTGTGGTCTATATTTACGAAACGCAGTCCTTCTGGAATCCGCAGAAGAACCGGAAAGACAGGAAACAGTTCTGTATTGGAAGGCGGGATCCGCAGACGCATGAATTCGTGCCCAACCGGAATTATTACTGGCTTTACGGGGATAAAGATGAAGAGGAGCCATCCCCTGTTCCTGTGCCGGAGGTTTTGTCTTCGCAAAACTTTGGGAACATTGCCCTTTTGCAGCATGCGGCGGATGAATCCGGCCTTACCTCCGTCCTGAAAGAGTGCTTTCCCAATTCATGGAGCGATATTCTCTCCTGTGCCATGTACTGCGCTTCCGAAAATGCCCCGCTTTATCTGTGCGCCGCCTGGGCCCGGGATTCATACGGCATTTCGGCACCCTCACCACAGCGGATCAGCGAACTGCTGCGGGGACTTTACGGGGACAAGCGCATGCGCTTTTACAGGAAATGGGCAGATTTAAGGTCTGAAAGTACATATCGGACATACGATATCAGCTCCGGTTACGGGTGGGCGTAGCAGACTGATCTGGCGGTGATTGTGGGCGAAAACTCCAGACTGCCGATCTTCCCAAGGGTTTATCCGGGCAGCGTCTGTGACGTGTCCGCACATATGAATCTGGCCTCACTGGTCAGGAAGATCGACCCGGGCCAGATGTGTTTTGTGCTGGAGCGCCGTTTTTATTCACCGGAGGGAATCGCTCCCTTTCTGGAGGGTGGGGTCAAATTTGCGGTAAATCTTCCCTTTTCGGATGATAAGACACGGGAGCTTGTGGAGAGTGTCCGTGACAGCATCAAGGCTTCCCCAAATGCCTTTAAGATTGACGGCAGAAACTGTTACGCGCTGACCCGGACGGAGATGCTGGAAGGCAGAGGGGTATATTATCATGTCTATTATGATGAGCAGGCGTTTTCAGATTATAAAAGGCATCTGACCAAAAAGCTGATCAGTATTGAAAATCAGCTGCATAACGGCACCCTGGAATCAATGGATTTTGGGGTTTCGCATTATTTCTCCTGCGAGAAAAATGAAGACGGAACGTACAGCTACTTCAGAAAAAATGACGTGATCCATGATGAACTCCGGTATGTCGGGTATACGGTGATCCTGACCAGTCATTACAGCGATCCCCGGGAAGCCTTTCAGGTTTACCGGGATAAAGATGATGTGACCCGCCCCTTTCGGGATCTGAGAAACGATCCGGACATGGAACTGCTGGATCTTCACCGGGATGAATCCATGAACGCCAGGATGTTTATCAGTTTTGTAAGCGCCATTTTG
>CAZJYM010000001.1:7693-38310 GCA_964550245.1 uncultured Blautia sp. | reverse complement strand
CGCTTCTTGGCCATCTCGTCGCTTGCCAGGTACTCGTCGTAGGTGGTGATCTTGTCCACCAGCTTTCCGTCAGGCAGGATCTCCATGATGCGGTTGGCGGTGGTCTGGACGAACTGGTGGTCGTGGGAGGTAAAGAGGATTACCCCCGGAAACTTGATAAGACCGTTGTTTAAGGCGGTGATGGATTCCATGTCCAGGTGGTTGGTGGGTTCGTCCAGGATCAGGACGTTGGCCCCGCTGATCATCATCCGGGAGAGAAGACAGCGGACCTTTTCCCCTCCGGAGAGCACCCGCACCTTTTTCACCCCGTCCTCACCGGGAAAGAGCATCCGGCCCAAAAAGCCCCGTACATAGGTCACATCCTTGATCTCCGAGTACTGGGTGAGCCACTCGGTGATGTTGAGGTCGTTGTCAAACTCCTTCGCATTGTCCTTGGGGAAGTAAGCCCGGGAGGTGGTGACGCCCCACTTGTAGTTGCCCTCATCCGGTTCCATCTCTCCCATGAGGATCTTGAAGAAGGTGGTGATGGCCAGTTCGTTGGATCCCACAAAGGCCACCTTGTCGTCGTGGCCCAGGGTGAAGGAGAAGTTATCCAGCACCTTGACACCGTCGATGGTCTTGGACAGGTTTTCCACGGTGAGGACCTCGTTTCCGATCTCCCGGTTGGGACGGAAATCGATGTAGGGATATTTCCGGCTGGAGGGACGGATCTCTTCCAGCTGTATCTTTTCCAGGGCTCTCTTTCTGGAAGTGGCCTGTCTGGACTTGGAGGCGTTGGCGCTGAAACGGGAGATAAACTCCTGCAGTTCCTTGATCTTTTCCTCTTTTTTCTTGTTGGCTTCCTTCATCTGGCGGATCAGCAGCTGGCTGGATTCAAACCAGAAGTCGTAGTTTCCGGCGTAGAGCTGGATCTTGCCGTAGTCAATGTCCGCCGTATGGGTACAGACCTTGTTTAAAAAGTAGCGGTCGTGGGAGACCACGATCACCGTGTTGTTGAAGTTGATGAGAAATTCCTCCAGCCATTCAATGGCCGGCAGGTCCAGGTGGTTGGTGGGCTCGTCCAGAAGCAGGATGTCCGGATTGCCGAAAAGTGCCTGAGCCAGAAGAACCTTTACCTTCTGGCTTCCGGTAAGTTCGGATACCAGGCATTCATGAAACTCCGGCTCCACACCCAGACCGTTTAACAGGGATTCCGCGTCGGACTGGGCCTCCCAGCCGTTCATCTCCGCAAACTCCCCCTCCAGCTCGCTGGCCCGGATCCCGTCCTCATCGGTAAAGTCCTCCTTCTCATAGATGGCGTCCTTTTCCTTCATGATCTGGTACAGTCTGGGATTCCCCATGATCACCGTATCCATCACGGGATAGCTGTCGTATTGAAAATGATCCTGCTGCAGAAAGGACAGCCGCTGTCCGGGGGTGATGGTTACATCCCCCTTGGTGGGCTCCAGCTGCCCGGACAGTATCCGCAGAAAGGTGGACTTTCCCGCACCGTTGGCTCCGATAACGCCGTAGCAGTTTCCTTCTGTAAATTTAATGTTCACATCCTCGAACAGGGCTTTCTTGCCCAGGCGGAGAGTAATGTTGTTTGCTGAAATCATACTTTACCTCTTTTTTTAGATTTTTGGCCCGGATCCCCGGTCACCGTAACAGTATAGCCGATTTTCTGCCCGGCGTAAAGAGAGAATTTCCCCCCGATTCCCTTTGTTGAAAAGGTTTCCACCTTCTGTTATAATCATTACAGAGAAAGGCAGCAGTATTTTCTAATTAATCATAAAGGAGTGAACCCCACATGGAGAGAGGAAAAAAGGCCTTACCGGATTTCAATATTTATCTCACCGGATTTATGGGAAGCGGGAAGAGCACCGTGGCCCGCTGTTTTGCCAGGGAGTACCGCAGGGAACTCCTGGAGATGGATGCCTACATTGAGGAGAAGGAGGCAAGGAGTATCTCCGCCATTTTTTCCGAGAGCGGAGAGGAATACTTTAGGACTCTGGAGACAAATCTGTTAATCAGCCTGGAAAAGAGAAAGAATCTGGTGGTCTCCTGCGGCGGGGGAGCGGTGATGCGTCCCGAAAACGTGGAGGCCATGAAAAGAGGGGGACGGGTGATTTATCTTAGGGCCACACCGGAGACCATCTATGAGCGGGTGCGATATTCCCACAACCGGCCCCTTCTGGAGGGAAACATGAACGTGGATTATATCAGCAGACTCATGGAGCAGAGAAAGGGTGCCTATGAGGCGGCTGCGTCCATCACCGTGGATACGGACGGAAAGACCATTTCCGCCATCTGTTCGGAGATCGCCGCCCACTTAAAGGGGATCCGGCGATGAATGAGGGACTGGGGTTCCTGGAGGGACTCATGACCTCCCACATGTGGGCGGCGCCGCTGCTTTGCCTCTTTGCGGGAGTGGTCACCTCCTTTACCCCCTGTTCCCTGGCGGGACTTCCCCTCCTTTTGTCCTCGGTAAAGGATGCCGGGGGAGACCGGAGAAAAGTATTTCTCATCTCCCTTGCCATGGCAGGGGGAATGGCTCTCACCTTCGGCTTCTTTGGATCCGTCGCTTCTGCGGTGGGACAGTGGATGCATCATGCGGGAGACTGGTGGACCGTGCTGATGGGAGTCCTGATGATTCTGATGGCTCTCCAGATCTTTGACGTGATCCACCTCATTCCCCATGTGCACCTGCCGGAGAAGATCCGGGGAAAGGACGGCTATCTGGGCGCTTTTATCAGTGGAGCCTTAAGCGGCCTTTTCGCCTCCCACTGTGCGGT
Organism: uncultured Blautia sp.; assembly: GCA_964550245.1. Taxonomy (GTDB): domain Bacteria; phylum Bacillota; class Clostridia; order Lachnospirales; family Lachnospiraceae; genus Blautia_A. The sequence continues at coordinate 35,536 of CAZJYM010000001.1, read as the reverse complement.
GCCGGTGATGGTGGCTTTGCTTGCTCTGGTGGCAGACATGGGCTGGAGCATGGCCTGGGGAGTATTGCTGATGGTGCTCTACGCCCTGGGGCACAGCGTCCTTTTAATCCTCTCGGGAGTGGGTTACGGCTATGCCTGGAACCTCTCCGCCGACTCGAAACTGGGCTCCTGGGGAAAGGTGCTGCGCAATGTGCTGGGGGTTCTGGTGATGGTGCTGGGGATTCTGATGATATTTGGAGAAAAGTGACCGTACGGGCGTCAAAAGGACAGAGACATTCTGCTTAAAAGCCATCTCGACAGGCAGGCCTGCCGGATGGCTTTTTTCGCAGAATTCACACATCCTTGCGGATGTGTGCTCCTTTTGACGTCCTGAAAAAAATGGGACATAAATGCCGACTCCTGGAATTGAGAGACAATTTTCGAATCTGGTTAAATTTTATCGAAATTATAGTTGATACTTTCCGGAAAGTTTGCTATAATACGCCTATGGATTTTTTATAGGGAAAATTCAGAAAATTGTACCAGAAAGGTCTACTTTAACAATTGAGCAGATTACCAGAAAGAGGACAAAGAGAATGTTTATTACAAGAGAATGCGACTATGCGGTCCGGGTGATCCGGGCCCTGGCCCTGGAGAAGCGGATGAGCGTGAAGGACATCTGCGACCGGGAGTCCATCACCGCTCCCTTTGCCTACAAGATCCTGAAGAAGCTGCAGAAGGCCAGGATCGTCAAGGGCTTTCGGGGAGTTCACGGCGGGTACTCCATGAACCGGGACCTGAACGGAATCACCCTGTATGACGTGTATCACGCCATCGACCCGGAAATGTTCATCATCGAATGTTTGAATCCCCGTTTCCCCTGTGTGCGCAATGATGAGGTCAACGGACTGCCCTGCGCCATCCACCGGGAACTGTACGGCATTCAGCAGGAGCTCACCAGCATGCTGAAGCGGAATTCCCTTCACGATCTGCTCCTTCCGGAAGAAGAAGCGAAGAAAAATGCCGGCTGATACGGGGAGTGTGAGTCGGAAGCCATGAAAAATGCATCATTGAAACAGGAGAGCCTCCCGGCCCGGCCCATGCCCGGTCAGGAGGCTTTTCATGTATGAAAATATGTACAAAAAAAACAGAAACGCAATTGCACAACCCCGGAAGGATATGTTATAATCTAAACGAAGTACTAGACCTACTGTGTCCGGAAAGACTCCTGCAGGATTTTTTGTTCCCCTGCAGGGAAAGAAACAAGGAGGAATAAAAGTATTATGGCAAGAAAAATGAAAACCATGGATGGTAACCATGCAGCCGCCCATGCGTCCTACGCATTCTCGGATGTAGCTGCTATTTACCCCATCACACCCTCATCCGTCATGGCGGAAGCCACCGATGAGTGGGCAACCCAGGGAAGAAAAAACATCTTCGGACAGGAAGTACAGGTCACTGAAATGCAGTCCGAAGCAGGAGCAGCGGGAGCCGTTCACGGTTCTCTGGCAGCGGGAGCTCTGACCACCACCTATACCGCGTCTCAGGGCCTTCTGCTGATGATTCCCAATCTCTATAAAATCGCCGGCGAGCAGCTTCCGGGCGTCTTCAACGTATCCGCCCGTGCTGTGGCTTCTCACGCACTTTCCATCTTCGGAGATCACTCGGATGTAATGGCCTGCCGTCAGACCGGCTGCGCCATGCTCTGCGAGTCCTCCGTACAGGAAGTCATGGACCTGACCCCCGTGGCCCATCTGGCCGCCATCAAGGGCAAGGTTCCCTTCATCAACTTCTTTGACGGATTCCGCACCTCCCATGAGATCCAGAAGATTGAAACCTGGGATTACGAGGACCTGAAGGATATGGCCGACATGGACGCCATCGCCGAGTTCAGGAACCATGCCCTCAATCCCAATCATCCCTGCCAGAGAGGCTCCGCACAGAACCCGGACATCTTCTTCCAGGCAAGAGAGGCCTGCAATCCCTACTACGACGCTCTTCCCGCCATTGTCCAGGAGTACATGGACAAGGTCAATGCGAAGATCGGCACCGACTATAAGCTGTTCAACTACTACGGCGCCCCGGATGCGGAGCATGTGATCATCGCCATGGGTTCCGTAAACGACACCATCGAGGAGACCATCGACTATCTGATGGCTTCCGGGAAAAAGGTGGGCGTTGTCAAGGTTCGTCTCTACAGGCCCTTCAGCGCTTCCGCCCTGATCGCCGCTCTTCCCGCTACCACAAAGCAGATCTCCGTACTGGACAGAACCAAGGAGCCCGGCTCTCTGGGCGAGCCTTTGTATCTGGACGTTGTTGCGGCCCTGAAGGACAGCCCCTTCAAGGATGTGACCGTGTTCGGCGGAAGGTACGGCCTGGGATCCAAGGATACCACTCCTGCCCAGATCGTGGCCGTCTTCGAGAACACCGAGAAGAAGAAATTCACGATCGGCATCGAGGATGATGTGACCAACCTTTCCCTGGAGACCGGAGCACCCCTGGTAACCACTCCCGAGGGAACCACCAACTGCAAGTTCTGGGGACTGGGCGCAGACGGCACCGTAGGCGCCAACAAGAACTCCATCAAGATCATCGGCGACAACACCGACATGTATGCCCAGGCCTATTTCGACTACGACTCCAAGAAGTCCGGCGGTGTGACCATGTCTCACCTGCGTTTCGGAAAGAAGCCCATCAAGTCCACCTATCTGATCCACAAGGCGGATTTCGTGGCCTGCCACAATCCTTCCTATGTGAATAAATACAACATGGTCCAGGAACTGGTGGACGGAGGAACCTTCCTCCTGAACTGCCCCTGGGATATGGAAGGCCTGGAGAAGCACCTTCCCGGACAGGTGAAGGCTTTCATCGCCAACCACAACATTAAGTTCTACACCATCGACGGTGTGAAGATCGGTATCGAGACCGGAATGGGACCCACCAGGATCAACACCATCCTCCAGTCCGCCTTCTTCAAACTCACCGGCATCATTCCCGAGGACCAGGCCATCGACCTGATGAAGGCCGCCGCCAAGGCCACCTACGGCCGCAAGGGCGACGATGTGGTTCAGAAGAACTGGGCCGCCATCGACGCAGGCGCGAAGCAGGTGGTGGAGATTCAGGTTCCCGAGAGCTGGAAGGACGCCGCTGACGACGGCCTGTTCATGGCTCATGCCGAGAACGGCAGAGAAGATGTTGTGGACTTCGTCAACAACATCCAGTCCAAGGTCAATGCTCAGGAAGGAAACACCCTTCCCGTATCCGCCTTCACCCCCTATGTGGACGGCACCACCCCCTCCGGTGCGGCAGCCTATGAAAAGAGAGGCATCGCCGTGAACATTCCCGTGTGGAATCCGGAGAACTGCATCCAGTGCAACCGCTGCTCCTATGTATGTCCCCACGCTGTAATCCGTCCCGTGGCCATGACCGCCGAAGAGGCAGCCGCCGCTCCGGAAGGAATGCAGACTCTGGATCTCACCGGCATGAAGGAGTACAAGTTCTCCATGACCGTATCCGCTCTTGACTGTACCGGATGCGGATCCTGCGCCAATGTCTGCCCGGGCAAGAAGGGAGCCAAGGCTCTTACCATGGCCGGACTGGAAGAGAACGCGGGAAGCCAGGCATACTTCGACTACGGCGTAAGCCTTCCCGTAAAGGAAGACGTGATTGCCAAGTTTAAGGAGACCACCGTAAAGGGCAGCCAGTTCAAGCAGCCCCTTCTGGAGTTCTCCGGCGCCTGCGCAGGCTGCGGCGAGACACCGTATGCCAAGCTGGTAACCCAGCTCTTCGGCGACAGAATGTACATCGCCAACGCTACGGGCTGCTCCTCCATCTGGGGCAACTCCTCACCCTCCACGCCTTACACCGTGAATGCGAAGGGACAGGGACCCGCCTGGGCCAACTCCCTCTTTGAGGACAACGCAGAGTACGGCTACGGCATGCTGCTGGCTCAGAGAGCCATCCGGGACGGCCTGAAGACGAAAGTGGAAGGCCTGATCGAGTGCGACTGCTGCACCGACGCGGTAAAGGCCGCTGCCAGAGAGTGGCTGGATACCTTTAACGTGGGCGTAGAGAACGGCATTGCCACCGACAAGCTGATCGCCGCCTGCACCGAGTGCGGATGCGATCCCTGTAAGGAAGTGCTCTCACAGAAGGATTTCCTGGCCAAGAAGTCTCAGTGGGTATTCGGAGGCGACGGCTGGGCTTATGATATCGGCTTCGGCGGTGTGGACCACGTGCTGGCCAGCGGCCGCGACATCAATGTGATGGTCTTCGACACCGAAGTTTACTCCAACACCGGCGGACAGTCCTCCAAGTCCACCCCCACCGGCGCCATCGCTCAGTTTGCCGCCGGCGGCAAGGAAGTCAAGAAGAAAGACCTGGCCTCCATCGCCATGAGCTACGGCTATGTGTATGTGGCTCAGATCTCCATGGGCGCCGACTTCAACCAGACCGTAAAGGCCATCGCAGAGGCGGAAGCCTATCCGGGACCCTCCCTGATCATCGCCTACGCACCCTGCATCAACCACGGCATCAAGAAGGGCATGGCCAAGGCCCAGACCGAGGAAGAGCTGGCCGTGAAGGTTGGCTACTGGCACAACTTCCGCTACAATCCTGCGGCGGAGAAGAAGTTCACCCTGGATTCCAAGGCTCCCAACATGGATGAGTATCAGGAGTTCCTGGACGGCGAGGTCCGCTACAATTCTCTGAAGCGTCAGAATCCGGAGAAGGCGGCCAGACTGTTTGCCAAGAACGAGTCCGAGGCCAAGGAGAGATATGAATATCTGACCAGGCTGATCAACCTGTACAGCCCGGAAGAATAATCTGAATAAACATAGAACTTAAAACGGCCGCAGCGCCTGTGGGCGCTGCGGCTGCTTTGCATAACGGAGGACGAAGATGAGCACTTTATCGGTGGTGCTGCCTGCTTACAACGAGGAACCTGTGGTTCACAGAGCCTGCGCGACACTGCGTGAAATCCTCTCCAATGCCGGCATCTCCTACCAGCTGGTGCTGGTGGACGACGGATCCCGGGACGGCACCTGGGAGGCCATCCTGCGGGAGAGCCGGGAGGATGAGCACATCGTGGGGGTTCATTTCTCCAGAAACTTCGGCAAGGAGGCGGCCATCTGCGCCGGTCTTGCCCAGGCGGAGGGGGACGTGACGGCGGTGATGGACTGCGATCTGCAGCATCCCCCGGAGAAACTGGTGGAGATGTATCATCTCTGGGAACAGGGATACGAGGTGATCGAGGGCGTAAAGGCGGACCGGGGGAAAGAAAGCTTCCTGTATCATGTGAGCGCCGGATTCTTCTATAAGATCATGTCTGCCGTGATGGGCACGGACATGCAGAACGCCTCGGACTTCAAGATGCTGGACAGAAGAGTGGTGGAGAGCATCCTTTCCATGCCGGAGAGAAACCTGTTCTTCCGGGCCATCTCCTCCTGGACGGGGTATAAGACCATCCAGGTGCCCTTTCAGGTGCAGGAAAGGCAGGAGGGAACCTCCAAGTGGAACTCACGGTCTTTGATCCGCTATGCCTTTACCAACATCGTGGCCTTTTCCACCCTGCCCTTACAGATCGTCACCATCGGAGGCTGCCTGTGCTTCGTGTTTTCCCTGGCTCTGGGGATCTACTCCCTGTTCCAGTACTTCACCGGCCGGGCGGTGGAAGGCTATACCACCATCCTGATTGTACTGCTGCTTATCGGCAGCGCCGTGATGTTAAGCCTGGGCGTCATCGGCTTTTACATCGCCAAGATCTATGAAGAGGTGAAACACAGGCCCAGATACCTGATCTCCCGCATCATCCGGGGAGGGAAGGAATCCCCGTCCTCGGGAGACGGGAAAGTGGAAAAAGATCATTAAAGCTGCCTGCCCATGGAAGGCGGGCCTCAGTGTGATGCTTTCTTCTTCAGGCAGAAAGCATGACACCGGGAATGTATCAACACACCGGCAGCGGAGGAATACATGAAAAACCTTCTGGAAAAACTTTACAACAATTCCATCGTACGCTATGTCTTTTTCGGCGGCTGCACCACTCTGGTGAACCTGGCCTCCTTCTACCTTCTTCGAAAGGCGGGGGTGGGGCTTAATACCGCCAACATAATCTCCATCATTCTGGCCGTTCTCTTTGCCTACGTGGTCAATTCCAGATATGTGTTCATGGAGCGCCCGGATACTCTGGCAGGGCATATCCGGCCCTTTGTCAAGTTTGTGGGGGCGAGGCTTGCCACCATGATCATCGAGGTGGTCAGCGTGTGGTTCTTTGCGGAAGTGCTCCATACGGGAGATATGACCGGGAAGTTTGTGACCCAGTTTGTGGTGATCGTTTTGAACTACGTTTTCAGCAGATGGTTTGTGTTTACCGGAAATAAGACAGGAGATAAGAATAAGAAATGAAACTTGAGGAAACAGTGAAAAATATCGGGCCCCTGGATGAGAAAGCCATGGAACTGGCCCGGAAGCGCTGGGACAGCATTGCCAAGCCCCTTCACTCCCTGGGAAAGATGGAGGATCTGATCACCCAGATCGTGGGCATCACCTCCTGCAGGGATGTGGACATCTCCAAAAGGGCCCTGGTGGTCATGTGTGCGGACAACGGGGTGGTGGAAGAGGGGGTTACCCAGACCGGACAGGAGATCACCGCCCGGGTGGCGGAAGGATTCCTGGACGGAATCACCACGGTGTGCGCCATGTGCCGGAAGTGGGATACGGACATCTATCCGGTGGATGTGGGCATGGTGGTGGATACCCGGGTAAGAACCGATAAAAAGGTGGCCTACGGCACCCGCAACATGACCCGCACCCCCGCCATGACCCGGGAAGAAGCCGTTTTGGCCATTGAAGCCGGCATCTCCATGGCGGAGGAATTAAAGGAAAAGGGATATGGTCTTCTGGCAACGGGAGAGATGGGCATCGGCAACACCACCACCAGCAGTGCGGTGGCCGCATTACTGCTTGATCGTCCCGTGGAGGAGATGACCGGCCGGGGAGCCGGACTCTCCAGCGAGGGATTAATGCGCAAGATCAATGCCATCAAAAAAGCCATTGAGGTAAACCGTCCCGACAAATCGGATGTGCTGGACGTGCTCTCCAAAGTGGGAGGACTGGACATCGCCGGACTGGCGGGAGTCTATCTGGGAGGAGCCCTGTGCCGGATCCCCGTGGTGATGGACGGCTTTATCTCCTGTGTGGCGGCCCTGGTGGCGGGAAGCTTATGTCCCCGGGCTTTGGACTATGTGATCGCTTCCCATGTCTCCAAAGAGCCTGCTGCCCATCTGGTGCTGGAAAAGCTGGGCAAGGATCCGGTGATGCATGCCGACATGTGCCTGGGAGAGGGGACGGGAGCCATTGCCTTCCTGCCCTTCCTGGATCTGGGCGCTTCTCTTTTTAACACCATGAGTACCTTTGACGCCTTCCAGATGGATCAGTACGAGGAACTGACATGATGGTCCTTGTCACCGGGGGCAGCGGCAGCGGGAAATCCGCCTTTGCCGAGGAAAAACTCCTGTCTCTTGGGGAGGGCAGACGGATCTATATCGCCACCATGGAGTGTTACGACCAGGAGAGCCGGGAGAGAGTAAAGAGACACCGGGCCATGCGCCTGGGCAAGGGCTTTGAAACCGCAGAGCGTCCCCTGGATCTCAAAGGTCTGGAATTACCCTCCGGGGGTCTGGCCATCCTGGAGTGCATGTCCAACCTGACCGCCAACGAGATGTTTGATGAGAACGGGGCGGGAGAGAATACGGTCAGAGAGATCCTGGAGGGTGTAAAGAGAATTAAAGAGCAGCTCTCCCACCTGGTGATCGTCACCAACGAGATCTTCTCCGAGGCTCTTCCCTACGAGGGGGATACGGATTCCTACCGGAAAACCCTGGGGGAGATTAACCGGAGACTGGCGGAGGAAGCGGATCAGGTGTACGAGGTGGTATACGGGATCCCGGTCTGCCTTAAAGGAGGAGCGGGATGAAAAATACGGAGGAAAAAAAGCCGGAAAAGAAGGGCCTTGGCAGCAGTCTCTGGAACGGCTTTAAGATTGCCTTTTCCATGTTTTCGAGGATCCCGGTTCCCAGAGCAGACTGGACCAAAGAAAACATGCAGTACATGTTTTGCTTCTTTCCCCTGGTGGGAGCGGTGATCGGAGGTCTCTCCCTTCTTGTCTCCCAGATGTGGGTTTTATACCGGTTCCGCAACGGCTTCGCCGCTGCGGTGTTAACCGTACTGCCGGTTCTGATATCGGGAGGCATTCATCTGGACGGCCTTCTGGATACGGCAGATGCCATGAGTTCCTGGAGGGACCGGGAGAAGAGACTGGAGATCTTAAAGGACTCCCATGCGGGGGCCTTTGCGGTGATCACCGCCCTGGTGTACTTTTTCCTTCTCTACGGGGCTTTCTTTCAGATCGGCAATCACTTCTATGTGATGTGCGTCATGGCGGACGGATATGTGATCTCCAGAGCTCTGGGGGCTCTCTCCGCCATCAGCAACCCTCCGGCCAAAAAGGAGGGAACCGGAGCGGAGTTTGCGGCTAAATCTGAAAAGAGGGCGGTGCGAAACGTTCTCTTTCTTTATCTGGCTGCCATGCTGGGCTTCATGCTCTGGATCGATCCGGTTCTGGCTCTGGCGGTTTCCATTACCTGTCTGATCGTCTATATCCTTCATTACCGGATGGTGATGAAAAACTTCGGGGGAACCACCGGGGACTTAAACGGATGCCTCATCTGTCTGTGCGAGGTGTCCATCGCCGTGGTGCTGGCTGTGGTTTCCAACTTCCTTTAAGGAGAAAAACTATGATCATGGTGATCGGCGGAGCTTATCAGGGAAAAGCTTCCTATGTAAAAAAAGAATACCCTTCCGTCACCTTTGTCTCCGGAGAGGAGATCGGGGTGGAGGATCTGATGAAGGCCGAAGGAGTCCTGGATCTTCACCTTCTGATCCGAAAGGAACTGAAGGAGGGAAGGGACGTATCAGCCCTGGCCGAGCGGCTGATCCGTGAAAACCCGGACATCATTGTGGTCTCCGATGAGATCGGATACGGGGTGGTGCCCATGGAGCCCTTTGACCGGGCCTACCGGGAAGCGGTGGGACGGATCTGTACCACCCTGGCGGATTTCAGTACAAAGGTCATCCGGGTGGTGTGCGGAATCGGCATGGTGATCAAGGAGACAGATTCATGAGGGAGATCTTTCTCATCCGCCACGGCATGACACCGGGAAACAGCCTGGGCAGGTATATCGGCGTCACGGATGAACCCTTAAGTCCCGAAGGAAAAGAACAGCTCCGGGAAAAGACCTGGCCTGTTCCGGAGAGAGTTTTTACAAGTCCCCTGAAAAGATGTCTGGAGAGCGCAGCGATCCTCTTTCCCGGGGTTTGGGCAACAGTCATACCGGAACTGTCTGAATGTAACTTTGGGGAGTTTGAGGGAAAAAACTATCTGGAGCTCTCCGACAATCCCTCTTATCAGGCCTGGATTGACAGCGATGGACTCTCTCCCTTCCCCGGAGGGGAAAGCCGGGAGCAGTTTCAAAAGAGAACCCTGCAGGGTTTTGAGAGGGTCCTTTCGATCTGTAAAACGCAGAATCTCACCCGTGCCGCCCTGGTGGTCCACGGGGGAACCATCATGACCATCATGGAAAAGTACGGGGAACCGAAGAAGTCCTTTTATGAATGGCATGTGAAAAACGGGGACGGATACTGTTTACAGTTTCCTGACTGAAATGAAAACAGCCGCTTTGGCAGCGGCTGTTTTCTTTTCTTTCTTTCTTTTTTTAATTTCTTTCTTTAGTTTCTTTCTTTTTCTTTATCCCGCCAGACACTCATCCAGGGCCCTGCGCACGTTTTCCTTGCAGGCATTGTAGTCCTCGGAAGGGCTGGCCTCGTAGAGCTTCTTCTCTCCCATAAAGATGGTGGGAACGTAGTAGTAGTCGTAGTTGTTGGCAATCTCCGGAGAGCGGCTCTCCTCGATCCACTCCACGTCGATGTCGGCGTATTCCTTCTTTTCCGCCTTCAGTTCCCCCAGGGCTTTCCTGGCGTAACGGCAGTAGGGACAGTTTTCCAGATAGAAAAGTTTGAGCTGTTTCATGGGGATTCTCCTTTCATTAAAAGTTCAGCACGGATTTAAGCCACTGATGGGCCAGGTCGGGCCAGACGCGCACCTCCGGGCTGGGAGGCGTTACGGGCAGGGAGTCCATAGACAAGGAACCCAGGAAAGCATTCCGGGCCTCTTCCTCCATGGGCAGAACTCCGCTTTTTACCGCTTCTGCAATCTTCAGAGTCTGATCAAAGCAGTGGCTGTCTCCGAAGCGCTGCTCGGACCAGTCCTCATCCGCCAGGGAGAGACCGTGGGCTCCGCTGGAGAAGATGTGCAGGGCAAAGGGGATCTGGTGTTCCTTTAAGGCCCGGGCCATCAGGATGCTGTTTTCCACCGGCACCAGTTCATCCGTGGCGGTCTGCCAGAGGAAACAGGGCGGTGTGGACTCGCTTACCTGTTTTTCCAGGGAGTAGTATTCCAGAAGCTCCTTCGCTTCCGGATCCTCCCTTCTGTAGATGTCCTCCCCCAGCAGAGCCTGGAAGGAACCCTGGTGGGCATATTTCCCGGAGGTGATCACCGGGTAGGAGAGGATGGCTCCGTCGGGCCTGGGTGAAACATCGTTCATCTCCGGATCCGTACAGTCCCTGTGGTGGACACAGAGGCTGGCGCACAGATGGGCTCCCGCGGAAAAGCCGCAGAGGATGATGCGGTCCGGATCCACCCGAAACTCCTGTGCCCGGCTTCGAATCAGCCGGATCGCTCGGGAGAGATCCCGCATGGGCTGAGTGAGCAGGGGAGCAGACATGAACAGGTTGGTGGTGTAGGAGACCACAAAGGTCTGATATCCAAAGGCATAGAATTTGTTGGCCACGATCTCCCCCTCCGGGGGACAGACCATGCAGTATCCTCCTCCGGGCACCACCACCACACAGGGACGGACGGTGTCATCCGGATGCAGGTAGGGAACCATGTCCGGGGAGAATCCAAAGGAGAAGGGATAGCTGTATTCCCCCTCCTTCCATACCGGTATGGGTTTTCCTTTCATTTAAGAAAGCCTCCTTCGTTTTGCTTGATGACATCAGCATAGCAGGAAAAGACAAAGGGTGCAAGACGAAATTTCACAGACGTTGACAGACGCAGAGATTGAGAATACAATGATTCACGTGATAAAGCACTGTCCACGGTGACAGCCGGAAAGGAGGACGTGATGGAACACTACTTTGGTGAAAGCACACCCAAGCTGGGGTTTGGACTCATGCGTCTGCCCAAACTTCCCTCGGGCAAAATCGATGTGGAACAGGTCAAGGAGATGGTGGATGCGTTTCTGGAGGCGGGTCTTACCTACTTTGACACCGCCTATGTCTACGACGGGGGAGATTCGGAGCGGGCAGCCAAAGCGGCTTTGGTGGACCGCTACCCCAGAGAGAGCTACACCCTGGCCACCAAGCTCTGTGCCTGGATGGGAGTAAAAAATGAAAATGACGCCCGGCAGCAGTTTTACACCAGCCTGGAGCGCACCGGAGCCGGATATTTCGACTACTATCTGCTGCATGCCCTGCAGGCGGGAAACTATAAGACCTATGACAAATATCACCTTTGGGACTTTGTGAGGGAACAGAAGGAAAAGGGCCTGATCAGACACTGGGGTTTCTCCTTCCATGCCACTCCCGCCATTCTGGATGAACTCCTGACCGCCCATCCCGATGCGGACTTTGTACAGCTGCAGATCAACTACGCGGACTGGGAGAATCCTTCCGTCACCGCCCGGGAAAACTATGAGGTGGTCAGAAGCCATGGAAAATCCATCGTGGTGATGGAGCCGGTAAAGGGCGGAGCCCTGGCCAATCCTCCCGAAGCCGTGCAGAAGGTGTTTAAGGAAGCCAATCCCAATGCTTCCTTTGCCTCCTGGGGCATCCGCTACGCGGCTTCCCTGGAGGGAATCATCACCGTGCTCTCCGGCATGAGCAATATGGAGCAGATGCGGGACAATCTCTCCTACATGAAAAACTTCAAACCGCTGGATGCCAAAGAGCAGGCGGCCATCCGCAGGGCTCAGGAGATCATGACCGGTGTGAAATCCATCCCCTGTACGGGGTGTCATTACTGTACCGCCGGCTGTCCGCAGCAGATCCCCATCCCGGAGATCTTTGCGGCCCGGAATCAGCAGCTGGTCTGGGGACATCTGGAGGAGGGAGCCCGGCAGTACCGGGAAGCCGTTCAAAACCGGGGAAACGCCGGGGACTGCATCGCCTGCGGTCAGTGCGAACAGGCCTGTCCCCAGCAGATTGACGTGATCACCCGGATGAAGGACTGTGCCAGGCAGTTTGAATCAGCCCGGTAAAATCAGAGATTTCCGGGACCAAAGGCCATGGGCAGGAGTTCCTGTAAGGTGAATACCTGGTAGTGATCTTTTGCGGTGGCCAGAATGATCTGGAAATCCGGGGAACAAAATTCCATCATCACCTGACGGCATACCCCGCAGGGTGCTGCGTACTCTGCGGGGATCCCGTTCTTTCCCCCCACCACGCAGATGGCCGCAAAGTCCCGTTCCCCCTCGCTTACCGCCTTAAAAAAGGCTGTGCGCTCCGCACAGTTGGTGGGCGTAAAGGCCGCGTTTTCAATGTTGCAGCCGGTGTAGATTTTTCCGGCTTTTGTCAGGAGCGCCGCACCCACCTGGAATCCCGAGTAGGGAGAGTAGGAAAACTTCAGCTGTTCAATGGCCGTATCAATCAGTGTGTAAATCGTGGTTTCATTCATTTCTATTACCTCCTGTAAGGTTTCTATTTTTCTTATTATACTTCTTTTGGGTCTTCTTTTCCCCGGTTTTTTCAACTTTTTTTCTCCTTTGCCTTGACATTCCCGGGAAAATTCATACAATTAAGGAAAGAAACGGCCAATAAGGAGGGATCAGGATATGAGTGTGGATTATGAGGATTATGAGGAACAGTGTGGGAAGATCCGGGAGGAAAACGCCAGGCTGCTGAAGATTTTTGAGGAGGACATGGCGGGACTGAAGCCGGCTACCATAAACAGACACCTGGACAACGTGGATTTTTACATCAACAGCTACCTGCTTTACGAGGATGCCCAGTCCTTTGCCGAGGGAGCCTACCAGCTGGACGGCTATCTGGGAGAGTTTTTCATCCGCAAGTGCATGTGGTCCACTCCAGGATCCATCAAGACCACCGCTGCCAGCATCAAAAAGTTCTACAAGTGCATGCTGGCTCACGGAGAGATTCATAAAGAGGATTATGATTTCCTGTGCAAAACCATTAAGGAAAACATGGAGGAATGGCAGGCCGTCTGTGCCATGTACAACGATCCCGATGAGGACAACCCCTTCTCCATGCTCTTTGACTTCTTCTAGGATGGACCCATGAATACGGACAAACTGATCAAAAACATCTCTGACCAGGTGAAGGAGCTGCAGATCAAGCTGGGATACGCCCGGGAGACGGTGCGTCTCTACTACCCGGCTTCCTCCCTGAACGCTCTTCTGGGAACCGGGGGTAAGTCAGCTCAGGAGCTGGCGGAGATCCTAAATGCGGATCCGGCTTTGCAGGAGGGACCTTTGGGGAAGGTGGAATTCACACCCCGGAAGGAGAGGGTGGAGGTCCATGTCCCCCCGGAAGGGGTGGCCTACGTCCATGACTTTGTGGAGACACCCGCCTTTTTGCAGGATCTGGTGTCCTTCTTTCAGAGCCATCATCACGGCACCATCCGGGAGATCCTGGAGATCTTTGCCCGGTACAGCGAGGATTACCACTGCATCCGCATGCCGGAAGGGGCGGACTTCGACTACGTGATCTACTTTGAGGATCCCTCCATCGATGAATACTGCTACTGCATCCGGGATGAGATGGAGCACACCATCTATCACCGGTTCACCCGGGAGGACTACCGGGATCTTTTTTAAGAGAAATGTTATAAACTTTTTAGATTCTTTAGAAATAGATTAGAATTTGGTCAAAGTTTCCTCACATATGGGGTGTATGCTGTAGGAGTCTTGAGGATGAGAGCCTTGAGACATCTTGCAGCCGCTTAATGCCGGAGCGGTTGCAGGTACTCTTTCCTTTCCCTAACAACAATAACCGCCGCTTCTTTTGCAGGACCGCAAAAGAAAGCGGCGGTTTTGTTTTTACTTAAACTGAGGCAGCCACTCCTCATTCTGTTTGAACATCTCGTCTACCATGTCCCGGATTTCCCGAAGACTTAAAACCGCAGAGGTGAGAGGATCGTAGCAGATGGCCTGATAGATCATCTCCCGGTCTCCGCTTAAGCTTCCCTCCACCACCATCTCCTCGATCTGGGCGGAAGTGCCGCTAAGAAGTGCGCACTGAGGCGGCATCTTGCCCACATGGATGGGTTCCAGTCCCCGGATGCTGGCCAGAACCGGCACTTCCACGCAGCAGCCCTCCGGCAGGTTGTCCACCAGACCGAAGTTGCGCACGTTTCCGTTGAACTTAAACATCTCGTGGTCCCCAAAGATGGCATTGAAGATGCGGGCGGCGTATTCCAATCCTCTGGTCAGGTCAAGAGGCTCGTTAAACCACTTTTCCACCTCATCCTTCCAGGTGTTTTTAGTCTCCTCGTAGCAGTTGAGAATGTAGGCATACTCTCCCGGGTTCCAGCCGGTACCGGGCTTGCAGTACTTCTCGATGAGATCCGGACGTTTCCGGAACCAGGCGCAGTACTCGCTGTTGTGTCCCGAGGATTCGGTCACATAGTATCCCAGGGCCAGGAACATCTCGTTGCGGACGATCTCCTCGTTGTAGATCTCCGGTCTTTCCAGGATGGCCTTTTTGATCAGGGGATAGGCGTCTTTGCCGTTCCACAGGAATTCCGTGTAGAAGGCCTGATGGTTGATGCCGGCGCAGGTGTAGCTGATCTCATCCATGGGGGCTCCGATCCATTTGGCCAGCATGGCGGCGGTTCCCTGCACGCTGTGGCACAGTCCTGAGGTCAGGAGATGGGGATACTCGCTCTGAACGGTCCTGCACAGCATGGCCATGGGGTTGGTGTAGTTGAGATAGACCGCATCCGGACAGTACCTCTCGATGTCTGCCGCGATGTCCAGGATGGTGTTTACCGTGCGCAGGTAGCGGAAGATTCCGCTGGGTCCCCGGGTATCTCCCACACAGGTGTCAACTCCGTACTTCTTGGGAATCAGGATGTCGTACTTCCACACATCCACATCTCCGCAGAGAATGGTGGTGACCACCCCGTCTGCTCCCTTCAGGGCTTCCACCCGGTCCATGGTGGCCAGAACCTTCGCATGGGTGCCGCCCTCCGCAATAATCCGGTCCACTGCCCGTTTGCTGAAGTTGAGCCGTTCGGCATCGATATCCATCAGGGCGATCTCCACATCGTCAAAGGCCGGGAAGGACAGCAGATCCCGGACCAGGGAGCGGGTGAAGGTGATGCTTCCCGCTCCGATAAAAGCTATTTTGTGAGCCATGGCATTTCCTCCTTCGTTTCGTATTGAGATGGGGAAAATTATACGTTTGGGAAGGAGAAAAGTCAACCGGGAAAAAGGGAAGAAAAAGACTTCAAAATCCTCCTGGTTGAATCTTTCCACCCGGGATAACACAGAGCAGTTTCCATTCAAAAGCAAAAGAAATATCAGTTGCCCGACACCTTTATGCCTTCTCCTGCCCGGCCTGTTGAATTTCCGAGACGGCATAGAGAACCGCTTCTCCGCTGATTTTGATTCTTCCGTTATCCTCCAGGTGACAGTGGAGGTATCCGCCCCGCCTGGAGGCCTGGTA
Organism: uncultured Blautia sp.; assembly: GCA_964550245.1. Lineage (GTDB taxonomy): Bacteria > Bacillota > Clostridia > Lachnospirales > Lachnospiraceae > Blautia_A. Next base: position 19,756 of record CAZJYM010000001.1, on the reverse strand, counting down.
AGCCAGAATCTCTTTCTTTCCCAGAACCCGGGACCAGTAGTCGGCGATCTGGCAGTGGGCCGAACCGCATACCGGATCCTCCGGGATGGAGAGCTTGGGACAGAAGCTTCGGGACACACAGTCCGTATCCTTTCCAGCGGCGGTTACATTCTGGATCCGTCCCTCTAAAGTGGATAGGAGCCTCTGATCCGGCTTCATTTCCCGGATGATCTTTTCATTTTCAAACACACAGACCAGATCCAGCCCCAGAACCGCCTTCAGGGGCCGGACTCCAAAGGCCTTTTCCATCTGGTCGGTGACCGGGATCTCCCTTAACTCATAGGTGGGAAAATCCATTTCATAAAGCTCTCCCTTTCTCACCACCGTCAGTTTCCCGCTTAAGGTGTTAAACTCCACCTGATCCGCATCTTTGTCGTAGTAGTTGAGGATTACAAAGGCGGAAGCCAGGGTGGCGTGTCCGCACAGTTCCACCTCCGTGCCGGGGGTAAACCAGCGGAGATGATACCCGGTCTCTTCCTTTACAATAAAGGCGGTCTCCGAGAGATTGTTCTCCCCTGCCGCCTGCATCATCCAACTCTCCTCTGGCCACTGATCCATGACGCAGACTGCCGCGGGATTGCCGGAGAATACTTTATTGGTGAAGGCATCCACGATGTACTGTTTCATAAGTTCCTCCTTTTATGTTTTTTTCGAAAAGAAGACTGGAGAATCTTGATCCATATCAAGTTCTCCTGGAATCCTGGTCCATGGTCGCTCCTATGCCTTTACTTTGTACGCCGGGTCCTGGTACCGGAAATTCCCTCCACAGACAACACAAGCGCTTTAGAAGTAATGTACTTTCGGGAATCCTCATCACAATTCTTGTACGAATTAAGCAGATCCTTTTCATCTGGGGTTATCCGCCTCATTTGACTGCGTCCCAACAGGTAGTCCGTAGTTACATCAAAGCAGTTTGCCAGGGCATTAAGACAGCCGAGATCCGGAATGTGTCCTTTTAATAAAGAAGATACCGACTCGTCAGGAATGCCAAGTTTTCCCTGCAGATCGCTATCGGCCAGATGTGCTTCCTCCATCAAATCATTCAGACGATCGGGGAGTCCGGCAACCACTCCTAACGCATTGTCTTCACCGCCTGTTCTTCTCATGGAATCATTCAATCCGAAAAGCCAGTCCATGCTTACGTTAAAATGTGTGCAAATTCGCACTTTGATCTGGTCATCAGGAGCGTTCTTTCCACTTTCGTATAGAGAAATCGTAGATTTGACTACTCCAAACAGTTTTCCAAACTCCTCCTGGCTAAGGTTGTTTGCCTTTCTAAGCTCCCGGATCCTTTCTCCGATCGTCGGCATTTCTGATTCCCTCCCCCCAAAAATTTATTATCTTGTCTGAGGAAAATTATACAACAACCACCAGGCTGTTTCAACCTTGGTAAAAAATGAAGTGGAACGGACGGCTCCCTTGCGTTTCTTTCCTTTGCCGGCTATACTGAAAGAGATAACAATTCAGAGAGGAGAGAGAACATATGGCCGGGGTTGTTTTGATCTGCGGGAAGCTCTGCAGCGGGAAGAGTACCTATGCCCGGAAGCTGCAGGGGGAGAGAGGAGGCGTTCTTCTCTCCGTGGATGAGCTGATGCTGGAGCTCTTTGGCATGGATGCGGGGGAGAGGCATGATGAGTATGCCGAAAAAACCCAGAAGTATCTTTTAAAGAAGTCTCTGGAGCTCATCCGGTGCGGATGTGATGTGATTCTGGACTGGGGATTCTGGATGCGGGAAAAGAGGAGAGAGGCGCTGGAGTTTTATAAGGGCAGAAACATCCCCTGCGAACTTCACTATCTGGATCTTTCGGACCGGGAGTGGTTAAGAAGGGTGGAGGAGAGAAACAGGAAAGTGCTGGCGGGAGAGGAATCGGCCTACCTGGTGGATGAGGGATTAAAGATGAAGTTTCAGTCTCTCTTTGAGCCCCCAAAGGAAGAAGAAATCGATGTGAGAGTCTCCTGACACACAAATCTCCCCGGCGAAGCCGGGGAGATTTGTATTGAATGCCAGATTTTTTCAGCGTCGGCACCGGTTAAAGCAGGAGTAGATCTCCTGCACTCTGGGAAGGGCATACCCGCAGGGAATCGCTTCCCCCTCTTCCAGGAAGGAAAGGCCCCTGCTTTGCAGCTGTTTTTCCAGAAACTCCACGATCTCGGAGATGCTTCTCTTCCCGTCGATCAGGTGTTCGCACGCGTACTTTAAAAGCATTCCCAGCGTGGCGGTCTGTTCTGCATCGATGAGCTGCTCCACATACCGGAGGTCAATGTCCTGGTGATCCAGGGAGAAGCCGTCCTTCCCCCGGACCTTCATCTTCATCCGGTCGGACCGGCCGTGGGGCCAGGTCATGGGACGATTACTCCTGGGCATCACAAAGGGAGGCACATCCGTGGAGAGCAGGGGATACTCCTTACAGAGCTCTTTGGTGGAGGCCGTGATGTCCAGCGGCACATAGCTGTCCATCTGGATGATGGTATCCGCGATGTGGAAGAAGGCCCCGGAGCTTCCGGCTACCAGAATAGTGGAGATGCCTGCCTTTTCACAGAGATCTCCCGCCCGCTCCAGGAAGGGCGTGATGGGCTCCTTCTCCCTGCGGATGACTTTTTGCATAAAGGTATCCCGCACCATGAAGTTGGTGGCGGAGGTGTCCTCATCCAGGAGAAACAGCTTACTTCCCGCTTCCATCCCTTCGATGATACCCGCTGCCTGGGAGGTGCTGCCGCTGGCGTCTTCCGTGGAGAAGCAGCGGGTATCCTTTCCATTGGGAAGGTCATTGATAAAAAGGGAGATGTCCACGTCTTTGATAAAGCGTCCGTCCTCGGAACGAAGCTTGACGGCGGTATCATCGGTGATCACGTATTCCCGGCCGTCTCCGGGGATGTGGTTATAAACTCCCAGCTCCAGAGCGTTTAAGAGGGTGGACTTTCCGTGGTATCCTCCGCCCACGATCAGGGTGATGCCTCTGGGAATGCCCATTCCCGTGATCGTTCCCTTGTGAGGCAGATCCAGGGAGATCCGCAGAGTCTGGGGTGACTGGAAGGGTACCGCATTTTTCATGGGCCGGGAGGAGACGCCGCTTTCCCTTGGAAGGATGGATCCGTCCGCCACAAAGGCCGCCAGGGACCGCTCTTTAAGCTGATTACGGATAAAGTGCTGATCCTCCGCCAGAAAAATAGACTTTTCCAGGTCTTTGGCGTTTAAGTTTCTATATAAAAAGGCCTTCTGTACACAGACGGGAAGAAATTCAAAGAAGATCTTCTCCAGCTCCGGGGAGTTGATGGTTCTGCCGTTGGCGGGAAAGCCCACAAAGAAGCGGGCGGTGATTCCCTTTTCACTGATCTCGCAGGCGGTGCGGGGGAGAATCTCCGCTCCGCAGCGGGTGACGGATATGAGGCCGCTCTTTCCCGAGCCTTTGGCCTTAAAGGTGTAGCGGTTTACCTGCTGTTCAAACTGGCGGGTAAGGTAGTCGCAAAGGGTGTCCCGGGTGACGGGATTCTGCCAGTACCGGGGCGGAAAGGCCGCATCTTTGTGGGAGATCCGGACACTGACATGGGAAGGAGAGGCAAAGGGATCTCCCTGCACGTGATCGATGGAGAGAACATAACGGTCAAACTGGTAGGCTCCCTTTAAGGATTTATAGGCCGGATAGCTCTTTCGGTTAAGGGAACGCAGCAGCGACTGCAGGTCGGATGAATTCTGCATGTGGGGTACCTCCTTATAAAACGCTTCTATTGTCTATTCTTTTCTCTTGCCTGTCAAGATCATTCTAAAACCCCGGGACCGCAGGTCCCGGGGTTTTCATTTCTTACTCATTTGCTTCCAGTTTCTTCATCTCTTCCTGAACGGAAGCCTCACAGGAGCGCATGGCCAGTATGGTCTTTTCCATCAGATCCGTCAGATCCCAGCCCAGCATGTCCGCTCCCTTCTGGATCACCTCCCGGGAGCAGCCGGCGGCAAAGGCCGGAGACTTAAATTTCTTCTTCAGGGATTTTACCTCCATGTCCTGGACGCTTTTGGAGGGACGGATCAGGGCTGCCGCCCATACCAGCCCGGTGAGCTCATCCACGGCAAAGAGCACCTTTTCCATCTCGTGTTCCGGTTTGATATCCACCGTGATGCCGTATCCGTGGCTGCATACCGCATGGATGGTTTCCTCGGAGACTCCTCCCTCCCGGAGAAGTTCGGGAGCCTTCAGGCAGTGCTGATCGGGATAAAGTTCGAAGTCTATGTCGTGGAGAAGGCCCACATTTCCCCAGAATTCCTCATCCGCGCCATATCCCAGTTCCCTGGCGAACCAGCGCATGCAGCCTTCCACCGTGAGACCGTGCTGCAGGTGAAAGTGATCTTTGTTATATTTTTTCAGCAGTTCAAAAGCTGCGTCTCTGGAAATTCCCGTTTCCGTGACGATTCCTCCCTTCCGATCCGGTATCCCCGGATGATGCATACTCCGTGGTTATTCCAAAATCACGGAGATTTCCTCATGGATTCCATGGAAGTGTAGCACAGGAGAAGGGGTTTGTCAAATTTTGGGGGAGGAGGATTTGTATATTTTTTTGATGTTGCATTCTACAGTGTGATTTTTGAGTGAAAAGCGCGAATCTTCTATTGACAGATTCCCCGGGATGGCCTATAGTTGGAGGCACAGGGGCCGGAGAGCAATTGCGGGGAGCCGGTCCCGGCGTCAAAGTGGTACCGGCGCCTTCATTATCATATTTTAAGGAGGAACAACCCATGTCCAAGTATTCCGGAACAAAGACGGAGAAAAACCTCTGGGAAGCCTTTGCGGGGGAATCCCAGGCGAGGAACAAATACACTTATTTCGCGTCCGTGGCTAAAAAAGCCGGGTATGAGCAGATCGCCGCGCTGTTTTTAAAGACAGCAGATAACGAGAAGGAGCATGCCAAGCTGTGGTTTAAGGAGCTTGGGCAGCTGGGAGATACTGCGGAGAACCTTCTGCATGCCGCCGAAGGGGAAAACGCAGAGTGGACGGATATGTACGAGAGAATGGCCCGGGATGCGGAGGAAGAGGGCTTTACCGAACTTGCCGCCCGTTTCCGCGGTGTGGCCGCCATCGAGAAAACCCATGAAGAGCGCTACCGTGCCCTCTTAAAGAATGTGGAGACCAGGCAGGTTTTTGAGAAGAGCGGTGTGCAGGTCTGGGAATGCCGCAACTGCGGTCATATCGTTGTGGGTACCAGTGCGCCCCAGGTCTGTCCCGTGTGCAATCATCCCCAGAGTTTCTTTGAGGTTCACGCTGAAAATTATTAATACCGTCTCCTCGGGCCCTTCGGGGCCTGAGGATTTTATTAGATAAGGAAGGAAATTCGGGGAGGAGGAGGGGGGATAAACCTTTCAGGAGTAGAATGTATCCTTTTGGACTATGGTTTTCCAGGTTCCTCAAAAAAATATTTTAATTTTTTTAAAAATCCTCTTGCATATTTGGATTTTATCCCTTATACTGTATCTAAAATAAAAAATAAAGGAGTGTGAGTTCGATGCCACGCACAAAAGGTTCCAAGAATAAAGCCTCTCTTCCCGTAGAAGAGAAGATTTCCCAGATTACCGCTGAAATCGAAACCCTGCAGGAGCAGATAAAGGATAAGAAAGCTGAACTGAAGGTCCTGAACGCTGCCAAGCTTGAGCAGGAAAACAGGAAGGTTCTGGATGCCTTCACCGCCAGCGGAAAGTCCGCTGAGGAGATTATCGCGATGATCAACGGCATTGCCGAATCCGAGTCAGGACAGGAATCAGAGTGATTCCGTCCCGGATCCAGAAGTTTTAAGACGGCCCTTCTATGAAAATGTGCCTTCCCCCCGCGGGAAAGTGCATTTCCATAGAAGGGCTTTTTTGCATCTGTTTTTTTGTTAAAAACGGTGAATCAGACTTTTGACGTTTAAATCTCAAAAAACCGCTTGTATCCCCACCTGCAAAAGGTGTAAAATAAACCAAAGAGCGCTGGTAATAAGAACAGGAGGTTTGAAAAGGAAATGGACGCGAAAACAGCAATCTTACAGGGAAATACCGCTCTGGGCATCGAGTTTGGATCTACCCGGATCAAGGCGGTGCTGGTGGACGGCACCTATGCCCCCATCGCATCCGGAAGCTATGAGTGGGAAAACCGGTATGAAAACGGGATCTGGACCTACAGCCTGGAGGACATCTGGAAGGGACTTCAGGGAAGCTATCAGGATCTGGCCAAGGATGTGCGCCGTCAGTACGGGGTAGAGCTGGAGACCATCGGGGCCATCGGCATCAGCGCCATGATGCACGGATACATGCCCTTTAATAAGGAGGGGGAACTGCTGGTACCCTTCCGGACCTGGAGAAACAACATTACGGGGGAAGCTTCCGAGAAGCTGATCGAACTTTTCCAGTACAACATACCCCAGAGATGGAGCATTGCCCATCTGTATCAGGCCATCTTAAACGGGGAGGAGCATGTGAAGGACATCGCCTACATGACCACCCTGGAGGCCTATGTACACTGGAAGCTGACGGGAAAGAAGGTACTGGGCGTGGGTGACTGCGCCGGCATGTTCCCGGTGGATACGGAAAAGATGTGCTACCGGGAAGATATGGTGGAGAAATTCCAGGAACTCATCGCACCCTATGGATTCCCATGGAAGCTGGTGGACATTCTGCCGCAGATCCTGGTTGCCGGGGAAGATGCGGGATGCCTTACCGAGGAAGGAGCCAGACTTCTGGATGTGAGCGGACATCTCCATGCGGGAATCCCCATGTGTCCGCCGGAAGGAGATGCGGGAACCGGCATGGTGGCCACCAACAGCGTGGAGAAGCGCACCGGCAATGTATCCGCCGGCACCTCCGCCTTTGCCATGATCGTGCTGGAGCATGAGCTCTCCAAACCCCACAGGGAACTGGACATGGTGACCACTCCCGCCGGAGATCTGGTGGCCATGGCTCATTCCAACAACTGCACCTCCGACATCAACGGCTGGGTAGGCCTCTTCCGGGAGTTTGCCGATACCCTGGGGGTTCAGATCGACACGGGGCATCTCTTTGAGACTTTATTTAAGAAAGCCGCGGAAGGGGATCCGGACTGCGGAGGACTTCTTCCCTACGGATATTTTTCCGGAGAGCACATCACCGGCTTTGAGGAGGGCCGTCCCCTCTTTGTCCGCTCCCCGGAGAGCAGCTTTACCCTGGCCAACTTCATGCGTTCCCATCTGTACACCTGCCTGGGCGCCATGCGGGTGGGACTGGACATTCTCATGAATGAGGAGAACGTAAAGGTGGATAAGTTCCTGGGACACGGCGGTCTCTTTAAGACAGAGGGCGTGGCCCAGCAGATCCTGGCGGATGCGGTAAACACCCCCGTATCCGTCATGTCCACCGCCGGAGAGGGAGGCGCCTGGGGCATTGCTCTTCTGGCAGCCTACAAAAAGGACAGAAAAGAAGGGGAATCCCTGGATGATTTCCTGAAAAACAGGGTATTTGCGGGAACCGAAGGCAGCACCTTAAATCCGAATCCCGAAGGGGTGGAAGGCTTCCAGCGCTTTATGGAGCGCTACAAGAAGGGCCTTTCCATCGAGCGGGCCGCAGTGGATTCCAAAGTGTGGTAAACAGCAAAAAGACCGGCAGGGGGAAACTCCAGCCGGTCTTTTTTCATTCGTCCCATCCCTCATAGAAGCGGATGTTTACGGATATGTTCCGCACAATGTCCCCTTCCTTCAGATCCATGTCCTCCCTGTCGCTGATGGTGGGCAGTTCCCCCTCCTCGGAGAGCTCCAGGGAGATCCAGTCGGTGGCCGCATCGTGGGCTCTCTCTATGGCCTCATCCAGGGTGTCCCCTTCTCCCTCGCAGCAGGCCAGATCCGGGAAATATCCCCAGTAGGTCCCATCCGCTTTCTTGCGAAAGACGGCCGGGTAAATAAACTTCACAGAAATCCCCTCCTTTCTCAGGAGTATTATAATGCCTCCATGCCTGTAAGGCAATCTGCCTTTTTTTGTGAAATTTGTTTTTTTCTTGTATCCACAAGGGGGTTATGTTACAATGAAGCTGCCGGCCGGAGGCCGGCAGGGAGAAGAAACGGGATGAATGAAGGATTTTTCCGGAGTGAGGAGGACCTGACTCTGGATGACTATCTGAAGATCGTGGAAAACGGCAGGTCAAACATGGGGGAGGAAGTGCCGGTCATCGTATACCGGCTGATGGAGTACTCCCTTCTGCAGGAACTGCGGGAGGAGCTGGGAGCGGATGAACAGGCCCGGCTTTTCCGCAGGGCGGGATACCGGGCGGGAGAGTATTTTGTCCGGCATTTCCTGGATGCCTCCCTGCCCTTCGGTCCCTTTGCGGCCCAGCTTCAGCGCCGCATGGAGGAGATGAAGATGGGGATTCTGCGCATTGAAAGCATGGACTCTTCGAAGGGCCTGCTGGTTCTTACCGTGGCGGAGGATGCGGACTGTTCCGGTCTTCCCATTCTGGGGGAGAACGTGTGCTGCTTCGACGAGGGTTTTCTAACCGGGGTGTTAAGCGCCTATTCAGGGGAGAAATGCACCGTGCGGGAGATCAACTGCTGGGCCGCGGGAGACCGGGTATGCCGTTTTCAGGCGCAGGGTACGGATTAGGGATTGGCCATGGATGAGAGAAATTACAACATTCTCCTGGAATACCTGAAGAGTATTCTCTATGATAAAAACATCAAAAAGCCGGATCTGGACACCCTGGATCCCTCCTTTCGGGAACTGGGCCGGTACCTGGAAATCCTCCAGAACTCCCTGGAGGAGATGAGGGAGTATGCCCATGACCTCTCCCAGGGGAATCTCTCCCGGGATTTTCCCTCCCGTGACAACCTCTTTTGCGACAGCCTGAAAAATCTGCACGCCAACTTAAACCACCTGGCCTGGCAGGCCGGGCAGGTGGCTGCCGGGGATTACTCCCAGCGGGTATCCTTTCTGGGGGACTTTTCAGAGGCTTTTAACACCATGACCTCCCAGCTGCAGGACCGGGAGACCCGGCTGGAACTGGAGTCTCAGAAAGTTCACTCCCGGGCGGAAGTGATCCGTTCCTACAACGAACTGCTGGTGGAGATGACCAGAAAGCGCAACGAGTGGGTACTGGTGGTGGATGCGGAGACGAAGAGCGTGGTCTACTGCAACAAGAACGATGAGGACGGGGGAGAGGGCAATACGGGGCAGTGCAACCGCTGCCGCCGGCAGCTCCATTTCCAGCAGGAGATTCTCTCCTGGACCGGGGAAACCCAGGGGAACTGGGAGTTTGAGGATGAGCATGAGAACTCCTACCGGGTTACATCCTTCCCGGTAGAGTGGAGAGGACGCTACTCCTACGTGCACATGGTATCCGACATGACCCGGGAACGCCAGGAGATGGATCAGCTGGAGAACAAGGCCTACTACGATGCGGCTTTAGGGATCCGCAACCGGCGGTTTTTCATGGAATACATGGAAAACGTGCTGCAGGAGAAGAAAACCGTCACCCTGTGCTACCTGGATCTGGACGGCCTGAAATACGTCAACGACCGCTACGGCCACCTGGAGGGAGACTGCTACATACGAAGCTTTGTAGAGCTCATCCAGAAGCATTTCCGGAGAGGGGATGTGCTGGCCCGGGTAGGGGGAGACGAGTTTGCCCTGATCCTGGAGGGCAGACTGGAGCAGACCACGGAGAAAAAGCTGGAGGATGCCCGGTACTGTTTCCGTCTGGAGAACCGGAAGGACTATCCGGTAAGCTTCAGCTACGGCATCACCCTGATCGACGGGGAGAAGAATGATTCCTCCCTGGATCAGATCATGCAGGGTGTGGACCGCTCCATGTATGAGTACAAGAGGAAATTTAAGGAAAAACGATCCTGAAACACATGTCGGCCGGTTTCCCGACAGGGAAACCGGCCTTATCCTGTATTGGAGGAACATAGATTGGACTTTATGGACATTTTGCACCTGATCAGCGGCCCCTTAATCGGAGCCCTGATCGGGTATTTTACTAACTTTATCGCGGTGAAGATGCTGTTTCGTCCCCTGAAGGAGGTCAAAATCGGAAGATTCACCCTTCCCTTTACCCCGGGGCTGATTCCCAGGAGAAAGAACGCCCTGGCGGCTGCCGCCGGCAGGGCGGTGGGAAACTCCCTCCTCACCCGGGATGACATCTCCGGGCTTCTGCTGTCGGAATCCATGGAAACTTCCGTCTCGGAAATGATCTTTGGGGAAGTGAAAAAATACCTGGACCGGGAGGAGACCGTAAAGGGAGCCATCGTATCCATCACCGGGGAGGAAACTTATGAGAAGGGAAAGACTTCTCTGGAAGAGTCCATCTCTGACAAGGCCATGGAGGCGGTGATGGATCTCTCCCCGGGAGAGCTTATCTCCGGGGAAGCCAGAAGGGTGATCCATGAAAAGCTGGACGGCACCATGTTTGCCATGTTTTTAAACGACCGGCTGGTGGAGACCATCTCCGGGGAGATCGGAAACTACGGGGAGGCCTTTATCCAGGAACACCTGCCGGGATACATCGACTCCTTTCTGAATAAGGAGATCACCTCCCTGGAGGAGAAGAACCTCTCGGAGATCTGGGAAAAGCTCTCGGACCGGGAGGAAGCCATCAAGGAGATGATCCGCAGGGCCTACCGCACCTGTGTGGGGAAATTTGCGGATTCCATCGCCGAGAAGTTTCCGGTCGCCAGGATGGTAGAGGAGAAGATTCAGCAGATGGATGTGATGGAGGTGGAGAACCTGGTCATGTCCGTCATGGAGCATGAGCTGAAGACGATTGTCAACCTGGGAGCGCTGATCGGGTTTGTTCTGGGGCTTTTCAATCTGTTTATCTAGGAGGGGATATGAGACTTCTTTTTATTCGACACGCAGATCCGGATTACGCCCGGGACTCTCTGACGGAAAAGGGACATAGGGAGGCCGCCCTTCTGGGAGAGACGGCAGCGGATCTGGATCTGGGAGAGTGCTGGATGTCCCCCTGGGGAAGAGCCCAGGATACCGCCGCCTACTGTCTGAAGAAAACGGGAAAGACAGCCAAAGTAGGAGAGTGGCTTCATGAGTTCTTTGTGGAGATGGACATCAATGCCGATCCGGAACTGGCAAAAGCCTACCCGGATGCGGGCAAGGAAGGGGACCGGTATACCAACCGGGGCGTGGTCTGGGACATGCTTCCCTCCTACATGTCCGCCCATCCGGAATACTATTCCCCCACGGAGTGGAGAAACTCCCCGGCAGCCGGATGCGGAAACTTAAACAGCGTCTACGACTGGGTGACGGGAAATCTGGATCAGGTGCTCGCTGATCACGGATACGTGCGGGAGAATCTGACCTACCGGGTGGAGAGGGAAAACCGGGAGACCATCACCTTCTTCTGTCACTTCGGGGTGATCTGCGCCATGCTCTCTCACCTCTGGAACGTATCCCCCTTTGTGCTCTGGCACAGCCTGGCTCTGATGCCATCCTCCGTTACCGAGCTGATCACGGAAGAGAGGCAGCAGGGCACTGCCTGGTTCCGGGCCAGAAAGGTGGGGGATCTCTCCCACCTGTACATGGGAAGAGAAAATCCCTCCTTTGCCTGCAGGTTCTGTGAGGTTTTTTCCTCGGATGAAAGACACTGATCATCAACTGTCAGAAAGCTTTGGAAAAAGTCATGCAGCTTCCCGGTTGACAAGGAAGATAAAGTATGATACCTTTATCCATGGAAAGATTCATATGAAAACCGATGAAGCGGGGATCAAAGCAGAAGATGCACGCACAGAGAGTCCGGGAAGGTGAGAGCCGGGCCGGAATGCAGTCTGCCAAATGGGCCGCGGAGGGCGCAGTGAAAGGGAAATCCCAAGTATCCTGCGACGTGGGGGCATACGTCAGTTGCCGGAAATATGTCTGTATTTCGCGAAGAGCACGGCTAAACCGTGAATCAGGGTGGCACCGCGGGTGAAGTTTACTCGTCCCTGACAGAGAAGAGAACTCTGTCAGGGATTTTTTTATGCTGATAAGAAGTCAAAAGGCCATGCCGCCGGAGGCGGCGTGACATTCTGCACAGAAACCAGCCGGCAGGC
>CAZJYM010000001.1:0-7593 GCA_964550245.1 uncultured Blautia sp. | reverse complement strand
TGTATGTATCCATCGTTGGAAACCATTCGGCAGCTGTCTGCCACGGGGGAGTACAGGCGGATTCCCGTGTGCCGGGAACTGTATGCGGACCGGTACACTCCGGTGGAAGTGATGAGAGTCCTGCGGGAGGCCAGCAGACACTGCTACCTTCTGGAGAGCGCCAGCCAGATGGAGGTGTGGGGCCGGTATTCCTTCCTGGGATATCAGCCGGCTCTGGAGGTCACCTGTACGGACGGACTCTTGCGGGTCCGCCGCATGGAGGGAGAGGACTGCACGGAGGAGATTGTCCGCCAGGTTTCTCATCCCGGGGAGGCTCTGCGGCAGATCCTGGCCCGGTATAAAAGCCCGGTATTAGAGGGCATGCCTCCCTTTACCGGGGGACTGGTGGGATATTTTTCCTACGACTACATCAAGTACAGCGAGCCCAGACTGGTGTTAAAGGACCATGAACAGCAGGATTTCCGGGACATGGATCTGATGCTCTTTGATCAGGTGATCGCCTTTGACCACTACCGGCAGAAGGTGCTTCTGATCACCGGGGTGATGACCGATGATCTGGAAGCTTCTTATGAAAAGGCCGAAAAGAAACTGCAGGAGATGGCAGATCTGATCCGGGAGGGGAAAAAGAAGCAGTTTCCGCCTCTGAAGCTTACCTCCCCCATCACCCACCAGTTCTCCAAAGAGCGGTACTGTGAGATGGTGGAAAAGGCCCGCCGCTACATCCATGAGGGGGACATCTTTCAGGTGGTGCTCTCCAATCCCATGCGGGCGGATGCGGAGGGAAGCCTGTTTGATGCCTACCGGGTTCTTCGGGCCACCAACCCTTCCCCCTACATGTTTTACTTCTCCAGCGATGACATCGAGCTTTCCGGGGCTTCCCCGGAAACACTGGTGAAGCTGGAAAACGGGATTCTTCGCACCTTCCCCCTGGCCGGTACCCGGCCCAGGGGGAAGACCAGGGAGGAAGACCTGGCCCTGGAGCGGGATCTTCTCCAGGATGAAAAGGAACTCTCCGAGCACAACATGCTTGTAGACCTGGGAAGAAACGACATGGGAAAGATCAGCGTCATCGGCTCGGTGAAGGTGGAGAAGTACCTGGGCGTGGAGAGATTCTCCCATGTGATGCATCTGGGCAGCACGGTGACGGGAATTCTCCGGGAGGGAAAGGACGCGGTGGATGCGGTGGACGCCATCCTGCCGGCGGGAACTCTCTCCGGGGCTCCCAAGTTCCGGGCCTGCGAGATCATCGAGGAGCTGGAGCAAAGTAAAAGAGGCGTGTACGGGGGAGCCATCGGGTACCTGGACTTCGCCGGAAACCTGGACACCTGCATTGCCATCCGGCTGGTGTACAAGAAGAACGGTTCCATCTGCATCCGCTCCGGTGCCGGCATCGTAGCGGACAGCGTACCGGAAAGGGAGTTTGAGGAGTGTCTCAATAAGGCCAGGGCGGTGGTAAACGCCATCCAGCAGTCTGAGGAGGGATTGGAATGATCTTGCTGATTGACAATTATGACAGTTTTGCCTACAACCTGTATCAGCTCCTGGGGGCGGTGGAGCCGGACATCCGGGTGATGCGAAACGATGCGGTCACCCTGGATCAGATCGAGGAGATGAGACCGGAAGCCCTGGTTTTATCACCGGGTCCGGGTCATCCGGCAGATGCGGGGATCTGCATCGAGGCGGTCCGGCATTTTTCCGGTAAGATTCCCATCCTGGGGGTGTGTCTGGGACACCAGGCCATCTGTGAGGCCTTCGGGGGCACCGTCTCTTATGCGAAAGAGCTCATGCACGGCAAGGCCCGGCAGATCCGGGTGGTGGAACAGACTCCCATCTACGAAGGAATGGGGGATTCCTTCCTGGCAGCCAGGTACCATTCCCTCTCCCTGGTGCGGGAGACCCTGCCGGAGTGCCTGAAGATCAATGCCCTCTGTGATGACGGAGAGGTGATGGGCGTGGAGCACCGGGAGTTCCCCGTATATGGTCTTCAGTTTCACCCGGAATCGGTGCTGACGCCGGACGGAAACATCCTGGCAAAAAACTTTATCAGAATCTGCAGGGAGTATGAAAGTCCCTGGAAAGCGCAGTAAAAAAGGAGGAAATGAAAGATGATCAGAGAAGCAATCTTAAAACTGGCAAAGAGAGAAGATCTGTCCTACGAGGAAGCCCGGTCCGTGATGGACGAGATTATGGGCGGGGAGGCCACACCGGTCCAGATGTCTTCCTATCTGACGGCTCTGGCCATGAAGGGGGAGACCATCGATGAGATCACCGGATCCGCAGCGGGCATGCGGGCCCACTGTGTGAAGCTTCTTCACGACATGGACGTGCTGGAGATCGTGGGCACCGGAGGAGACGGAGCCAACTCCTTTAACATCTCCACCACCTCCGCCCTGGTGATTGCGGCGGGAGGCGTACCGGTGGCCAAACACGGAAACCGGGCAGCTTCTTCCAAATCCGGGGCAGCGGATGTGCTGGAAGCTCTGGGTGTAAAGATCACGGTTCCCCCGGAGAGAAGCACGGAGATCTTAAACAAGATCAACATCTGCTTCCTCTTTGCCCAGAACTACCATGTGGCCATGAAGTATGTGGCTCCCATCCGCAAGGAACTGGGAATCCGCACCGTCTTCAACATCCTGGGGCCCTTGAGCAATCCCGCCGGTGCAAACATGGAGCTTATGGGCGTCTATGATCAGGCTTTGGTGGAGCCTCTGGCTCAGGTCATGGCCAACCTGGGGGTTGTCCGGGGCATGGTGGTCTACGGACAGGACAAGCTGGATGAGATCTCCATGAGCGCTCCCACCTCTGTCTGTGAGATCAGGGACGGATCCTTCCATCCTTATGAAATTACACCGGAGCAGTTCGGCTATGAAAGATGCAGCAAAGAGGAACTGGTTGGAGGAACCCCGGAGGAGAATGCAAAGATCACCAGGGACATTCTTACCGGAGCCGATCAGGGAGCCAGAAGGCATGCCGTATGTCTGAATGCGGGAGCCGCCCTCTATATCGCCGGCAAGGCGGGAAGCATCCAGGAAGGCGTCAGGCTGGCAGAGAGTATTCTGGACAGCGGTGCTGCTGCGAAGAAGCTGGAGGAATTCATACAGGAATCCAACCGCTGATGGGAGAGAGCATGAACATACTGGAGGAAATCGCAGGAAAGACCAGGGAGAGGATTGAAAGGGAGAAGGAGAGCCTTCCCCTCTCCCTTTTAAAGGAACAGGTCCAGGCTAAGGAAAGGAAAAAACATCCCTCTTTTCTGGAAGCTCTGAAAAAACCGGGCATGTCCTTTATCTGCGAAGTAAAGAAGGCCTCCCCCTCCAAAGGGCTTATAGCCAGGGATTTCCCTTATCTGCAGATCGCTGAGGAGTATGAGGAGGCCGGGGCTTCGGCCATCTCCTGTCTTACGGAGCCCTTTTACTTTCAGGGATCCGATCAGTACCTGAAGGAGATCGTGGAGAAAGTATCCATCCCGGTGCTGAGAAAAGACTTCACGGTGGATGAATACATGATTTACCAGGCCTGTGCCCTGGGAGCCTCGGCGGTTCTTTTAATCTGTGCCATCCTGAAGGATGAGGAACTGAAAGAATACCGGCTTCTGGCGGAAGAACTGGGCATGGATGCCCTGGTGGAGGCCCATGATGAACGGGAAGTGGAGAGAGCCTTAAATGCCGGTGCCAGGATCGTGGGAGTCAACAACCGGGATCTGCGCACCTTTACGGTGGACATGGGAAACAGCCTGCGGCTTCGGTCTCTGGTACCCCAGGAGGCGGCCTTTGTCTCCGAGAGCGGGATTAAAACCGGGGAGGATGTGGCCCTGCTCTATGAAAACGGGGTGGATGCGGTGTTAATCGGGGAGACTCTGATGAGAAGCCCGGATAAGAAGGCTGTCCTGGAAAGCCTGGATCCCCTGAGAAGGGAGACCCCATGAGTAAAGAGAGAGTGCGGGTAAAGATCTGCGGTCTTCGAACCCGGGAGGACATTGAAATCATCAACGAGGTGAAGCCGGACTACTGCGGGTTTATCGTGGAGTATCCAAAGAGCTTTCGCAGCATCTCCAGGGATACCCTGCGGGAGCTGGTAAGGTATGTCTCCCCGGAGGTAAAACCGGTGGGGGTCTTTGTCAATGCCCCCACAGAGCTGGTTTTATCCCTTCTTAATGAGGGAGTCATAGCCGCCGCCCAGCTTCACGGCCGGGAGGATGAATCCTATATACAAAGCTTAAAGGAGCAGACGGACAAGCCTCTTATCAAGGCTTTTGTCATCCGGCAAAGGGAGGATGCGCAGGAAGCCCTTCAAAGCAGCGCGGATCTGATCCTGCTGGATCAGGGAAAGGGAACGGGAAAGACCTTTGACTGGGATCTGATTCCGCCCATCTCCCGCCCTTACTTTCTGGCGGGAGGCCTGAGTGCGGAAAACCTCTCCGATGCCGTCCGGCGGCTGCATCCCTGGGGCGTGGATTTGAGCAGCAGCCTGGAGACGGACCGGAGAAAGGATCCGGAAAAGATCCGCAAGGTGATGGAGATACTGCGGGCAATCCCGCAGGAGACAGGTAAGGAGAAGGAGAATGTCTAGAGGAAGATTTGGGATACACGGAGGCCAGTACATTCCGGAAACCCTGATGAATGCGGTGCTGGAGCTGGAGGAGGCGTATCTTCATTACAAAGATGATCCCGAGTTTAACCGGGAACTGACGGAACTCTTCAATGAATACGCGGGAAGGCCCTCAAGGCTTTACTACGCCGCCCACATGACGGAGGATCTGGGAGGAGCCAAAATCTATCTCAAGCGGGAGGATTTAAATCACACCGGCTCCCACAAGATCAACAACGTGCTGGGACAGGTCCTTCTGGCCAAAAAGATGGGCAAGACCAGAGTCATTGCCGAGACCGGCGCCGGTCAGCACGGTGTAGCCACCGCTACCGTGGCAGCCCTGATGGGCATGGAGTGCGAGATCTTCATGGGAAAGGAAGATACCGAGCGCCAGGCCCTGAACGTGTACAGAATGCGCCTCTTAGGGGCCAAGGTTCACCCGGTGACCACCGGTACTGCCACCTTAAAGGATGCTGTTTCCGAGACCATGCGGGAGTGGACCAGCCGTATCTCGGATACCCACTATGTGCTGGGATCCGTCATGGGACCCCATCCCTTCCCCACCATCGTGCGGGATTTCCAGGCGGTGATCTCAAGAGAGATTAAATCTCAGCTGCTGGAAAAGGAGGGCAGGCTTCCGGATGCGGTGCTGGCCTGTGTGGGAGGAGGCTCCAATGCCATGGGATCCTTCTATCACTTCATCGATGATCCCCAGGTGCGGCTGATCGGCTGTGAGGCTGCCGGAAGAGGAGTGAACACCGCTGAGACGGCAGCTACCATTGCTACCGGGAAACTGGGGATCTTCCACGGCATGAAGTCCTACTTCTGTCAGGATGAGTACGGACAGATCGCCCCGGTATACTCCATCTCCGCAGGACTGGATTACCCGGGCATCGGTCCCGAACATGCCCATCTCTACGATATCGGAAGGGCGGAGTATGTGCCGATAACGGATGAGGAGGCTGTAGAGGCCTTTGAGTATCTCTCCAGGATAGAGGGAATCATTCCCGCCGTTGAAAGCGCCCATGCGGTGGCCTATGCCAGGAAAATCGCCCCGTCCATGAGCCGGGACCAGATCATGGTGATCACCATCTCCGGCAGAGGAGACAAGGATGTAGCGGCGATCGCCAGGTACAGAGGGGAGGATCTTCATGAGTAGAATTCATCAGGCCTTTGAAAAGGGCAAGGCCTTTATTCCCTTTATCACCAGCGGGGATCCCTCCCTGGAGGTGACGGAACAGCTGGTGTACGCCATGGAGGAAGCGGGAGCGGACCTGATTGAGCTGGGAATCCCCTTCTCGGATCCCACCGCAGAGGGACCGGTGATTCAGGAGGCCAACGTGCGGGCTCTCTCCGGAGGGGTGACCACCGATAAGATCTTTGATATGGTCAGCCATATCCGTTCACACAGCCAGATCCCCATGGTGTTTATGACCTATGCCAACGTGGTTTTCTCTTACGGCACGGAGCGCTTTGTAAAGACTGCCTCCCAGCTGGGCATGGACGGACTGATCCTTCCCGATGTGCCCTTTGAGGAAAAGAGCGACTTTGATCCCACCTGCAAAAAGTACGGGATGGAACTGATCTCCCTCATCGCTCCCACCTCCCATGAGAGGATTGCCCAGATCGCCCGGGAGGCCAGCGGATTTGTGTACTGCGTCTCCTCCCTGGGAGTGACCGGAGTGCGCAGTAAAATCACCACGGACATCGGAGCCATGGTATCCCTGGTAAAGAAGGAAAAGGACATCCCCTGTGCCGTGGGCTTTGGCATCTCCACCCCGGAGCAGGCCAAAACCATGGCGGCTGTGTCAGACGGAGTGATTGTGGGAAGCGCCATTGTGAAGATCTGTGCCGCTCATGGAAAGGACTGCGTGCCCTATGTGAAGGAGTACGTAAAGAGCATGAAGGATGCTCTGAGATAAGATGTAAAAGTGAGAGCAAAAAGCGGAGCCGGAGGGTTCCGCTTTTTTTGATGGGGGAAGGGTTGTGGTGACGATGATAATGAAAAAACAGTGGAAACAAGTGTTGCAGATATCAAATGGGAGTTATAAATGAAGCTTACAGGGCAGAATAATTCCATATAATACGATGTCAATATGCTATATATAAAAAGAAGAACACTTAAGAAAAGATACGGAATTAAGCGGTGGACATATATATGAGACTGGATAGCAGTGAAAAACACAATAAAAGAACATAAAAATGGAAGAAATAGCCAGGGGACACATAGAGTAGAAAATGGCGGAAGAAGCGGTGAACGGACTGTGCCAGATATTCGGTGAGAGCATTGCGAGATAATTCACCAGGGGAATCAAACCAGTATTTGTGCGGGTTTAGAGTGAAATCAACCTCGCAGTCCCGGCGGGTCAGCACAGGGAGGATTGAAATTGGGGAGAAGTTTTGACACTAAGGAGAGAAAGATTTTAAATAGATTGAGGGATATTTTATAGTTATGTTTAAAAAGAGAATAACGGATGACAGGGGCGGTATTACCCTGTGCTACAGGAATTCGAGGGAGAATGAAACAGCAATGGAAAAATGATGGAGAAAGATATATATGATAATAAGAGGAAATAAATATAGCTCTATAAAAATGATTTATGTAAATGCAAAGAATGAAGTAGAAGGATAATATTTTTAATTTTGTATGAACATTTTATAAAAAATGAATTGGTATTTGATTTATATGAACGTAATTATTGAATTGGATATGCCCTAATGAAATACATAAATAGATTTATGAGAAAAGATTAGCCTTGATGAGAAGAGAAGAAATACTGATATAAGGAAAGAAACATAAGAACAATAGCTTGCTCATGGAAAAAACCAGGAACTAGAATGCTGGCTTTTAAATACCATTTAAGCCCTATAAGCTAACACTGAAAACTACTTCTTTAAATCAGTTTGATTTCTGGAGTCATCTATTGTGTAAATGTATGCAGAAGGAGTGCTTAAATCTTGTCTGCTAAAATACAAGCTGGAGTCGTTTGATAACTCATATTGATA